>JAMPAO010000009.1 GCA_023667165.1 Ruminococcus sp. | reverse complement strand
GGCGAAGCATGATGCAAAAAAGACAAGTCAGACAGCGTTTCGGAAGTTTCCGAGGTGGTCTAATGTTTTCGGCAGATGATATCTCGTGTTATTGCAGACGAGCTTTGCCGCAGCAGACAGAGATACCGCACTGCCGGTTTGACCGGCAGCGGCGGCATTTTTGCACTCCCAACGCTCTTGCCTCTCGCTTCTTAAAATTCCCGCTCTGAAAGCGTTTCAGCACGCTCCTGCCTCTATCAGCTCGAAAATCGGATATTCCTCGGAAAATCTTCGGCAGATATCCGTTATTTCATTATCCGCTCCCATATTGCAGATGATGATCCGGCTGTCCTCCTCGGATAATTTTATCATTTCAAGAGTCTGCCGCAGGATATGTTCTATGTCGTACATTTTATCGGTCACGGGGATAAGTATTATCCTTCTTTGGCAGTCTTTCCTGTAATTTTTGGCGGAAATTATCTCAATAACAGCCATAACGGCAAAAAACGCCAAAAGCAAAATAACGGCAATTTCCATAAAAAAAGCACCTCCGTAACATTATTCTATGCATTACGGAGGCATTTGGTTTATTATTGGCAAAGTGCGGCGCAGCCGTATTTTTCGGCAATAAATTTGTAATACTTATAGGGAACGAAATACCCTTGATCGTATTGGCACACGGGGCAGGACTTCGGCACTGATTTGCCCGTGTGTATATGGCCGCAGTTGAGGCACATCCACTGCGTATCCTCGTCGCCCTCGAACATTTTGCTCTTTTCCAGAAGCTCCGCAAAGCAGCCGAAACGGTCGCCGTGGGCGGATTCAATAAGAGCTATTTTCTCAAAGGAAAAAGCGATGTCGGGAAACCCCTCCTCTTTCGCCGTCGCTGCAAATGCGGGATATACCTTTTCAAATTCCTCGTATTCGTTGTGCTGTGCGCTGCGGAGGAGATCCTCTATTTTGTCGAAATTGTCAACGGGATAACCGGCGTTGTCGATAAAGACCGTCCCGCCGTTTTCCTGCTTCAGGTGATTGTAGAAAACCTCCGCGTGAGCCTTTTCCTGGTTTGCGGTGATGTTGAAGATATTATAGATAAAGCCGCAGCCCATTTTCTTTGCCTTGTCTGCGGCAAAGGTATAACGGTTTCTCGCCTGGCTTTCTCCCGCAAACGCTCTCATAAGGTTTATTTTGGTTTCGCTTTTGGAAAAATCCACTGCCATTTGTTCATCGTCCTTTCTCTGTTACAAGAGTAATATTTACTGTAATAATATGTACAGTCGGGACGAATATATTCAGACATAAAAAACTGCCGTCCCAAATAAGGGACGGCAGCCTTGATGTTTTAATCCGCAATTTCCGTATCAAATATCATTTTTTTGCATTTTCCGCAATAAAAGGCGTCTATCGCAAATGAGGAGAACGCGTGCTTGGCTGCTTTGACTTGACCGTCGCCCATCATAGACAGCAAAAAGCTCTTTTTATTTTCTCCTTGGTTGAATACGACAGGCATTCTGCCATCTCACGAAAGCACGCCTTTTATCATTTCGCCCTTGCAGTACGGACATTCCATATTTCCGCGCCTCCCATCCGTATCATTCGGAGATGAACCTGAGAAGCGTCTTGATAAGCTCTGTTATCTGGGGTTTGGAGAACTGCGCGTCCGCGCCCACCTGCTTGCATTTTACTATCATCTGCTCGTCAATGAGAGAGGAGAAGAGTATTACGGGAATGTGCTTCAGCACGGGGTCGTCCTTTATGAGCTTTGTAAGCCTGTGACCGTCCATTTTGGGCATTTCGATATCGCTGATAACGCAGGCGATCTGTTCGGTTATATTCTCGCCCGTGGAGCGATCCTTAAAGGTCTTAACATAATCCCATGCGTCCTCGCCGTTCTGGAAGGAAATGACGTTCTTAAATCCCGTATCCGCAAGGGTGCTGGTTATCATTTTATTGAGGAAAGGCGAGTCGTCGGCAACGATAATGCGCTTGTTTCCCACGGTAATGCTTGCCTTTTCCACCCTGTCAAGACCCGTCACGTCAATGCCGCTGCTGCGGTTAAGGTCGGATACGATCTTCTCAAAATCGAGTATCATTATGATCTTTTCGCCTATCTTGGCAACTCCGGTAGATATACCCGCGCCCTCGCTGCCGTTTGATATGGCGGGAGGCTCGGTGATATCGTTCCACGAAATGCGCAGAAATCCCTTTACGCTTGTGACATGGAACGCCACGACCATCTGGTTGAACTGGCAGACGATAAATATATTTTTCTTTGCGTTGGTATCCGGCGGAATATGAAGCACCTTATGCAGATCTATTACGGAGATAAGCTTATCTCTGGGGATAAAAACGCCCTCGACCTCCTCCGGACCGTTTGGAACGGGAGTTATGACCTGATCCGTAAGGACCTCGCTCACCTTGGCGATATTAATGCCGTAGCTGTTTTCTCCGACGGTAAATTCAAGAAGCTGCAGCTCATTCGTACCGCTTTCAAGAAGTATGTTGTGATCCATATATAAAAACCGCCCTTTCGTTGGTATAATTTTTCTATAATAATTTTATCACAAAACCTAATGTGATTTGTGAATAAATTGAAAATTTTCATATATTCAGATATAATAATTATTTCTCCGTTGTTTCTACTATCACCACAGCCTGTTTTTCCATTTCCGCAAATCTTTTCTCAAAAAGTCCCATGGGATAGTAAACCAAACCCTGCTGAGGATCGTTGACATAAACTCTTTCCAATTGCACATCATACCCCACAAGGAGCATACAATGTTCGTTCCCCGGCCATGAAACGCTTTTGCCTGTTTCCGGATCCGTCCAATTCGGGCCCTCCTTTACCTCGCCCATTTTTCCGGTTGCCCAGACTATCACGGGATAACCCATATCCGCGTAGGAATACAGCCTGTCCGGCTCGCATCCGGTAAGGTCGAGAACGTCGAAGCTGCGGGAGGAAACCGTGGAAAAAAAGTTTTCCGCACAGCTTACTATCACGCCTGCAAAGCATCCGTAAGCGTTTATATCTCTGGGATCTCCCACAAATACCTTTCTGTAGTCGGACGCTCTGTACTCGCCCTTTTCAAGGAAAAAATCGGACAGGACGGTTTTCTGTATCTTGATATTATAAAAATGCAGCGCCATTGTAAGGGATGTGACCTCGCAGCCTGTGGGAAGCTCGGGAGCCTGCTTTATAACGCTCGTCTTTATAAACGCCTTGTCGGAATAGTTCATCACGGGAACGGTTATATCCAACGGAGCGGAAATATTCTCCGGCTTGTCAAGCTCCTTGACTACAACGGTATAATCCCCCGCGTAAAGTCCCCTGCGCTCGGTGACTCTGCCCTCCGCCTGCCGCCAGACCTTTCCGCCGTTTACGGAAACAAGATATTTTTTTCTGGGGGAATAATTTTCTATCTCCACTCTTATCCCGCCCGATTTGTAACCGGTTTCGCGTATTCCCTCCACCGAAAGGGATATATTCCCCGTATCCTCTCCCAACGAAGCGGCTTTTATTCCCGTAAGGGTCGAACGGTCGTTGTTTTTCTGCACGCAGATCTGATACGTACCCGCGGGGAGCTTGTAAAACCGAATGGAATCCGTTTCATACATGGGGATAAAGCTCTTCCCGCCGCTTATGCTCACCTGATACGAGGAGCTTTCATCGTAATTTTTTATGTATACCTCAAGCTCCGTGCCGTCGGCCGTAAAGTCAAAATCTATCCCGTCCTCCTCCGCCGAGCACGGAACGGACGGCATAACGGGGAATATCAGCGATATTATAAGCACTGCGGCAAATACGATATTTTTCTTCATTTCAAAGTCCTTTATCTTACAGGTATTTTGACGCCGCTTTCACGCAGTATATCCACGCCTGCGCCCTCGTATCCGGCAGCTTGGAAAACTGCCGTAAAACCGTCTTCACCGCCGTATATCATGCAGCTTTTTTTCGGATCGTCTATACATACGTAGCTGTCGCCGTAAACGAAATCGGGAACGTTGTCCGGTCTTGAAAAAACGGTGAGCCGCACGTCCTCTTCCGGATCTCCCACGGCGTAAGGCAGACGCTCCTCCGCAAATTTCTCCGTACCGTCCTCAAAATATTCCTCCGGTACTTCAAAAGCGGCATAAAAGCAGTCCCTGTCGAAATTTCTGTGATATCTCGCAAACTTGAGGCTTGCTCCCGGCGGGATCTCTGTATCCCCGAATACCTCATCCGTTATCGCCGTTTCCTCGGCAGATGTGAAGCTGTCGCAGAACAGCGCGTACCGCAGGGTAAAATTATCCTTGAAATGACCCCAGCCCACGTAAATAACTGCGAAAATAAGCAGGGATATTACCGTATACAGTTTATTTTTCGGATCGACGGGCGGACGTCCGTCAGCCTCGTCCGGGATCGCCCCGGCGGTCTGTTCCTTTTCCTCTTCGTTCATTTTTTCAGTCCTCTCAAAGCATAAATCAAAATACATTATATCACAGCTTTAATGTTTTTTCAAGTGTTTTTTTGTTATTAAATTATCCGAAGCCAAACATAAAAAAACATTGCAATTATCCGCAATATATGTTATAATATCGGTAGTTTCAAAAAAAATAAAACGGAGGTTATGGGATCATGCAGTATGAAGTAAGAAACGCTCCTCTGCCCGTGCTTATATGCAGACTGGGCGCAGGGGAAGCTATCGAATGCCAGAAAGGCGCTATGTCATGGATGACGCCTACAATGCAGATGGATACGGGTCTAAGCTCGGACGGAGGAAACGGCTTGCTGGGAGCTTTGGGTAAAATGGCGAAAAGCGCGCTTACGGGAGAATCCATTTTCAGGAACAGATACACGGCGGCGGGAGGAAACGGCGAGATAGCCTTTGCTTCCACGTTTCCCGGGGATATAATCTGCTTTGAAACGTCGCTTACTCCCATAGTCGCGCAGAAATCCTCCTACCTTGCCAATACCATAGGGGTCAATATGGAGATATTCTTCCAGAAAAAGTTCGGCGCGGGATTTTTCGGCGGCGAGGGTTTTATCATGCAGAAATTTTCGGGCAAGGGAATGGTCTTCCTCGAGATCGACGGCGGCGTTTGCGAATACACCCTTTCGGCAGGTCAGAGCATGCTTGTGGATACAGGTTATCTTGCGGCTATGGAGGCTACCTGCTCGGTGGACATCGAAGCTGTAAAGGGTATCGGAAACGTTCTCGCGGGAGGCGAGGGTTTTTTCAACACAAAGGTAACGGGTCCGGGCAGGATATGGCTTCAGACCATGCCCGCATCCGCGCTGGCGGGAGCTGTCAGACCGTACATACCGAGCGGATCGTGATATCCCATAAAGATCCGCACAGCCGCATTGAGCGGAGGAATTTTACCTCCGCTCAATGCAGACGGCACCCGTTTCAAAGGCGGGTGCCGTTTTTCTGCGGTCATATAACGCGGTCGGATTATCGTGATTACTTATCCCCCCGTCCCGCCTTTACAAGCTCGGTAAACAGTTCTCCGTAACGAAGCGTGCCGTCAGCTTCAAGGACGGTAACGCCGTAACGCATGGAAACGGGAACGCTCTTTCCCTCGCAGGAAACCGTACTTCCGTTTTTTGCCATTATCCTGTCCCCTATCTCCCGCGCCTCGTTCACCTCTGTTCTGTCGGTGACGAGCACGAACTCGTCCCCGCCTATGCGGAACATTATCATATCTCCCGCCGTTTCTTCGTCGATGCGCTTGATACATTCCGCAATGGCGATATCTCCCGCCTTGTGACCGTAGGTTCGGTTTATCTCCATCAATCCCACAATGTCAAAGGAAAGGACGCATTTACCCCTGTTTTCGTATAAGTAGTCGTAAAGCTCGGTGATATCGAATTTCCTGCCGCTCATAATAACATCTCCTTCGTTAAAATTCACACTAAACTCCACATCGGGCATGGGGAATATTTCGGAAAAGCTCCTGTTTCTGCGGTACATATTGGGAGTTTCTCCCCATATGCGGCAGAAAGCGCGGGAAAACACCTCGTGGGAGTTGTAGCCGTAACGCAGGGCTATATCGAGAATTGTATCATCGGAGGCAAGCAGCTCCCTTGACGCATGGGTTATCTTCCTGCGGGTTATGTAGTCGGCAACGCCGATGTTAAAAACCTGCCTGAACAGCTTCTCCAGCGAGGAAAGACTGACAAAGCAATGACAGGAAATATCCTCCCTTACGATATTTTCGCGGATATTATCCTCGATAAACTCCAGCGCAGCCGTCAGCACGGCGACCTTTTCCATATTATCACTCCAATGCCGATGTTTTTTTATGATAACGTTATCTTCAGACCGGTCTATGATATAATTATAAGACCGGATCCCAAAATTTTCTTGATGTTTTGAGCAAAAAACAGGAAAGCGCAAATCCGCCGAAAAACGGCGTTTATTGACCGTTTTTCCCGATTTTGCGCTATTATTCCGATAACAGATCAACCTGCGGACAGATCCGGCGGCAGCTCCGCCCGCTATTCGAATTCGCTCATGACCTTGTCGGCGCAGCTATGAAGATCCTCCTCGGTTTTGATACTGTCCGACCGAAGCATTATCCCTCCCTGCACATAATCCGGCAGAGAACCGAAAAAGCTCTGCGCCTTGCTGCTTGTCTGCAAAAGCGAATTAAGTCCGTTTTTGTTTTCCATGATCATCATCCTTTCGTTTTACCTTTATTATGACCCGAAAGTATGATATTATCGGTCAAAAAGAAACAAAAATAAAGCATGCCGGAAAAATATTTTTCCCCTGCGTCAGTCCATAAAGGCAAGGATCTTCTCCCTGTTGGCGATGCACATATCGTAACCCATTTTCCAGTACTGCTCCAGGATATCCGTATTTTTTTCAAAGCTGTTGAGCTGATATTCGGGGCGGAATATAAGAGTCTTTCCTCTTTTTTCAAGCTCTCCGCAAAAGGCAAGCTGATCGTTGTATACCCTGTGGCGGGCAAGCAGAGGCATTTCAAGGGCGGGAAATCTCTTTCTTATCACCTGGCTCATTACCATATTTCCCTTGCCGCATTTTTTTACAAAGCCGGCCGGCTGAGTGAGTATAAGTACCGTTCTGTCGCATCCGTCCTTTATTGCCTGCTTTACGCATATGGGAGAGGACAGACCGCCGTCGTAGTAATATTTTCCGTTTATCTCTATTGCGGGAAAATACCCGGGGATAGCGCAGGAAGCGCGCAGATACGTCCATTTATCGGTATCCGTCATGCCGTCCATGCATTCGAGCTTTCCCGTTTCGGCGTTGGTGACGCCTACAAGAAATCTGCCCTTATAGCTGTGATAGGTATCGTAATCGAACGGCACAAGGCTGTTGGGTATCTCGTCGTATACAAAATCCAGTCCGAAATAGCTCTTGCAGGAGGCGAAATTTTTCACCCCCATGTACCGTTTGTCGCCTCTGTATTTTTTGAGTATCTCGATATTCCTGCCGAACTGCCCCGAAACATATGACGCGGCGTTGGATATACCTGCGGACACACCCACGATATACGGGAATGTGATCCCGCATTCTATAAGTCCGTCCATAAAGCCTGCGGAAAATATCCCTCTGAAAGTCCCGCCCTCAAGAACAAGTCCTGTCATTTTATTCCTCCTGTTATTTTGCGCTTGAAAAAGACCGCCGAATATGTTATAATCATATCATAATCATATCAAGGACGGTGATCCTCTTGAAAAACGCAGTTTTGTGCGCCGTTCTCGGCATTTCCCTCATAGCCTGCTCTGCGGCATACGATTACATAAGCACGGAAAACAGCATTCACCGCAGACTTGAGGAAAAAAACGTCTACGCCGAGCTTAATGCGGATATGCACCGCAAATACGGCGGTTATTCCATTGAAGAGCTGTGCGAAAAATATACCCCTCCCTCGGTATTCCTCGGCAAAAGCGAGATACCCATGGAGGTAGTGGATCAATATCCGGAGCTGCCCGTAGGCTGCGAGGTGACCTGCGCCGCCGCAATGCTGCGCTTTTTAGGATACGGCACCGACAAATGCAGCCTTACCGACGATTATCTTCCCACCGAAAAAATGTTTACAGAAAAGGGCGGCGTGCTGTACGGTCCGGATCCGCATAAATGCTTTGTGGGCGATCCCTACGGAAAGGGTTACGGCTGTTACAAGGAGGTCATAGCGGAAGTTCTTGACAGCTACTTTGCGGACAACGGCTCGCCGAACAGGGCGGTCATACTCGACGACCCCAATTCCGCCGACCTCGAACGGCTCATAGACGGCGGCGTTCCCGTCATAGTCTGGGCGTCCATTGACATGAAACCCTACCGTTACAACGCCGTATCCGAATGGATAACCGACAGCGGAGATACCGTGATGTGGCTTTCCAATTCCCACACCCTTATCCTTACGGGGTATGACGCGTCCTATTACTATTTTATGGACTGCAACCGAAAGGACGACATACAGCGTTACACCAAGCAGACCTTTATCGACAGATGGGAAGAAAACGGAAAACAAAGCATAGTCGTAAAAATAGGATAGCTCATTCTCTGAAAATATTCAGTAGGGCGGTAAACAGCAGCAGATACAGCAGATCGGAGCATACTGTGCATACGGCTCCGCTTATTGCGAGCTTTGCCCGCCCGGGAGAAGCGTCCTTTATTTTAGGTATTTTTTCTCCCTTGCTTTTGACGAATATGACGGCGCAGGCGCAGATATGAGCGGCAAATCCGAGGATCGGAAAATATGGGGCGTTATACCTAAATGCGGAATAAAGATAAATGCAGCCGACCATTCCGATCATGTTTGCCGCAGCATGAACGCCTGTTTTGACATCGGTTTTCAACGCCTTTGAAGCAATGTAATTCGCAGGAAAGGTTATCACCAGCGAAAGCAGCAAAAGCGTAAAATTGCTTCCCGCGTACGACGCGAAGAACAGCGAATAAAATTCCATTGGAAATATCTGCCACAGTATCAGCCACAGCAAAACCGCCGCCGCGCTCAGAACGGCGGCGGCGAGCTTTCTTTTTTCCGTAAAAAACGGCGGCTTTTTTTTGTTATCCCTTTGATTGTCCGCAGAATTATCCATATGCCGTTATCCTTTCGCTATCGTTTTATCCGTTTCCGATAAAGAAATAATAACACATTTTCACCGAAAAGTCAACACCCCGCCGGATAATTCCGAGGCGGCACGCTCCGAAATTACAGGATATTATACCAGCTCGGAAATTCTTCCTCGTATATCTGATCTATCTGATGATATATTGACTGTATCTCGGCGATCAGCTCGGCGTTTTCATTGGATATAAAGGGAGTTATCTTGGCAACGGAAATGTTAAGAGGCGCAAGAGCGTCGTCGTGAATTATCATGGTGACTTTCTTTTCATATATATGCCAGTAGTCGTTGAGCTCGTTTGAAAGCTTCAGCGCGCCGTCCGTATCGCCGCTTTCGTATGTCTGCTGTATCAGCTCTATCCTGGATTTGAGCTTGCCGTTCTCGCTGCCCAGCAGAAAAAGCGACGATACGGAATATATCAGTATCAATGCGATGAGCGTGACCGCTATTTTAACCCTTATCAATTATCGTTTCCCCCTTGCTGTCCGAATAAAGCTCCTTTTTTACTATACGGTATTTGCCCGCAGTTTCGGCGGTCATCATAAATATATCGTTATGACGCACGCCGTTTTCATTGAGTATTTTATCAAGCCATCCCATGCCCAGTCCCAGACGCTTGAGAGAGGACTCCATTACCTTACCGTCCTGCACCACCACCGCGGGAGGATCGGAGGAAACGTTTTTTATATTCATATCCTCATTGGTCACGGTGCGGTTCTTGAATTTCGGATAAACGCTTATTTTTCCCGTGGTTTCCACCACCGCAAACTGCACCTCCTCCGGATCGAAAATATCCTTTGAACGCAGCGCCTCCATAAGATCGTCGGTGGTAAAGCGGAGATTATACAGCTTCTGCTGATCCACCTTTCCGTTGCTTATGATGATAACAGGCTCGCCCGACATCAGCCCCCTTACCTTTCTCGATTTAAGGGATATCCACGACATTATAACGTCAAGACAGACAAGGGTAAGCACCGGCAGAAGACCCGTAATAAGAGGAATGCTCAGATCCTCCACGGGCAAGGTGGCTATATTTGAAATAAGTATGGTTATGGCAAGCTCCGACGGCTGAAGCTCGCCTATCTGCTTTTTGCCCATAAGCCTTACGGAGAAGATCAGCACGCAGTACAGGATAACGGCTCTTATAAATACAACGGTCATACCGCACTTCCTTTCGGATAATATGCAGGCAGCGGCGTACAAAGAACGGCTGACGCCCTTGTGCGCTGCTGCCTGTATTTATAATGCCTTTTTTCATGAAAATTATGCAAAACGGGAAACAAGAAGAAATTTTCTTGTCTTAAGAGCCTGTTGAGTATCTCGGCGTGTGCGGATCTTCGAGCATAATTTTGACGGTGTTATCGGTAAAATTTGCCGAAAAGACGTGTGCGGTGAGATACTGAACAGGCTCTTACGCCTTACGTCAGTTATTTTGCTTCTCCCTCTCCGTTTTCTTGAACATATGAAGCAGCGAAGCCGCCGAAACGAATGCAAGCACGATCTCCGCCGCGGTCTGTGCATAGGGCAGTCCGTACAGCGGAAAAAGCCTGTTCAGGATTATCAGCGCGGGTATCTCAAGCACCGCCTTCCTAAGAACCGCAAAGACAAGGGACATCATTCCCTTGCCGCACGCCTGGAACACCGCAACTCCCAGAAAATCCACAAACTGGAATACTATGGCAAGACACATTCCCCGCAGAAACGCCGATCCGTAGGCAACTATCTCCCTGTTTTTTATGAACAGCTCCATAAGCTCTCCCGAAAATATGTAAAACGCCGCCGTCACCGCCGTGAGAAATATCACGGATATTTTCGCGGTAAACGTCACCGCCGATTTTGCACGCTTATAATTTCCACTGCCGTAATTATAGCTGATAAGGGGCATAATGCCCGATGTAAGTCCCCATGACGCCTGCATGGGGATCATATATATCTTATAGGAAATGCCCATGGCGGCGACCGCGTTCGAACCGAAACCGGAGGTGAAATTGTTAAGTACGGTCATTCCCGTTACGTTAAGCAGATTTTGCACCGCCGCGGGAACGCCTACTCCGCACACTCCCATGACTATTTTTCTTTTCGGGAAAGCCATTCGCGGACTTATGCAGACGTATGTGGTCTTTCGCCGCACGTATATCAGCACGAAAAAGTACAGGCAGGCGCATGAATTTGCGATAAACGTGGCAAGTCCCGCTCCCGCCGCTCCCATATCCGCAAACCTCGGCAGCACGAAAAAGGGATCGAGTATGATATTGATAAAGCAGCCTCCCATTGTGCCTATGCTCGCGTGCACCGCAGAACCCTCCGTCCTTACAAGATAGGCAAGCACAACGTTCAAAACAGACGGAGCCGCTCCGAATGTGACAGTCCAGTAAAGATATCTCGAGGTGGCGTAAATATTATCCTCCGCCGCGCCCAGAACCGTCAGCAGCGGAGCTTTGAGCAAAGTCGCCGCCAATGAAAAAATCACTCCGCTGACAGCCGCCGCCCATATGCCGAATGCGCAGCTACGCTTTGCGGTATCGTAATCCTTTCTGCCCAGCGCGCGTCCCATCATGCTTGACGCGCCTACTCCGAACAGATTGTTTACCGCATTGAACGCCAGAAGCACTGGGGCGGCAAGAGTAACAGCCGAGTTCTGCACGGGATCGTTTAACAGTCCCACGAACCATGTATCCGCAAGGCTGTACAGCACCATTACAAGAGAGCTCATTACCGTAGGAACGGCAAGACCCGTGACCGCCCTCGGTATGGGAGTATTTTCAAATATTTCCGTATTGCTGAGCTTTGACATATCATCACCGCGATCCGAATATTTTACACGCCGCTTTGTACGGTCATGAATGCTTATTATATCATAATTTTATGTTAATTTTATGTTAATTTTATTGTTTTTTTAAGATAAAATATTGAAATAATACCCGACAGGTGATATAATGGTAATATAAATTCAACGAAAGGAAATGATAGCCTTGAGCATTGATCCGAAAGAGCTGCTTGAAAAAGCGGAGGAAACAAAGGATACTCTTGTACGCTTCCGCAGGGAGCTTCACAAAAATCCCGGAACGGGTTTTGATATTCCTTTTGCGGAGAAATATGTGAAAAACGAGCTTGACAGGCTGGGCATACCTTGGAAAAAGTGCGGCAGGTCGGGCGTTACTGCAGTAATAGGCGGAAAAAAAACCGGTAAATGCTTTATGATAAGGGCGGACATGGACGCACTGCCCATAAACGAGGCGTCGGGAGAGGAATTTTCCTCGGAAAACGGCAATATGCACGCCTGCGGCCACGATATGCACACCGCCATGCTGCTGGGCGCGGCAAAGCTGCTGAAAGACCGGGAAGATGAGATACAGGGCAGTATCAAGCTGATGTTCCAGCCTGCGGAGGAGATTTTCGAGGGTTCAAAGGACATGATAAACGGCGGACTTTTGGAGGATCCTCACGTGGACGCGGCGCTGATGATACACGTTATCTCGGCAGTTCCTCTTGAGGAGGGGACGGTCGTGGTATCATCTCCCGGGATAAGCTCTCCCGGGGCGGATTATTTCAGCATAGAGGTGCAGGGAAAGGGCTGCCACGGATCAATGCCCCACACGGGTATCGACCCCATAACCGCCTCCGCCCGTATAATAACGGGACTTCAGGAAATATCCGCAAGAGAGCTTGCCTTGGGAGAAAGGGCGGTCATAACCGTCGGCTGCATAAACGCGGGAAACGCGGCTAACGTTATCCCCGACAGCGCGGTAATAAAGGGCAGCATACGCACATTTGAGGACGGCGTACGCAGCCGTGTTGCCGAAAGGATAAAGGAGATATCCGAGGGCATAGCCTCCGCATTCCGCTGCAAAGCCTCCGTTTCCTTTGAGGGAGGATGTCCGTCGCTGCTCAACGACAAAAGCATATCGGAGTGCGCGGAAAAATACGTGACGGAGCTTCTCGGACGGTCAAAGACCCTGACGTCTGCTTCAATGGGCGGTTCGGGCGGCAGCGGATCGGAGGATTTCGCCTATGTCAGCCGCCGTGTACCCTCTGTAATGCTCGCTCTTGCGGCAGGACACCCTAAAGACGGGTATATCTATCCCCAGCACCACCCCATGATAAAATTCAGCGAAAACGTTCTTGCCTCGGGCAGCGCCGTTTACGCATATACGGCTTTGAGATGGCTGGAGGAAACAAAATAGTAAAAAAAGGCGGAAAATTTCAGTTTTCCGCCTTTTTCAGCCTGTTCAAAGGAAGCAAGAGGAAAGAGCTTTATATGGCTTTTCTTCGCGTTTGCAGCAAATCGCCGGTCTCTTAAAATTTCCTCTCTATCTCATACCCTCTGAAAACTCTTTCCTTGGGTTTCTTCCGCCGTTTTGTGCGGCTGCGTCCGGCTATCTCCAGCATTCGCTTTCTGAACTCGCTTCGGCGCACTTCCCTTTCCTTCTGCTTCTGGGAGCAGAAAATTATCCTCTGCGCCGCTCTTTCGGCATAGAAGTAATTATCCGCAAACTCCGCCGTTTCCACCAATTCTCCGCCGTAATCGTTGTACCACCAGTAATCAAAGGATATCCGTCCGTCCTCCTCGGAATATTCCAGCCAGTCCGCTCTCTGCTCAATGAGCCTTGCCTTTGATTTGATAACGATCCTGCTGCGGGTGCAGGTCACCTGCTCTATATCCGCCAGATTTATCACCCAAAGCCTCCTGTAATCGTGGAATTTTCCCTGAAAATATACAGTCGACACATACTCGGACACCACCATCTGACTGTCGAATATTTCCATATATGTATATTTTCCGTGTCCCCGCAGGCGCATATTGGCGTTTACCGTTATAACAAGGGTCACTGCGAAGCTGTAGGCAACGGCTATGTAAACGGCGGCGAAATATATCCCGTAAAAGCCGTCGGGTATCTCCATTCTTGCCATTATCAGGCGGGATATTATAAGCAGCGCGGCGGCTACGGTCAGCGAGGGGATATTTAAGGCAAACAGTATGCGGTCAAAGCGCCTCCCTATTATCCTGCCGCTGCTGCGTATCATTTTATGCAAGGTATCCCCTCCCGTAGTTTTATAAAGAATTTTTCGGCGTATGCGGTCATTTCGCCGAATTAACTGTTTTTTCCAGTTCCTCCGCGATAGCTTCAGCCTGCCGGACTACCCTTTGGGGCTCGCTTCCGAAGCTCGTCATAACGGAGAAAAGACTGTTTATATTTTTCTCAAAATCTGCGGGAAGAATTCCGCATTTTTCAAGGCATATGCTTACAAGCCTTTTCTCCCCGGGGTGGGTCATACGGTTCAGTGCAAATATAACGTCGAAATATGACGCCATGAATTCGGCTGTCCTGTGGTTGACGCTTACAAGATCTCTCCTGTTTGCCGCCTTTTTTATCTGATCCGTATAATTCGGCAGACTGCCTCTCAGCAAGCGCATATTTCGGCTTATGATATTGCTCCTGAGCCTTTCGGGATAGGGAACGGTATACTGCCGCTTATATTTTTCAAGCCTGCCGTTTCGGTCGAATATTATCCTGCTTGTTATGAGATTGTGCCACATACAGGTGGTATAGCCGTTGCGAGCCTCAAATCCGTCGACCACCCGGGAGATCTCCTTTATGTGCTCGTCAAGGCTGCGGTAAATAATATCTATACCGCAGCCGTTTTTTAACACGCAGTTATCCTCGTATTCCCAGAAGCTGTTGCCTATCTCAGTAACGCCGCAGTATTCCGAGAGCGCCGTTCTGCGCTTTTCTTCGTCCAAAGGGGAGGTCAGATACGCATACACGTCGTAATCGGAGCTTTCGTCGAAGCTGCCCCCGCTGCGGGAGCCGCCGAGAGCCACAGCCTCGACCTCGTTGAATCCCGACAAAAGTTCAAATATTTTTTCCGGCATAACATTATCTTCCTTTCTCCCGCAGTTTCATTCTGCGTCTGATAACATTATACCACATTCCGACGGACATTTCAACCTTGTTCTTTTATTTTTACGTCCGTATTGACCGAAAAATCAATATTATCTCCGCTGCTGTGATACTCGTTTTCCACGATCGTGCCGAGAAAACCCTCTTCAAGTCCCCGTCTGCATATGGCGTCGGCGGAGCGGGAAATTATATCCTCTGCGGCAGACCTATACAAAGAAAGCTCATTTTCGCTGCCTAACTCCGTTAATACAGCCTCAACAGAAAGCTGTATTTGATATTCGCCCCCGTTTTCTTCCGTTTTACGGTAATAAACGCTTTTTTCCGCTTTATCAAGCCTCATGCTTCCGTTATATATGCTAAGGTTGACTCCGCTTCTTCCGCGCAGCAGATTGTATGCGGCGGTTTCCGTCATATCAAGCAGAGAGGTTTCTCCCGCGATATTGACCACTGCTGTTCCCTGCGGCTCTTCGCCGTAAAGAGTTACCGCCGAAACGCCCCCGTTTTCTGCAGCGGCGGTAACGCTTTTGAGCGTGGAATCGGACGTAAGTCCCTCTCCGGCGTAACGCTCCAGTATACCCGATACTTTTTCCGCGCCGACAGTCTTTCCTTCGCTGTCCTCCGCGCTTACGGCATTTCCCGGGAAATTCGAATATATAACCGGACAGCCCACGGATATCCGCTCGCCCGCGAGAGTTTTCAGCTTATCCGCGTCCCTCAGTATATCATCATCAGCAAAAATAACGGAGCAGTGACCGAAAAAAAGCTCTCTTCCCTGTTCCCTCGATATGGCGTTGGCAGCCTCGTTAAAGCTCCTGCCCGTTCCCGAATAAACAATATATTCCGGAGAGGAGCTTTCGGAGGACGTGTCATAGACCTGCACGGTCAGCAGACACTCGCTGCCGGATATTTCTATCCCCATCATCTGCACAAACATTCTCTCGTTTACCTGTACCGCCTGACACGCGGTAAGGAAAATTGACGCGGCTGCCGCCGCTGCCGCTGCGATCGTCTTTTTCATATATACTCTCCTCGATCATTTTTTTGCCGTTTTCTTACCCGTTTTGCATATGATCAGCATTATAAGCGGGACCGCGAAAAGCAGGACGGCGTTTACCCACGGCTGACTGTACAGAACGCCGCATATATCGCTGTTAAAATAAACTCCCGCTGCCGCTGCAGCAGTAACCGCCGCTGCGGAAACGATCCCCTCTCCCTTTATTTTGGGGAATACGGTCTTTACGCAGTGACCCGAGCAGGCGCTGAGCAGGGATATGACCGCCGCCGCGGAAACTGTCCACAGCGCAAAAAATATTCCGTCGGGTCTGAAAGACATTTTCCTCGAAACATATATCACCGCGTCCGCCGCAGGATATTCGCTTACGTTTGTATAATCGCTCATCACCGTACCGGCGGCGAATATTACAGCCGCGCTTGCGATAAGCATTGCCACAAGACCGAGATACGCGCCCTTTCGGGTGTTTTTTCCCATTCCTCCGCACAGAACGGAAATGCACATACTCCCTGCCGCGGCTGCGGGAAACAATCCGTTAAAGCAATTATCCGAAACGGATATTTTTTCGGGAACTATACTTCCGAGGTCAAATTCGGCAATATCACGGTATCCCGCCCAAAGGTAAAAAACGGAGGTAACGACTGTCATAAAAAGCAGCACGGTACTCATACGGCAGACCGTTTCCGCTCCCGCATGGGAGATGTAAAGGCATACCGCTCCCATAAGGACGGCGGTCAATATTACGCCGCCCTCGGTGAAATATCTTTCGCTGACAAAATAAGAATATTTTTTTAAGAAGTCCGCTCCCGCACAGATAAAATATACCGCATAAGGCAGTGCGATCACCCTGAATACGCTTTTCACCCGCGCCGCTCTTTCAAAAAGGCTGCCGTCCTCCTTAAGCGACAGGATCACAAGAGGTATTACAAGCGCTCCTGCGGCAAGGACCGAAGCCACCGAGTTTACAAGCATAGCGCCGACGCCCGTAAAGCTGCCGAAGCAAACGCAGTACAGCACGCCGAAAAGCGAAAGCATTACAGCGGTCTGACCCGCGCCTACATATTTTTTCTCCATATGTCAATCATTCCTCCCCCGCGCCGTCGTCGGCGCCTGCCCGCTCTGCGGCGGCAGCTATATTTACGCCGTTTAATTGTTCAACGGTAAAACCCCGTTTTCCCATTTTCTTAAAGCCAAGCCTGACCGCCACATCTCCCATTGCCTTCGGCGAAAACGGCGACAGGGGCGCCATGACGGGCAGACCGTAATTTTCCGCGGCGCATATATTTGCAAGCAGGAACGCCGACAAGAGCGCTATACCGTAAAATCCGCACAGTCCTCCGATCAGTACTGCGGCAAGACGGAAAAAGGTTATCTGCTGATTAAGAGAGGGTATCACAAACGACGCCGTCACCGAGATCGCACATACCAGGAGCATGGGATTTGATATTATCCCCGCATTCACCGCCGCGTCGCCTATTATAAGACCTCCCACGATGGACACCGCTCCGCCGACGCTTTTCGGCAGCCTGACTCCCGCTTCCTTGATGATCTCATAGAATATAAGCGTTATAAACGCCTCCCACATCAGGTTAAGCGGGGCGGCCTCCTCCGCCGAGGCAAGGTTCATCAGCAGTCTTGAATTGAACATTTCCGGATTAAAAAGTGCGGCAGCCACGTATATACCCGGAAAGAAAACCGCAAGAAAAAAGGAGAGATACCTGATATACCGCAAAAAGGTTGCGTAAAAAGGACGGAAATTATAATCGTCGAGAGTTTGGAAATTTTCCGTAAACATGGCGGGAACGACTATCGCAAAGGGCGTTCCCTCAATAAGGATCCCCACCCGCCCCTCAAGGAGCTTGGCGCACATAACGTCGGGGCGTTCGGTGACGGAAAGTCCCGCAAATACCGACGGCTCTCCGCCTGTGAGGAACGGCGAAATATATCCGCTGCCCAGAACGGTTTCCAGCTTGAGTTCCTTCAGTCTGCCGCATATGCTGTCAACAAGCTCCTTGGGTACTCTGTCAGCCATATAGCACACCACAACGTCGGTATTGCTTGTTTGCGAAACGGGAAAAAGCTTGAACTGCAAAACCGGAGATTTCATTCTCCGCCGCACCAGGGACATATTTGTACGCACAGTTTCAACAAAACCCTCGTGAGAACCCATTATATTGCCCTCGGAGGACGGCTCGTCTACTCCCCGTACGGCATAACCCTGTATGCCGAAACACATCGCCTTACTCACTCCGTCCGCGAAAAAGACCGCAAAGCCGCTCATGAGCCTGCGTATGATATCTCCGTAAAGCTCCGCCTCTCCGCTGTCCACCGACAGTATCATATTTTCCTTTACATGACGGTAAAGTCCGTCGGCGCTCATCTGCTTTTGCTGTATCTCCATAAGAGGCCTTACGACCATCTGCGTTACGTCGAAGCCGGATGTCATTCCCTCGAAACACAGCACAGCCGACCTTACTCCGCAGACGGTAATGGGACTTACAAGCAGATCGGCGCTGTTTCCCAGAATATTCTTTATATTGCCGATATTTTCGTCGAGAGAGGCAGAAAGACCCACCTCCTTAAAATCATAGGTATCGGGAGAAGCTCCGTTTTTTTCCATTTTTCCACGCATTCCTTTCAGAGAATTATCAGCAGTATTATTTCCCGCGCGTCTGCAATTTATACCGCATCGCTCTTGTGTTATCCGAGCGCTTACGGCAGTGTCAACGCGCCCTAATAATTATTTCATAGTAAAGTCAAGATATTTTGTGAAAATATATAAAATGAATATGCTATAATATTATATAAAACAAAAGAAAAAGAGGAGAAAAGGTTATGTCGGATATTGTTTCTATCGGAGAGCTTCTGGTGGATTTTACAGGCTCATACGGCGAAAACGGAGCGCCCATATACACCCAGAACGCGGGCGGAGCGCCCGCAAACGTGGTATGTATGGCGGCAAAGCTGGGAGCGTCCGCCGGATTTATAGGGAAAATCGGCAGGGATATGTTCGGATTTTATCTGAAAAAGGTGCTCAACGAGCATAATGTGGATACGTCCGGTCTGATAGTCGACCCCAATTATTCCACGACCCTTGCATTTGTGCGCAGCGATGAAAACGGCGACCGTGATTTCGTTTTTTACAGGAACAGCCAAACCAGCGCAGACCTTAATCTGCGTTACGGAGAGGTGGACAGAAAGCTGATCGACGGGTGCAGGATATTCCATTTCGGCGCGCTTTCCCTTACTGCCGAGCCGTCAAAGACCGCCACGATAAACGCTGTGGAATACGCCAAAATGCAGGGAAAGCTGATATCCTTTGACCCCAACTGGCGCCCAAGTCTGTGGGAAAGCAAAGAGGCGGCTCTGAGAGCCGTTAAAAGCGCGGTTCCGTATGCGGATATCATCAAGGTATCGGAAAACGAGCTTCAGCTCATCACCGACTGCGGCGTGCTTATACAAGCGGTAGCCAAGCTGCTCGGTCAGGGCGTAAAGATAGTCTGCATAACGCAGGGCGCAAAGGGCTGCATTATAGCCACAAGCAAGGGTATAGAGCGTTATCCCGCCTACAAGGTCAATACCGTTGACACTCTCGGTTCGGGCGACAGCTTCCTCGGCGCATTTCTATACAAGCTGATACAAAACGGCGGCAGCGTAGAGGATCTGGACGGCGACGCCTTAGAGGAAATGGCTATGTTCTCCAACGCCTGCGGCGCGCTTTGCTCATCGAAAAAGGGAGCGATCCCCGCCATGCCCGATACGGAGCAGATACGGGAGCTTATGAAAACAAAGCCGACCGCCAAATAGGATATGTTGACTATATAGTATAATACGGCAAAAATAAAGCTGTGCATTTCAAAAACGCACAGCTTTATTTTATCGTCCTGTGAATTCCGTCGCGGCTTATAACGGTATTGGCGAAGATCTCCCTTACGCTTCCGGCGTATTCCTCCGGATCGGCAAGCGCGGGACTGTAATGCGTCAGCCATAATTCTTCCGCCCCCGCCGCCGCTGCGGTTTTTGCCGCCTCGGAAAATACCATATGCCCCTTTTCCCTCATTTTCGGTATGTACTCGTCGCTGCCGTACATACCCTCGCAGATGAGAAGCTGCGAAGCCTCGGCAAATTCCGCTAAACCGTCAAAATAAACCGTGTCGGTGATATAAGTCACTCTAAGCGGCTTTCTCTGCCCTGCAATGACTTCCCAAGGCTCTATTGTCCTGCCGTTCAGAACAACGCTTTCTCCGCCGTGAAGCGTTTTCCAAAGCTTCACGGGGACGCCCAGCTCCTCCGCCTTTTTAGGATCGAATACCGCCCTGCGCCGCTCCGTAAGACGGCAGCAGTGACACTCTGTCCTATGCCTTACCGCCATTACCTCCCCTTTGACGCCCCTCCAGTCAAAGGACATATTTTCACCCTGCAGCTCCCTTATGTTCAGCTTAAAGGGCAGCGTGCCGCAGATACGGCAAAGGGAAGCTATCATTTCTCTGCCTCCCCTTGGAGTGTATATATCAATGTCCGCAGTCCGTCCGCTGTTTCCCGCGGAAAGCAGCAGTCCGGGCAGACCTGCGGTATGATCGGCATGAAAATGGGTTATTACAATTACCTCCAGCCTTGCAAGGCTGCGTTTGCATTTGGCAAGAGCCACCTGCATACCCTCGCCGCAGTCTATAAGAAGAGCTCCGCCCTCATGCTCCGCCCACATTCCCGTGAGAGCTCTGCACGGCAGAGGTTTCATTCCTCCCGTACCGGGAAGATATATTTCCATCAAAAAAATCACCTGCTTTCGGATTCTGTCCAAAGCTAAGACCCCGCTATTCAAGAGGCTCTGCGTCAAGAAGTATCTCGCCGTAAAACGAATCCGAATTGGTATACGCGTATGAATAAGTCGAAGTATCGTAGGACTGCGCCGCTACAATTTTTTCCAGCTTATTGTCAAAAACCGCAAAATTAAGTCCGTTGGTGTTGGTGGCATATTCCTTTCCGTTTACGAAAACCGAAGCCGCCTGCTGCTGCGCCGCCGAACCGCCCGAAGCTATCTGTACCGATATTTTACCGTTGTAAAGACCGACGCTTTCGGTAATAAGCTCGCTGTCCGTCCGCTCAAAAACAGGCTCTCCCCGTCTTGCCACGGCAATGAGGCTTTTGCCGTCAAGAGAGGTTATATCCGTTTCAAATCCTATTTTTTTCAGAAGCATTTTCACGGGGTATTCCAGCTTATCTCCAGCATAGCCGTTAACTGTCAAAACCACCGTGTAATCTCCGCCTTCTACTATACCGAGAAACTGCATAAGATCCGAATTGACAAAAAGAGCGCGGTAATTGTCGCGGTAGTCCGTTTCCGATATCTCTCCGGCAGGCTTTGTCACCGAGGTGTAGGGAAATACTCCGTGAACTCTTTGATTAATACAGAAATTATTGTATATAAAAGTGGATATTATCACAAGCGCCGTGCATATGGGATATATCTTAAACCCTTTTTTGGACATTACCCTAAGGCGCGCCAGTCTGCGGCTGTCCTTTTTCGGCTGTCCGGAAAGAATAGTCCTGTAATGCTCCAGCACCTCCGGTATTGCTATGAGAATGAAAATATATATCGGCATGGAAAAGCGCTCGATCACAAAATGCTTGGTTATAAATATCCATATGAGAAAATTATAAAAGGAAAACCAAGTCAGCATACCGCTGTACGGCGATTTTTCCCTCCACCCCGTAAAATATGCCGACATCGTAAGCAGCATCAGCAGCGCGGGTATTATCAGAAATTTCGGCGTAAAGCCTTTGGTAAGGTATATCTGATCCGCGTATTTTGCATACCTGGGAAGGATATAGGTTGTGACAAATGATATTATATCGGAGGAAAAAACGAATGTTATCAGTCCCGCCGCGCTTATCAGTCCGAAGCTCTTGGCTGACGGCTTTATCAGCGACATGAAATAAACCGGCAGCAGCACAAGAGAGGATATATGAAACATCGACGCCGCAAGTATCACAAGCACGGCAAAAATGTGCTTTTTGTCCCTAAACGCACGCCACCCCAGGAATATTATTGCCACCGATATGCTCTGTCTGGTAAAATTCAAAGAATTATAAAAAAATGTTACGGTAAGGTAAAGCCAGGCAGACAGCCACGGCATTTTGCTGTACTTCAGTATAACATACGCGGTGGGAACGATTATCAGCGCCGCCGTCACGGCGTTCAGCGCAAAATACTCTCCTCCGCAAAGCTGCACCGCCTTTATAAGCAGCGCATAGCCCGGCTCCAGTCCCATTCTTTCGATTATCTGAGATATTGACAGACCGTTTTCCGATATGGAGTAAAATATCCTGCGGTAATTAAAATAATCGTTGCCTATACCGTATCTTAATACCGACATTACCAGCATATAGCCGAAAACTATGCACACATATACAACGTTTTTTGCCTTTGACGGCTTATACCTGTACATCGGATACGCAAGACCCGCTATCAGGAGCATGAGAACATAATAAACCGTCATAATATATCCTCCTTCGGGATTTTTTTCGGAGAACGGCTTCGCAGGCGGATACGGTCAGCCGTCCTTTGAAAGCAGCATTCTGTCATTGTTAAGAGCTGTGCCGCTTACTTCCTCGAATTTTTTCAGAAGCGCGTCCACCGTAAGGTTCTTCTTTTCCTCACCCTTTACATCGTATATTATATGTCCGTCGTTCATCATTATGAGCCTGTTGCCGTGCTTTATCGCGTCCGCCATGTTATGAGTCACCATCATTGCGGTAAGGTGATGCTCCTCGATTATCTTGTCCGAAAGCTCCAGCACCTTTGCGGCTGTTGTGGGGTCGAGAGCGGCTGTATGCTCGTCAAGGAGAAGTATCTCCGGCTTTTTAAGGGTTGCCATAAGCAGCGTCAGCGCCTGCCTCTGTCCTCCGGAAAGCAATCCCACCTTGGCGGACATTCTGTCCTCAAGTCCAAGTCCGAGGGTTTTCAGCAGCTCGCGGTATTCTTCTCTTTCCTTACGGGTGATCCCCCACTTTAAGCCTCTGGAATTTCCCCGTCTTGCGGCGAGAGCGAGATTTTCCTGTATCTCCATTGTGGCGGCTGTGCCTGTCATGGGATCCTGGAAAACTCTGCCGATAAATTCCGCTCTTTTATGCTCGGGCAGACCCGTAACGTTCTTGCCGTTTATTATCACCGCGCCCTCGTCGATAGGCCACACTCCCGCTATTGCGTTAAGGGTGGTGGATTTTCCCGCGCCGTTTCCGCCGATGATAGTCACAAAATCCCCGTCCTCAAGAGCCGCCGAAACGCCTGTAAGAGCTTTTTTCTCGTTTATGGTACCGGGATTGAAGGTCTTTTTGATGTTGTTAAGCTCCAGCATTTTCCCCTGCTCCTTTCTCCGAGGGTATATTTTTTCCCGCACGCTTGAAAGAATTTTTCGCACTGTCTTTGAGATAAGGCACGGCAAGGAATACTACCACCACAATAGCCGAAAACAGCTTGTTGTTCGCCGAGGAAAGTCCCAGCAGCATTACTATCTGAAGCACGATGAAGTATATTATCGCTCCAATAGCGGAAAACGACAGCTTTGCAACGAAATTAAAGCGAGATCTGCATATGAGCGTACCCAGCACCTCGCCGATGATAACCGCCGCAAGACCTATAACTATCGCGCCTCTGCCCATATTTACGTCGGAGAATCCCTGATACTGGGAAAGAAGTCCTCCCGAAAGGCCTACCAAACCGTTGGACAGCACAAGAGCTATGACGGTTGATTTTTTTGTGTTTATTCCCTGCGCCCTTGCCATATTGGAATTGCAGCCGGTGGCTCTTATGGTAAAACCGTATTCCGTACCGAAGAACCAATAAAGCGCGGCTATTATGACCGCTGTGATAAGAGCCGTTTTTATAACGGCGTCGGTCACATATCTCGACGATACCAGCAGCGGGTATTTGTCAACGCTCACCGAACGGTTGGACTGACCCATTATATCAAGATTTATGGAATAAAGAGCAAGCTGGGTAAGTATTCCCGCAAGTATCCCGGGGATACCCAGCGCGGTGTTGAGCAGCCCCGTTATAAGTCCCGCAAGGCAGCCTGCCGCAAACGCGCACAAAAGCGCCATCGGTACGGGACAGCCGTTTGTGATCAGCATTACCGCCACAGCGCCTCCCGTTCCGATAGAGCCGTCCACTGTAAGATCGGCAAAATCCAGTATTTTATAGGTTATGAATACTCCTATCGCAAGAATGCCCCATATCAGACCCTGGGACACGTTTCCGGGCAGCGCATTGAGAAATGTGCTGATCACATTCATTGTCAT
This sequence comes from Ruminococcus sp., assembly GCA_023667165.1. GTDB lineage: Bacteria > Bacillota > Clostridia > Oscillospirales > Ruminococcaceae > Huintestinicola. The sequence continues at coordinate 23,340 of JAMPAO010000009.1, read as the reverse complement.
TACTCCTATTCTATCCGAAGCATCGGGTAATAATCCGTGTTATTGCAAAAGGGGGACAGATAAAACTGCCCCCGATCCGCATATATGCCCTTTAGGGAATTATTCTATAGCCGCATAACCCTCGGGAGGCGTGATGCCCAAGGAAGCGCATATCTCGGCATTGTACTTCTTTTCAACCTGGGGAGCGAACTTTATCTCCATGTCGCCGGGGTTGCTGCCGTTTACGAGAATATCGTAAGCCATCTCGCCCGCTGTGTAGCCGATATCGTAGTAGCTGATGGAAAGAGTTGCCACGCCGCAGCCTTGGCATATGCCCTCTTCACCGCATACAACGGGGATATTGGCGGGAACTACAACGTTCTTTACAGTTTCGGTAGCGTTGGCGATGGTGTTGTCGGTGGGGATATAAAGCACGTCGCACTCGGAAACGGCTGTTGTGGTCATAGCCTGTATCTCGTTGGAATCGGCAACGGAATATTCCTTGTAAGCAATGCCGTCCTCGTCAAGAGCCGCCTCCATAAGGCTTGCCTGATACTTGGAGTTTGCCTCTGCCGAGCAGTAAAGGATACCTACCTGTTTTACCTCGGGGAACAGCTCAACTATCATATTCTCCTGCTCGTCGATGGGAGCAAGGTCGGAGGTTCCCGTAATGTTCTTGCCTGCCATTTCCGACCAGTCGTCAACGCCCATAGCCGTAGCGTAGTTTGTAATGGACGTGCCGATGATGGGGATATCGCTTGTTGCCGAGGAAGCGGCCTGAAGCGCGCCGGTGGCATTGGCAAGGATAAGATCCGAGCCTGCCGCAACGAAATTGTTGCATATAGTTGTGCAGTTGGTAGCCTCGTTCTGTGCGTTCTGGCGGTCAAACTTAACGTTTCCCTCGCCCAGCTTTTCCGTAAGAGCGGCAATAAAGCCGTCTGTAGCGGAGTCCAGAGCGGGGTGCTCAACGAGCTGGCAAATACCTATGTTGTATACCTTGCCTGTGCCTCCGTCCGCTGCGGGTGCGTCCGCGCCTCCGTCGGCTGCGGGTGCGGCGGGATCGCTGCTTGTTCCGCAGCCTGACATAGCTGACATCATTGCCGTTGCGGCTGCAGCGGCGACGATCTTTTTGAACTTACTCATCTTCATAATGATCTTCCTTCCTTTCGGGGATATTCTTAAAATTTTTCCTTTATACCGGTTTTGAGCTTGAAAACCCTGCAAAAATGCGTCAAAAAGCTTTTATTCGGGTTTTCGGCTTGAGATCGGTACTGCGCCCTCCGCCCCAAGCGGCGGGTACGGTATTCATTATATCACATCTTTTCGGGAATAACAACGATTATTTCGCCTTAAATCGGCATAAGGGGAAATTTTTGTTAAATCTGCCGATTTTTGCTCAAATCAATGCAAAGCAATTGCATATAATCTATAACCGCAGAGCTTTGAACGGCAGTTCATCCCTCGTATTCGACTATACGGACAGATTCCATGACTACCTGCTGAAGCGGTTTATCGTTTTCGTCGGTTTCCACCTGTGAGATCGCCCGTACAACGTCCATGCCCTCGAACACCTGTCCGAAAACGGTATATCCGCCGTCAAGGAAAGGAGTTCCGCCCTTTTCCTCATACATTTCCCGCACGTTTTCGGGATACGCCGCAAGACTGCTCTGACCGTAGTCGCCGTCCTGCGTGTTTACAATATAGAACTGGCTGCCGTTGGTAGAGGTCGAACCCGAATTTGCGTAAGCTACCGCTCCCGTAAAATGATAAAGTCCCTCGGGGATTCCGCCGTCGAATTTATCGCCCCAGAAGCTGCTTCCCCCCGTGCCGTTGCCTCTGGGATCGCCGCCCTGATTCATAAAATCGGGGATTATTCTGTGAAAAATAAGCTCGTCGTAATAGTTCATCTCCGCCAGTCCCACAAAATTCTCAACGCCCTTTTCAGCCGCTTCGGGGAATAGCTTTATCTTTATCTCGCCGAAATCTCTGACGGTGATGACCGCTATCTTCTCGCCGTTTTCGGGCGGGATAAAGTTAAGTATCTCGGTTTTTTCCGTCTGCGCCTCTTCGGTCTGACCCGCTTCCGCGGGATCGGATATGCTGACGGCGGCATTGCCGTCGGAGGACGTGTTTTCGGCGGCATTGCCGCATCCCGAGAGCAGCAGCAGTCCCGAAAGTGCAAGAACTGCAAGGAAAGATCTTTTTATTTTTTTCATGATTTAGGTTCTCCTTTATATGTGATGATCGTACATGACATTTCCGCAGTCAACTCATATTGGTTTCCGAGCCTTGACCGGCTACCGTTACTTTCAGCATATTGGTATTGCCCGATACGCCCAAGGGTATACCCGCGGTGATAACGGTAACATCGCCGCTGCTTAGCAGACCGCCCTTTTCGGCGGCTTCTATCGCTCCGTCCAGAAGCTCGTCGGTGCTGGATTTCTCCTCCATCATGAGAGGCGTAACTCCCCAGGAAAGATTCATCTGACGGTATACCGTCCTGCTGGGGGTGCAGCCGATTATTGGGCAGGCGGGACGGAATTTGGAAAGCATTTTCGCCGTGCCTCCCGTTTTCGTTACCGTTACGATAGCCTTTGCGCCCAGATCGTGAGCCGTGGTGCAGGCGGCATGGGATATGGCGTTGGTAATGCTGTTTTCATGACCTGCAGGGCGGTTTCTGAGAAGTCCCATATAATCAATATCGTTCTCGGTAGTTTCCGCTATGAGAGCCATAGTGCGGACGGACTCCACGGGATGCTTGCCCGCCGCCGTTTCGCCGCTGAGCATAATGGCTGACGTGCCGTCGTAAATGGCGTTTGCCACGTCCGTTATCTCCGCTCTGGTGGGTCGGACGTGAGTTATCATGGACTCGAGCATCTGGGTGGCGGTGATGACCTGCTTTCCCGCGTTATAGCCGCGCTTTATCAGATCCTTTTGTATTGCGGGGATCTGCTCGAAGGGTATCTCCACGCCCATATCGCCCCGCGCTACCATAATACCGTCGGCGATCTCCAGTATCTCGTCGATATTGCGCACGCCGTCCATATTCTCTATCTTGGCGATGATACGGGGAGTGTTCCAGCCCAGGCTTTTGATGAACTTTTTCAGATATGCAACGTCCGCCGCCGTTCTTACAAAGGAAGCGGCAATAAAATCAAATCCCATTTTCGCGCCGAATTCCAGATCGCTCATATCCCTTTCGGAGAGATAAGGCATTGAAAGCTCCACTCCCGGCACGTTTATGCCCTTGTTGTCGGATATCTCTCCCCCGTGAACAACGGAGGTGACTATGTCTTTGCCGTTTACGCTTTCCACTCTGAGCTCCACCGCTCCGTCGTTTATAAGGATAGCCGTACCCTTTTTTACGTCGTCGGGAAGTCCCTTAAAGGAAATGGAGGCTATTTCCTTGCTGCAAAGCCTTTCCTCCGTGGTGAGGATAAAAACGTCCCCGTCCTCCAGCGTAACCGGCTGACCGTTTTCGAATTTGCCTATGCGTATTTCCGGACCCTTTGTGTCAAGCAGGGCGGCTATGGGAAGATCAAGCTCCTCTCTCAGTCTGCAAAGCTGCCCGTACCGCTTTTCGTGTACCTCATAATCTCCGTGGGAGAAGTTAAATCTTGCCACGTTCATTCCCGAAAGCATCATTTCCCGCAGGATATCGTCGTTGTCCGTTGCGGGTCCTACGGTGCAGACTATTTTGGTTTTTCTCATAATTTATCGTCCTCCTTGAGGGATAGTAGTTTGGGGCGCGCCGGCTCAGCCGCCCTTTTTGTTTGCATTTTGTTTATCGGAGCTGCTGCATTATCAAATCATTATCTCGCCTATGGAAAAAACTGCCGCACAGCCGGAGATCCTTACTCTCTCGCCGTTGTCTTCCAAATAAAGCATACCGCCTCTTGACGAAAGCTGACGGGCGGTCATAGACCTTTTCCCCAGTCTTGCCGACCAGAATGGTATAAGAGTGCAGTGCGACGACCCCGTTACGGGATCCTCCGGAACGTTCAGTGCGGGACAGAAAAATCTCGAAACAAAATCGCAGCCGCCGCCCTCGGCAGTAAGTATAAAGCCTCCGCAATTTCCTGAGGGTATACTGCCGAGCAATGATATATCCGGCTTGGCATTTCTTACGGTTTCCCAATTATCGGTAACAGCCATATAATCTCTTGCCTTGTAAAGCTCGCTTACGGGGCACCCAAAAGCGCAGGAGATACGATCTTTTACATCCTCGTCGTTTACGGGAACAGGTGGTCTGGCAGGAAAATCCATTGAAACAAATCCGTTATGACAGAAAGCTTTAAGATCTCCGCTGAAACGGGATCGGAAAACCATCTCCCCGCCGCAGCCGTAAAATCTGCTCATTATATAAGCTGCGGCAAGAGTCGCATGACCGCACAGATCTATCTCTCCCCCGGGAGTAAACCATCGTATTTCCATATCATCGGACACAAAAGCTGTTTCGGAGAGATTATTTTCTTCGGCGATCTTCATCATAAGCTCTTCCGAAGGAAAGCTTCCGCATATGCAGACCGCTGCGGGATTGCCCGAAAATATTTTATCCGTAAATGCGTCTGTTATATACTGCTTCATAAAATAAAACTCCCCTCAGCTAAAATCCAGCAGTCTTAAAGCAACGGTAAAATAAAGCAGCGTGGAGCAGCTATCCACAAGGGTGGACAGCAAGGGCGCCGACATTATGGCAGGATCTATTTTCAGCTTTTTCGCAAGCATGGGCAGCATACTGCCCAGCAGCTTCGAAAGGATCACCGTGCCGATAAGCGTCAACGATACCACCGCCGCTATTTTTACGTCGTGATAAAGAATTATTATTCTGACAAAGTTTACCGCGGAAAGTATCGCGCTGCATATTACCGCAACGCCGAATTCCTTGCACAGCACCTTGAAAAAGTCTTTAAGGCGTATCTCCTCCATCGCCATGCCCTGTATGACCATGGTGGATGACTGGGATCCGCAGTTTCCTCCGGTTCCCGTAAGCATGGGCATAAAGGAAACAAGCAGAGGGATAGCCGCTATCTGCGCTTCAAAGTGATTGGTTATAGCTCCCGTAAGAGTGGCGGAAAGCATAAGTATCAGCAGCCAGACTATCCTGCTGCGTGCGTGCCGCCAGACGCTCGTTTTGAAATAGCTGTCGTCATTGGGCAGCACGGCGCTCATTATCGCCATATCCTCGGCGTTTTCCTCACGAATGACGCCCATAACGTCGTCAAAGGTGATTATTCCCACGATACGTCCCTCGGCGTCCACCACGGGCAGAGCCGCCAGACCGTGCTTTGAAAAGAGGTTTGCCACCGCCTCCTGATCGTCGTGAGTTCCCGCGCTTACCACCGCAGGCTCCATAATATCCTCTATAACGGCAGCCTCGTCGGCTACCACAAGATCGAGCAGGGAAACCGTTCCCACCAGTCTGCGGCAGTCCGTCACATAGCAGGTGTTTACCGTTTCCTTTACCACGCCTACGCTGCGTATCCTGTCAAAGGCTTCCTTTACCGTGTCGTCCCTGCGGAAATAGACAAACTCCGTGGTCATAATAGAGCCGGCGCTGTCCTCGGGGTAATTGAGCAGCTCGTTTATCTGTCTGCGCTTGTCATGACCCGCCGCCTTTAATATACGGGAAACTACATTTGCGGGCATTTCCTCGATAATATCGACCGTATCGTCCAAAAAAAGCTCGTCGAGGACGGCTTTAAGCTCTCTGTCCGAAATGGCGTTTATCAGTACCATCTGCAGATCGCTGTCCATGTAGGTGAACGCTTCCGCCGCCAGCTCTTTTGGCAGCACTCTGAAAATGAGAGTCAGCTCCTTTTCGCCGAACTCGTCCCGCTCCTCCAGCAGCTCGCCCAAAAGCTGAGCAATATCCGCAGGCATCATTTCCTGCAAAGCGGTTTTTAGCTGAACGAACGCCTTGTGCTTTACAAGCACCGCCGCTTCGATCTTTTCCAAGTACGATCATCTCCTTCATGTGATATGAATGAAGGCATAATGACCCCTGATATAACACTCTGCCTGGCAGGGCGGACAGCATATGCGCTGTCCTGCGGTCAAAGACTGCCGCAAAAGCCGAGGGATACCCGAACAACAAGCGCAGGACATCCGCCCAAACCGACAGAGCAACTTCGGGGTATCACGCCGCTGCTGTTATCCATACGCTCACATCCTTTTCCGAAAAATCGCGGTGAATTTTTTCACACCCTATAATTATACATTATTTTCCCCCTAATGTCAATGATAATCCCCACTAAAAATGCAGTTTCGCCGCGTAAACAAATTATGAACGAAATAATAAAGAGGCAAGAGGCGTTATGTTTCTTACCTCTTACCTCTTACTTAATTTCTAAAAGCTATCCCGCAGACGGCTTTCTGAACAGCATGGTAACGCACCACACAGCAGCAAGCGCAACTATTACGTATACTACTCTGCTGAGCACTGCGCCCGTTCCTCCGAAGAGCCATGCTACAAGGTCAAAGCCGAAAAGGCCTACAAGACCCCAGTTAAGTCCGCCGATGAGCAGGATCGTCAATGATATCTTGTCAAGCATGAATGTTGTCTCCTTTCAGCTTCCATTTGCAAACCCGAGGTTGTTTCCTCATTGCTATTATCCGCCGCAGGAGCCGATTTATTCAGGAAAATTACGGAAATCCGTTTTTTGCGGAGTATTTTCCGCCCGCCGCTTCAGTCCAGACAATATTCCGTCAAAAGCCTCTGCACGTCCTTCAAAGCCTCCCTGCGCTCCCTGTAATCGGGGATCGCCCTGCCCACGCTTTCCCAGAACGCGTCGGAATGATTCATCTGACCTACATGGCACAGCTCATGGACAATAACGTAATCTATCAGCGGCGGATCGGCTGTTATGAGTTTCCATGACAGGTTTATGACTCCCTTTGCCGAGCAGCTCCCCCATCGCGTCTTGGCGGAATTTATCTTTACAGCCGATATTTTCACGCCCATTCGATCCGCGGTAAGCATTGTGCGCGATGTCAGGGTATCGCAGGCGATCTTTCTGTAAAGCTTTCTCAGATAAGGCAGACATTCCTCCAGCGGCGTATCCTTCGGAAGATGAAATCTCCCGCCCGTGTAGCCGTAAGGCTGAACATTGTCAACGGGGCACAGCTCTCCCAAAAGAGGCAGGCTCCGTGGCGGAACGGTCAGACGGTCCGTGCGGAGCTTCTTACGTTCGTCTGCGGCGGCGCTGTGCTTTTGTATCCAGCCGCGCTTTGACCTTACAAACTCATCTATATTGCTTTCGGGCAGTCCCAGCGGCGCTCTCACCCTGACCCTGCCGGAGCAGTCAACGGTAATTGCGAGAGTTCTTCGCTTGCTGCGTATAATTTCATAATCCAATTTATATTTTCTCCAGTCGGTAAGTTATGCGGCGTCGATATAATCCTTGTAGCCGTTAAGATATATTCCTCCGGAAACGACCGTAAGCAGCACGGATATCCATATAAGCGCCTGTTCGACAGCGATCACCCATACGTCATAGACGCCCGGGTCCTTTCCGAATATTACCCCGAAAATCAGTATTGCGGCAATTGCCGTCATGGTAAAAGCCGTTTTCAGCTTTCCCCATATCCCCGCAGCCACCACAACGCCCTTATCGGCGGTAACGAGCCGCAGACCGGATACCATAAATTCCCTTGCCGCAATGATGATAACAGGCACCGCGCCGCACAGTCCCATCTGAGTAAAGCATATGAGCGCCGACAGCACCAGCACCTTGTCCGCGAGAGGATCGAGAAATTTCCCGAAGGTGGTCACAAGGTTCCTGCTGCGTGCAATATGTCCGTCAAGAGCGTCGGTCGCCGAGGCGGCTATGAATATTATCAGCGCCCACAGTCCGCTCAGCGGCACGGCGTCCGTCAGCAGAAAGAATATAAAGGGTATCACCAATACCGTCCTTGCAAGTGTAAGCTTATTTGGCAAATTCATCAAATACATCTCCTATAAGGTCGTAATCCATAATTTCGTTTACCTTGACCTTTACAAACATACCCGGCAGCAGACGGCGGCTTTTGGAGATAATGAATATCTTTCCGTCAATATCGGGGGCGTCTGCGGCGGTCCTGCCGAAATAGCATTCGCCGTAACGGTCGTAGCCTTCCACCACAGCCTCCACAACGGTATCCCGCAGGCGGTGATTTTTTACTCCGGCTATCATCATTTGCTGCTCCATGATAAGCTCCGCGCGGCGTTCTTTTACGTCCTGCTCAAGCTGACCGTCCATCTCGGCGGCCTTCGTCCCCTCCTCTGCGGAATAGGGAAAGCAGCCCAGGCGGTCAAATTCGATATCCTTGACAAAGTCAGCCAAGCGGTCGAACTGCTCCTGCGTTTCACCCGGAAAGCCTGTTATTAGCGTAGTGCGCAGGATAACGCCCGGCACAGTTTCCCTTATCTTTTTTATCAGATCCCGCAGGAACGCTTCATCGCCCTTTCGGTTCATTTTTTTGAGTATTTCGCCGTCGCAGTGCTGAACGGGCATATCTATGTATTTAACGATCTTCTCTTCCTCCGCCATTACCCGCAGAAGCTCGTCGGTTATCCTTTCGGGATAGCAGTACAGCACCCTTATCCATTTCAGAGCGGGTATGCGGCACAGCTTTCCGAGCAGCTCGGGCAGAGCCTGTCTTCCGTAAATATCCTCTCCGTAGCGGGTCGTATCCTGTGCAATGACGATAAGCTCCCTAACGCCGTTTCGCGCAAGCTCCTCAGCCTCTTTTAAAAGCTCCTCCATGGGGACGCTGCGCATTTTTCCTCTTATCTGCGGTATGGCGCAGTATGAGCAGCGGTTGCTGCATCCGTCGGCGATCTTAAGGTAGGAGTAAAATGACAGAGTGGTCTGCACTCTGCCTCCGGTAAGACCCAAAGACAGCTTATCGCCGAATGAAACGGTCTGCCTGCCCGCAAGAACGCTGTCAAGCACCTCGCATATCTTATCGTTGCTGCCGATACCCACAACAGCGTCCGCCTCGGGTATCTCCGTCAGGATCTCCTCGCGGTAGCGCTCCGCAAGACAGCCCGTTATTATCAGCTTTCTGATCCGTCCCTCTTTTTTCAGTTCGGCAAACTCCAGAATAGTTTCTATAGCCTCCTGCTTTGCGGACTCGATAAATCCGCAGGTATTTATTACGGCAATATCGGCAAGAGCGGCGTCGGCAACCAGCTTATAACCCTTCTGCTCGAGCTTGTAAAGCATTCTTTCCGCGTCCACTTGATTTTTGGAGCATCCCAGCGACACCATTCCGACTTTTATAGGCATTTTATTACCATTCCTTTCGGATAATAAATAATTCGGAGCAAAGCAAAAACCGCTCCCGTCCCGAACAATACGTTTCCGTCCGTTTCGGAATGATTTTTTTGTTTTGCCTCGGAACATTTCCCCGCAGTTTATTATGCGCATACATACATTTATTATTATACAGCATCCTCTCCTTTTTTTCAAGCAATTTAATAAAATTTACAAAATTCTTTACGATTTGGATTTATACCGAAAACGTCACGGATCGGCATTATTCGTTTTCCGCAGCGGCGCAAATATTAAAATTTTGTAAAAGCTATTGCAATTCAAAAGGGTTTGCGTTATAATAAGTGTTGTGCCGCTGTTTTTAAGCGGCGGAAAGGAACGGTAAATATTTATGATGAACTCATATTTCACTATACTTGCTGCGGCGGGAGAAGCCATGTCGGAGGCGGATCAGCAGGCTCTTGCGACCCAGTCGTTCGCTTCCTCCGTGATCGTAATGGTCGTAGTGATGGTCATTTTTTACTTTATGCTCATACGCCCTCAGAAGAAAAAGGACAAGGAACAAAAGGCAATGCGCGATTCCCTGCAGATCGGAGATGAAGTCACCACGATCGGCGGCATTGTGGGGATAATCGTGCGCAAGGGCGAAGACACGGTGGTTATCGAAACAGGCGGCGACCGCAGCAAGATAAGGGTGAAAACCTGGGCTGTTTCCGAAAATCTCACGAAGCACGACGCCGAGGACGAGCTTGGCAAAAGAAAGTAATGCAAAGTACGTTTGATATAGAAAGCTATGTACGGAAGCTTGCGGCGTCTATGAAGAACGCTTTCGGCGAAAGGCTTGCATATCTCGGACTTCAGGGCAGCTATATGCGGGGAGAAGCGAACGGGAACAGCGATATTTACATTATGACCGTTATATGCGATATTACGGTCAATGATATGGACATTTACAGGGACATTCTTAAAAACGCGGGCAGCTATGAACGGTCCTGCGGATTTATCTGCGGAAAAGAGGAGCTGTCCTGCTGGAATCCTTTGGAGATATGCCATCTGCTGCACACGACAAAGGATATTCACGGGGTATTGTCGGAGCTTGTACCTGCGTATACCCGGAATGATATAATAAATTACGTAAGGTTAAGCGCCGGAAATCTTTACCATGAGCTGTGCCACAGATATATCCACGCCGATACGCAAAAAAATATCGGTCTTCTCCCTCGATCGTACAAACAGGTCTTTTTCATTCTGCAAAATCTTTATTATCTTAAAAAAGGCATATTCTGCACAGACGCAAGGGAGCTGGCGGCTTGCCTGGAGGGTAAGGACAGAGAAGTTCTTGAAACGCGGACAAGGCTGACGCAGGGAGAGTCTTTTGATTTTGACCTTGCCTTTGAGCTGATATTGACATGGTGCAAGGATACGCTTGTAAATTTGCAAAGCAGTCCCCGCAGGAGGCAGTGACCGAAATTTCCCGCCTCTTGCTTCTTGAATTTCTTGCTTATGGCAGCGGAGGTTTTTATGTTCAGCTATTACGAGGACGAACGGGTCAGCGAGAAATGCATTGCTCTCATAAAAAACCCGTTTGACAGGAATATTTCGGAGCATCTGACGGAACTGTGCAGATTTAAAACGAGAGCCGCCGACGAGTTTTGGCGGGACTGCCTTTCCGAGGATAACGGATGCCTGCCGTATATTATGATGTGCCGCAGCAACGAGGTTTCCGACCATGCGGCAAAAAAGCTGGACAGCTTTGTCAGCCGTCTGCTGGAGGGCGGCATGAGCCGTCATGATATGGCAAACGAGGCATATTTTCTTCTGCACGCCTGCCTTTTCAAGGAATCCGACAGGCTCATTGACGTTTACCGCAGGATCGCAGCCAACTACAGCCTTATAAACAAGTATAACATCAACTGGAGCGGCGGCTTTATTTCCGGCTCTTCTCAGCCCGAATTTCTCGCGGAAAGGTATGAATGCGAAGAAGAAGCGGGCTGCGAAAGCGAGTTTTTCGCATTTCTGACCGATGTGCTGATCCTCACTATGGCTAATGCGGTGACGCTGGATAAGGACGAGGAAACGTTTACCGAAAAGATAGTACGGCTGTACGAGGATTATCCCGATGTGTATGCTTCAGCGGGTTTTTTCGCGCATTTCATCAAGGACACGGGCAATGCCTATGAAAAATTCAAGCATCTTACCGACGATCCTGTAGATTATCCCGCCCTGATGTGGGTCCTCGACGGACTTTTTTACAGCGACGCGGCTTACCGTCAGGGATCTCCCGCAGCGTTTACGGGACCGGAGAACAGCGAAACTCATTTTACCCTGCCCATTAAAAAACTTGACATTTCATGGTACAGGTTCTACTGCGAAAAGATAATCGAGGACGCGGAAAATGCGTCGGTGAACGATCCTTACTTCGGCATGAGCTTTTGCAGGAAGTTCTCGTCAAATCTTTTCCGCCTTATAAATCTGAGCGACGCGGAAGCGTTCCGGCTTTGCGGGCAGTATTTCAGGCGTTCCGCAGTCATTGCGGGAAACACCGTGGATTTTGCGGGTCTTTCGGTCTGCGGCGCCGTGCATTCGTCCGACGAGCTTGCCGCGGTATCGCTGGAGATCGCCGAAAGGATATGCTCCGGCAGACAAAGATATTGCTTCGACGGCTTATTTAACGTCTTTTCGCGCATGGAGCATGAGGAAACGGCTGAGGCTGTGAAAAAAACAGCGGAATACATTGCCGAAAACGAGCGTTCGGAGCGTTTTGCAAAGCAGCGGGATATTTTTCTCGGAAAAGCGCGGGATTTCATAAACGGAAACGACAGAGCCTTTTTACATAACAATGACCGCAGTGCGGATCTGCTCTGACGCTGCGAAGCAATACCGACGGAAAAACCGCCGCAAAAGCGTTATATCCACGCTTTTGCGGCGAAAATTATTGACTGCGGCAAGACCGAAAAGGTATTTATCAAATAGGTGATGAAAAAAACATAACAGCCTCCCTGACCTATAACGGCAAACCGCACAGGGCAGGGAGGCTGTTTGTTTGTTCGGGATCTGTTCAGTATCTGATCTGTCCCTCGGCAACCTTTCTCAAATGCTGACCGTACGTTGATTTTCCGTATCTGTCCGCCGATTCCGTAAGACGTTCCTTTGTGATCCAGCCGTTTTTATATGCGATCTCCTCCACGGCGGATATTTTTATCCCCTGCCGTTTCTCGATCATTCTGACGAAATCCCCCGCATCTATCAGACTGTCCATAGTGCCGGTGTCAAGCCATGCAAAGCCTCTTCCCAGCAGCGAAACGTCCAGATCGCCCAGCTCAAGGAACATTCTGTTAAGATCGGTTATCTCAAGCTCCCCTCTTGCGGACGGCTTCATTTGCTTTGCAAATCCGACCACTCTGTTGTCATAGAAATAAAGACCGGTTATCGCGTAATTTGACTTAGGCTCCTTTGGCTTTTCCTCAACCGAAACGACCCTGCCGCTTTCGTCGAATTCCACAACGCCGAAGCGCTCCGGATCCTCGACGTAATATCCGAAAACGCTTGCTCTGCGGTTTTTCTCGGCGTTTTCCACCGCCGCCCTAAGCAGACGGGAAAATCCGTTGCCGTAAAAAATATTGTCGCCCAGAACCATTGCGCAGCAGTCGTTTCCGATAAACTCCTCACCCAGTATAAACGCCTGGGCAAGACCGTCCGGAGATGGCTGCACCTTATAAGAAAGCCTTATGCCGAAGCTTGAACCGTCCCCCAGCAGTTTTTCAAAATTCGGAAGATCGGCGGGAGTGGATATTATAAGAATATCCCTTATCCCCGCCAGCATAAGGGTCGACAGAGGATAATAAATCATAGGCTTGTCGTAAATGGGGAGAAGCTGCTTTGAGGTTATCATGGTAAGCGGATACAGCCTTGTACCGGATCCGCCCGCAAGGATTATACCTTTCATAAAATCCCGTCCTTTCATCTAACAAAAATAAACTATGCCGCGTTTGCAGAGATATCCGCCCCGCCGTTGACGGGAAAACGGTACATTACAGACCATACTTTTATATATTATACCATTTTCGGCCGATAATGTCAATATAATTTGTTTTCAGGTGTGGACAAACAGCGCATAAAATGTTATAATAATAAGTATGAAAAAATCAAAAGAAACAGCGGAAGGGTATGCCCGAACTGCGGAAATCATAACACATCCTTCCCCGCATTTTTAATGAGCTTTGGAAAATCTCCGTAACAGAAGTCAAGGTCGGCATCTCAGGTTATGCCGCCGATGCAAGCGGGAAAAGCGTACTTTGCTTCAGTCCTCTCGAACATCATATTGAAACGAAGATGTTATATTATCCGAAAAAAGCGTGGGTTATTTTCGCCCGTTGCGGAGCTGTTTGTCAAGAAACTGCAGAAAGATTTTCCGAAAATCAATACCAATCATGCTTCTCCCCGCGGTCGAGAGCGTTTATGCGTTCCATTTCCCCGTCGGTAAGCTCAAAGTCGAAAAGCTCGGTATTTTCCTTGATGTGGTCGGGGTTGCTCGAACCCGGGATCACAACAACTCCTTTTTGCAAGTCCCACCGCAAAATAATTTGCGCCGCCGATTTGCCGTGCGCCTCGGCAATTTCCCCAATAACCTCGTTGCCCAAGAGCTCTTTTGTGTGACCCCTGCCGCCCAGTGGATACCAGCACTGCACAACAATTCCCAAATCGTGAATATAGGGAATAACGTCGTTTTCCTGATAATACGGGTGTATCTCGTTCTGTACAAGGGCGGGAGTAATTTCCACCTGCGGCAGAAAGTCCTCCAGCTCCTCAACGTACCAGTTTGAAAGCCCCAATGAGCGGATCTTCCCCTCGGCGGCAGCCTTTTCCATAGCCTTGTACGCCTTTACATCGTCCGTGCCCGGGTGGTGCAGGAGCATCATATCGATATATTCAATATCCAGCTTTTCGAGAGCCTGCTCAATGGCTGCCTCGGGGTCGGAAAACTGGTTGGGATAAAGCTTTGTTATGACGAAAATTTCCTCTCTCGGCACGCCCGAATTTCTCACCGCCTCGCCCACGCTTTCCTCGTTGCGGTACATATACGCCGTGTCAATGAGCCGAACGCCGTTCTCCAGCGCGAACGTTACGGAATTTACGCAGATCTCGCCCTCAAGACTGTACGTGCCAATGCCGTAGATCGGCATTTCATAGCCGCTGTTGAGCGTGACGGTTTTGGTTTCAAAATCAAATCGGATATTATTTTTCAAGGAATTTTCCTCCTTTTCGGCGGACGTGTTTTCCGTAACGGTTTCCGCCGCTTTTGCCGCAGTGATCGGGGTATTTTCCGTATCGGTAAGCACGGCGTTTTCGTTTGCCGGATTTCCGCAGGCGGTTACTGACAGCATAAAAGAAACCGCTAAAAAAATCTCGAATAATTTTTTCATACGTAAATTTTTCCTCCATGCTTCTTGATTTTTATCAAGTAATTTTTTTATAAAACGGGCAGTCCAAAATAATTTTTTGCAATTCGGACTGCCCGCTTTCCGTGATTTTATTTCAGATTTTCCGTAAAAAATTCCGCCAGCTTGTCAAAGGGAATAGCGTTCTTTCCGCCGCCGTCGTACAGATCGGTGTGCACCGCGTCGGGAATGATAAGCAATTCCTTGTTGTCCGCGTATTTGCTGTCCCTTGTCATATCGGCGAAAGCGTCCTTTGAAAAATACAGGGAGTGTGCCTTTTCGCCGTGCATAACAAGCACCGCGCCGCGGATTTCATTGCTGTACTTCAGAATAGGCTGGTTGAGGAACGACATACAGCCGATAACGTTCCAGCCGCCGTTTGAGTTGAGTGAGCGGCCGTGATAGCCGCGGTTTGTTTTGTAGTAATCGTGATAATCTTTTACAAAGAAAGGCGCGTCCTCGGGAAGGGGGTCAACCACGCCGCCGCCGAGCGCGTAGCTGCCGCTTTTGTAATCGGCGAGACGTTGGGCGTTTAACGCTTTTTTCTTTTCATAACGCTGTTCCTCGGTGTTTTCGCCGTCGAAATAACCGTTGGCGTTCACGCGGGTCATATCGTACATCGTGGAGGCGGCCGCCGCTTTGATTCGGGTGTCGAGAGCGGCGGCGTTCAGAGCCATTCCGCCCCAGCCGCAGATACCGATAATTCCTATTTTCTCGGGGTCGGCATTTTCGTTGAGGGAAAGGAAATCCACCGCCGCCTGAAAATCCTCGGTGTTGATGTCGGGGGACGCCATATAGCGGGGAGTTCCGCCGCTTTCCCCCGTAAAGGACGGGTCGAATGCGATCGTAAGGAATCCACGTTCCGCCATGGTTTGGGCGTAAAGTCCCGCCGCCTGCTCCTTCACCGCGCCGAAAGGACCGCACACCGCGATCGCCGCAAGCTTTCCCGCCGCGTTTTTCGGTACGTACATATCAGCCGCCAGAGTAATTCCGTAACGGTTGTGAAACGTAACCTTGCTGTGGTTCACCTTTTCGCTTTTCGGGAAAGTTTTGTCCCATTCATTTGTGAGTTCGATTTTTTCAAAATTTGCCATAATTTTATCAACCTTTCTAAAATTTTATCTTGATTTTTCGATTTTATAAAGCAGAAAATCAAGGCTGTCGACCTGCTTTTGATTTGCGCGTATTTCCTCAAGCAGACGTTTTTTGTGCGGCTTTATCACGGCGAGAGCCTGCTCGTATTTCCCCGATAATATATATTCCGCGCACCTTTCGGCTGTGTTTTTGTCACAGCCTGCGTCGGTGAGATTTTGAAAAATAATTCCGTATTTATCGGTTGCCTCCGCCATTTTTAACGCCTCGCTTTCGGTTCTGAAATTATTATAGCACGTTTTTGGCAATATGTCTAATACCTGTTTTTTATTTCATATTATTCTTGACAGGAATAATGTTTTGAGGTATAATAAATTCGGGAGATGATAAAAATGGAACTTCGTACATTAAAATATTTTCTGGAGATCGCGCGAAACGAAAATATGACAAGAGCCTCGGAAAGCCTGCACGTATCCCAGCCGTCCCTTTCAAAGGAAATGAAAGCCCTTGAGGAGGAACTGGGAAAAAAACTTTTTATACGCAAAAACGGCGGCGTGAGCCTTACCGACGAGGGTATGCTCCTGCGCAAGCGGGCGGAGGATATTGTTGAGATGACGGAAAAAACCGTCGCCGAATTCAACTCTCTTGATGAAATAAACGGCGGCGATATTTACATTGGCTGCGCGGAGTCTTATCTGATAAAACATCTTGCCCGGGCGGTGAAAAAATTTACCGAAAAGTATCCGTTTTTCCGCTATCATCTTTTAAGCGGCAATACCGCGCAGGTCGCGGAAAAGCTTGACAGGGGACTGCTGGATATGGCTTTTATCGCCGAGCCGCCCGACCTTTCAAAGTACAATTATCTTGAGGTTCACGGCGCGGACGTTTGGGGCGTTGTAATGCGGCGGGACGCCCCTCTTGCCAAAAAGAGATCCGTACGCGCCGAGGATCTGTACGGTCTGCCGCTGATATGCTCCGATCAGGCGATAACGGCCGATATTCCCCGCTGGTGCGGCGAAAAGGCGGAAAAGCTGACCTTTTCGGGAACGCTGAACCTTTGCTATAACGGCTCGGTTTTCGTCCGCGAGGGATTGGGCTATATGCTGACCTTTGACAAGCTCGCCGACACAAGCGGGGAAAGCGTACTTTGCTTCCGCCCCCTCGAACCTCCTCTTGAAACGAAGATGTATATTATCTGGAAAAAGTATCAGGTTTTTTCGCCCGTTGCGGAGCTGTTTGTCAAGGAACTGTACGAAAGATTTTCCCGAAAATAAAAAAGCTCGGCTGCCCGCCGCTGAATACAGACATCCCCCCGCCTCTAAGGCGGGGGGATGTCTGTCTGCGCTTATATAATACTTTTTCTGTTTATGTGTTATGTGAACCGGATCCGATACCGATTTCCGTAATGCCGATCGTCTGTCAACGGGGAAGCGTTTCGGCGCATGGAAATCAATTCTTAGGAAATTGATTTTAAGAAGCAAGAATTTTAAGAGGCAAGAAGCAAGAAGCGGTATCAACACGCCCTAATGCTCTGATTTTTGCAAATAACATCTTAACTTTTCTGTCTTAAGAAGTTTTATTTCAAAAAATTGATTTCCGTGGTTTCGGCGGACGCCCGCCGGACGTTCGTCATTCCCCGCCGCAGTATTCCTTAATAATAAGGGAAACCATATATCCCGTGTTGAGATAGAACGCTTTCAAAGGATATATCTGCCTTATATATCCCGTGTGATATTTCTCCCTTATCCGTTCAACCGTTTCCTCCTCGGAAACGCCGTCCCTGTGCCATTTGCAGACTGTTTCCTTCATTTCCGCGTATCTTTCCGCCGCACGCCTGAAATATTCGCCGCAAACGTCCTTTCCCTTTATCATTCCCCAATGAGTGATCACGATATTTTCCGCGCCGAGAGCCGCCGCCCTTTCAAGGGAACGCTCTCCCTGAACAAAGCTCGTCAGCATTATGGGAAATGCGGATATGCCGTCGTATACCCCCAGCGTTTCCGAGGAAAAAAGGGTCTTGTTCTCGCGGCAGTAGAAAGCAAGCGAGCATTTGGTATGCCCCGGCACCTCAAGGACCTCCAGCCGCAGTCCGCAAACGTCGATAACATCGCCGTCCTTGACGGTTTTGTCCACGTGAAGAAAAGCGGTATTATCCGCGGCGCTCGGCGGAGCTCCCAGCTCCTCCGCCGCGTTCGCGTCCATCTCCGCCATGAGAGTTTTGGCGCCCGGCCTTGTGAAAACGTACTTCGCGTATTCTCCGGAAATGACGGGAACGCCGCTCCACCGCTCCGCCAGAGCGCCGCTGCCCATAACGTGATCGTAATGGGAATGGGTAAGTATAATGCATTCCGGTCTGCCGCCGTCCAGGAGCCGTTCGACCTTGTCAGCCATTTTATCGGCGCAGAATCCGAAACCCATATCGTACATAAACGCTCTTTTTCCGTGCCGCACCAGCAAAGACGCGCTGCCCGAAGCTCCCGCGACGTCCGTTACGGTTATTTCGTCCATATAAAAATTACCGTCCTCTCCATATATTTCATAAAAATATTATATCTCTTAAATATTATTCTTTTGTGAATGGTAATTAAATTTTATATGTTTTTATGCGATATATTATTAACAATTTACCTATATTATATGTACGAAAGTTTATATTTTTTCCTGTATAAAAAGATAGCATTATGATATCATTTTGATATCATAATGCTATCATAATCTATCATAATGCCGTTTTATTTTATCATAAGGTTTTCAGCTCTTTTTTCGGCAGACGCTTGAGGATATATACCGTATATACTACCGAAATAATAAGAAATACCGCGATCATAATAAGATCGGCTGTCTGTTCGCTGCCAACGGCGTTTATCAGCCATTCCCCCGAAGCGAAGGCGGACGTCATATTGTTAAGGCAGTGGAACGCTACGCACGGCAGGACGCTGCCCGTTCTCATGAAAATGAAAACCAGCATGAAACCCACAGCCACGGCATATATTATCTGGCAGATATTGTCAAATATATCGTAGCCGTTCAGTAAATTCACGATATGACCTATGCCGAAGGTCACGGAGGATATCACGATCGCCCTTTTTACGTTTCTTTTGGCGATCCCCTTGAACAGAAGTCCTCTGAAAACGATCTCCTCCAGAAAACCCACGAACAGCATCATTGCCGTATGGAGAAGCGTTTCGACGGGCGAATACTGCATTGCCGCACCGAAAAAGAGCCTTCCCAGAGCTATCAGCCAGACGGGTATGTAGTAAAGCGCATCCTTTGCGGACGTTTCGGGTCTGCACAGTCCGAGATACTCCGTAAGACCGTTTTTCTTTATAAATCCGAGCAGCACGGCGGACATTGCCGCCCCGAATACCGTTTCACCGAGAAATTGTATGCCGGCGCTTTCCGATAAGCCTTGTACCGCGCTTTCTCCTATAACATATATCACGATCATCACGACCGCGAATGTGACCTCGTTTTTTTCAAACAGCCTCTTCATTTCGGCTCTCTCCTTTCATATATCCGATGATTCCCATAAAAGTATTTTTCAGCAGCTTTCTGCAATGCTCCTCGTCAAAGCTCATGGCGTTGTGGGCGAGCAGGCTTGCATAGCCGTGAACGCAGGCGAACAGACTTTCAAAGGCTTCTCTTGCCATTTGCTCGGGCAGACCCGCCGCACGGCTGATAGGCTCTATCACCTCGTCCGGTCCGTCGGAGGCGATCAGCTCTTCAAAGCTGCGGCTGCGGAATTTGCCCGTTTCAAAGAGAAAGCAGAACAAATTCGGCTCCTCGGAAGCAAATCTGACGTAATTGATCCCGATAGAGATCAAAGTGTTTTCCTCATTCTCCGTTTTCAGTATATACTCCGTATGGAGCTTATCCGCCGCCTCGTAGACCTCTTTTTTTAACTGCTCTATACTGCCGCAGCAGGACATCACCGGCTGCGTGGAGCAGCTCAGCCTTTCCGCCGTGCCGCGGACGCTCAGGGCGTTTATCCCCTTGCGGCGAACCGTTTCCAGACCTGCGTTTATCACCATTTCCTTTGTTATTTTCGGTTTGGGAGGCAATATTATCACTCCGTTCTTTGTAATATTACATATGTTATATAACATTCATAATATAACATATTATAACGATAATGTCAAGGGGTTTTTTCAATTTTTCCGAAAAAATTTTTAAAACTGTCCGATTTTCGGCGATCGGCAAATAACAGCGCTTTTACGGCGGCTTTGAGAACGGGTTTCGGGGCGTACTGAAGCTGTCCGAAATGCACCGACAGCTTCAGTACGCCCCGAGCTTTTGAAAATTATCTATAGCGAGACTGAAAACCGGAATAAGCCGTTATTTTCTTGTTATACAGTAAAGCAGCGCATTGACTGCGGCAGCCGCAACACTGCTTCCGCCCTTTCTTCCCATTGCCGCAATATAAGGCACGCCCGAAGCCGCCGTCATTTCCTTTGAAACGGTCACATTAACAAAACCCACGGGCATTGCTATAATAAGCGCGGGACTTATTTTTCCCATGTCGGCAAGCTCCCTAAGACGGATAAGGAATGTGGGCGCATTGCCCGAAACCATTATCAAGGGTCTGTCCTTGATCTCAGCCGCTTTTTCGGCGCTTGCCGCCGCCCGTGTTATGCCTTTTTCGGCAGCCGCCCTTGCAACGTCCTCGTCCGCCATGAAGCAGCGGGCGGAGCATCCGAGCTTGCCCAGGGCAGTCTTATTTATGCCCGCAAGAGCCATATTCGTATCGGTTATGATAAGCGCCCCCCTTTTAAGGGCGGATATACCGGTTTCCACCGCGTTTTCGGAGAATTTCAGATTACGGAGATAATCAAAATCCGCAGTGGTATGGATAATGCGCATAATAACGGGAGCGTTTACGGGATCGAGAATTATCCCTCTTTTTTTTATTTCCTCGGAAATGATCTCAAAGCTGCGTTTTTCGATATCCTGCGGAAGTACGTATTCTATCTTCAATATTCTATCCCCTTTCTTGCGGCTGTGCCCTTTTGATAGGGGTGCTTTACGCATTCTATGCGGCTGACGTAATCCGCGGCGGCTATAAATTTATCATCCGCACGTCTGCCCGTAAGCACAAGCTCGCAGGCGGGCGCCTTTTCAAAAACCAACTTTTCCCCAAGGCTTATATCCATAAGCCCGTGGCCGTAAGCGGGAAAAAATTCGTCCAGTACGATCATGTCCGCCTCTCCCGAATGCATAAGCTCCCACGCTTTTTCAAGAAAAGCGTTGTGATACTCCGTGACCGCCTCCCTGTCCGATACGGTCATCGTTTTCGCAAAGCCGTGATCCCGCGGGAGCCTTTCGGCGAAAATGTTCGGTATATCGCGTATTACGGCGATCTCGCCCGAAGCCGAACCCTTGAGGAACTGGAAAATATACACCCTCATCCCCGCTCCCGCGGCTCTTAAAGCCATTCCCAGCGCCGCAGTCGTCTTGCCCTTGCCCTCTCCGCAGCAGATATGGATAAGTCCTTTCATTTCAGATACCCTCCTCAAGAATACGGTAGACCAGCTTCATATCAAGACTGTCCCGAACCGTCTTTGCCATTTTCGCGTACTGAGCTTCGCGGTACGCGTCATAGCTTATCCCGCCGCCGATATCTCCGTTTTGCGCTATACCCTTTGCGGCGTACAGGCTCCGCACTATCTCGCCCGAAATGACGTCGTTGTCGAAAATACCGTGAACGTAGCTTCCGTAAACGTTTCCGGAATATCCTCCGTCGTATGCTCCTCCGTCCAGGACCGCAAGAGGCGAGGCATTTCCCGATGTTCTTCCCATATGTATCTCGTAACCGGAAAATTCCTTTCCCGAAAGTCCCGCAAATATCCCGCCTATACCGTTTATTTTTCCCTTAACGTTGGCGCACAGCTTTTCTCCGCCGAAAACCGTGTTTCCCCGCAAAAGACCCATGCCCCTTATTTCGCCGCCGCCCTCGCAGCCGAGAGGATCGGATATGCTCTCGCAAAGCATCTGATAGCCTCCGCATATGCCGAAAACGGGCGTTCCCGCGCCTGCGCGGCGTTTTACTGCGGCTTCCATGCCGCTTTCCCTGAGCCATTTCATATCCGAAACGGTGTTTTTGGTCCCGGGTATGATCACCATATCCGCATTTTCCAGCTCCCGCGCTTTTTTTGCGTAAAAAACGCTTACGCCGCCGTAACGCTCAAGGGGGGAAAGATCCGTAAAATTTGATATGCGCGGCAGCCTTACTGCCGCGATATTTATCACGCTCCGCTCCCTGTCTTCAAGCCTGTCCGAAAGACTGTCCTCGTCGTCCGTATCGCAGTCGGCAAAGGGGACCACTCCGACTGCGGGAATTCCCGATCTCTCGCGGAGTATCGCGCAGCCGTCCTCAAAAAGGCGCATATCTCCTCTGAATTTATTCACGATAAATCCTTTTACCATACC
Source organism: Ruminococcus sp. (assembly GCA_023667165.1). GTDB lineage: Bacteria > Bacillota > Clostridia > Oscillospirales > Ruminococcaceae > Huintestinicola. The sequence goes on along the minus strand of JAMPAO010000009.1, from coordinate 1,148 downwards.
GCGCTCCCGAGGCTCCAGAAGCATGACCGTTCCCAGAAGCTGTGCGAATATCCCGCCTCTGTCGATATCTCCCGCAAGAAGCACGGGCGCTTTTACAAGAGCCGCCAGACCCATATTGACGATATCGTCCTTTTTTAGGTTAAGCTCGACGGGACTTCCCGCGCCCTCTATAACGATAATATCATGCTCCTCCGACAGACTGCGGTAGGCTTTCATAATTTCGGGGATAAGCTCTTTTTTTCTCGAAAAATATTCTCTTGCGCTCATATCGCCGCGCACTTTTCCGTTTAAAATCACCTGGGAGCTGCTGTCGGCGGTGGGCTTTAACAGTATGGGATTCATTCTTGCGTCCGGCTCGGTCATCGCCGCCTGCGCCTGCACAGCCTGCGCTCTGCCCATTTCCAGACCGTCTTTTGTTATATAGGAGTTGAGAGCCATATTCTGGGACTTGAACGGGGCGCAGGAAAATCCGTCCTCCCTGAATATCCTGCAAAGCGCGGCTGTCAGAAAGCTCTTTCCGCAGCTTGACATACTGCCTTGTATCATTATCGCCTTAGCCATCGGAAATCCCCCTTTCCAGCGCCTCGAGCAGCAGAGCGTTTTCCCTGCGCGTCCGCACGGCTATCCTGTAATATTTATCGGAAAGTCCGTAAAAATTACCGCATTTTCTTATTAATATGCCCCGTTCAAGCAACATTCCGTACAGGTCGAGATCGGAGCGCAGCAGAATGAAATTGGCGTCCGACTTGGTGTATTCAACACGAAGCCTGTCAAGACCGGAGTACAGGTATTCTCTTTCTCCGGCTATGTATTCCCTTGTGCGGCGCAGAAAATCCTTATCCTCAAACGCCGCCGCTCCCGCCGCCTGCGCGGGAACGCTCACGCTCCATTCCGCGCCCGCAAGAGCCGACCTGCGTATAAGTTCCCTGTCGCCGCAGAGCATATAGCCTAAGCGCAGTCCCGCCATAGCGTATATTTTCGTAAACGCTTTTATAAGAACAGCGCCCGCGCCGATCAGCTCCGCCGGATCATATCCCGTATTCTCCGCAAAATCCGCAAAGCACATATCCAGGACGAAAACCGTATTTGTTCTTCTGCATTCGGCTGCGGCAGCCAAAACGGTTTCCCGTGATATCAGCCTGCCGGTG
>JAMPAO010000099.1:7157-8969 GCA_023667165.1 Ruminococcus sp. | reverse complement strand
GGTGGGGAAACAAGCAGGAAAAGGACATTATTGCAGATACGAATGATTTTTACAATAACGTCATAGCAGCTTCCGACGTGTTCCTTGTTCTTGACCGAAAAAAGCGGGAGAAAAACGCCGAAGAAAACAGTAAAAAAACAAAGAAGAATAACATTAAACAAAACTCCCCAATGGAAACCGCAAAGAAAAATGAGGAAAAGGAAGAAATATATTCTCCCGAAAATGAGAAACTGTCTTTAAGGAAAATAGCCGAAATACGAAAGGAAGCCGCAAAAATAAAGCCTATGCTTAATCTTAATATGATGATCCTCGGCGGTTCTGGTACGGGAAAATCAAGGTTTTATGTAAAGCCTAACATAATGCAGTGCAATACGTCATTTGTTGTAACAGACCCGTCGGGAGAATTATTACAGTCCTGCGGGAAAATGCTGGAGAGGAAAGGATATAAGATAAAGGTGTTTAATGTGAGCGATATGAAGCATTCCTCAAATTACAATCCTTTTCACTATCTAAAAGACAATGACGGCAGTGTAAACAGCAACAATGTCATAAAAATGATAAACACATTTATGCTCAACACAAAGGAAGAAGGAGCGGGAGGCGGCGACCAGTTCTGGACTGACGCCACAAGGCTTTTGCTTTCATCGCTATGCTTTCTGCTTGTGGAAACGGCAAGCGAGGACGAGCAGAATTTTGCGGGCGTTCTCGACCTTATCCACAAGGCAAAAGTAATTGAGGGCAAGGAAGAAGAAAAATCCGACCTTGACCTTATGTTTGACAAACGTAAAGAAGCCGCTCCAAACGCATTGTCGGTGCAGTATTATGAGGAATTCAAGCAGGCGGCGGGGAAAACAATGCAGTCGATTTTAATTTCCACAACAACGAAGCTCCAGTGTTTCAAACTTGAAGATGTGAGAAATCTTACGTTTGCCGACAACATACATCTTGAAACAATGGGAGATGAGCTGACTGCGCTTTTTATCATAATCCCATCCACCGACACAACATATAATTTTCTTGCGGCAATGATGTACACGCAGCTATTTGACGCGCTTTACAACAGAGCGATAACATTCTACCATGGCAGGCTGAAATATCACGTCAGATGTTTGCTTGATGAATTTGCAAACTGCGGAAAAATTCCCGAATTTGACAAGGTGCTTGCAACTTGCAGAAAATTTGAAATATCGGCGGTCATTATCTTGCAAAATCTCTCGCAGTTAAAACGGCTTTACGAGAAGTCTTGGGAAGAACTGCCCGGAAACTGCGATACAATGATATATCTGGGCGGAAAAGATCAGTTTACGAACGAGTATTTGTCAAAGGAGCTGGGAAAGGAAACAATCGACCAGCAGAGCATAAATCAGACAAAGGGCAAGCAGGGTTCATCGTCGTATAATAATGCAATTCTCGGACGGGAGCTTGCAACCATTGACGAATTATCCACAATGGACAACAACGACTGTATTGTAATGGTCAGAGGTCTGCACCCTTTTATGACAGCAAAGTTTGACATAATAAACCATCCTCGGTATAATATGCTGGACGAGGCGGACAAAGTAAGAAACACATATTATCTGGAAGATAACATAAGTACAATGCCCGAAACGGAATATGTTGATTTTTCGGGAATGTACGACAGCGGAAAGGTTGATCCGGATAATTTTATCGAGATAGGCTATGTTACAAGCGATAACGAGATAATCAGATCGGCAGCGGATCTGATGGAGGATATTCCGCAGAATATACGGGAGATGTTTTCCGAAATTGACGGCGTTTATGCGGCGTAGAAAGGAGCGTAAAAATGCTTAC
>JAMPAO010000099.1:5501-7057 GCA_023667165.1 Ruminococcus sp. | reverse complement strand
TTGCTGTCACAGCAATCCCTCCCTGCCCCTCGGCAGAAAATAATTAACTTGTGCGTCGGAGCGGACGGGCGGTTTTGCTTTGATATAAAAATTTTTATGAGGAGGTTCACTAAGATGAACAGAATTACACAGGCAATCAGCAAGGTACAGGATAAAGCAGCGGAAATTGAGGCAAGAGCAATGCTCACAGCCGTAAACGCAGCAGGAAGGCTTATGACAACAAGGGCAGGAAAGGCAATGCTTGTAATTCCTGCGGCAATGTCAGCCTGCACGGTCACAGCTTCGGCGGCAGACGACGCCACAGCGCAGGGAATGATAGACGGCATTATGGGAATCCTCGGTCCCGGCGTCATAGGCCTCGGAACGCTTGTAGCCGTGGTGGGCGGTATTCAGACGGGCGTAGGTTTCAAGGACGATAACGCCGACGGCAAGACGAGAGGATTTCAGACCCTTATCGGCGGCGCGATAATCGCCGCAGTGGGCGCACTTGTTCCCAGCACGATCTCTCTCGGCGGCTGATGTAAATTTCAAAAAACGCATATCAGACAGGCGGTTCACGCCGATGAGCCGCCTGCTATGCGAGGAAGGAGATATAAAAATGGGAGAACCGAGTATATGGAAGCAGGCATTTGAGGACGCGGCAAATCTCATAAATGCGGAAGCGGACGGATTTTCGTCTGTCCTCGATGTGCTTGTAAATTTTGACGTCGTTTCCGAATGCGGTACGGCTATCGACGTTTTTACTGCAGCGGGAACGGCTTTGATGGCGCTGTTTTTCTGTATGGAAGCGTTCAGTTACTGCGCTGCGGTCGATTTTAACGGCGGTATCGAGGGCGCACTGCGAATTGCCATGAAACTGATAGTCAGCGAGATCATTATTCAGAACACGGGAAATATTGTGGGAGCTATCTCGGAGATTTTTCGTTCGGTATCGCTAAGTTCCTATTCCGAGGCGTTTTCAAATATAAGCAGCTCGTTTCAGGCGGCAGCTACGGCAAGAGAAGTGGACGGAGGAATACTCGATCTGAATTACATTTGCCTTGCGTTTCTGCTTGTGATAGTGGCGGCGGTGCTGTTTATCCTGTTTTCGATGATAGTTATTACAATGCTGGGAGTTGTTTTTGAAACGGGAATTTTAGTTGCAATTTCCCCCGTAGCCCTTTCAACTCTTGTAAATTCGCAGGCACGTTCGGCGGGAATTTCATTCATAAAAAATTTCGCAGCCGTTTCAATGCAGTGGGGAGTATTGTCAATTTGTTTTTTGGCGTACACGAAAATAAGCACGGGAATTACTTTGTCATTTGCGGACAGTTGTTCGGACGGAGGGATACTGATACATATTATGCAGTTTGCAACGCCGCTTTTGTGCGTGGTAATTCTTGCGGTAACGGTATCTAAGGCAAGCGAAATAACCAAACGTGCGTTAGGAGGATGATGATAATGATAAAAGCGGATATTCCGCAGGACGTAACGGAATACAAGGAGCAATTTTTTCTGGGAATGACAGGACGGCAGTTTATCTGTGTTGCCGTAATGCTTATCCTTGCGGTCGTAAC
>JAMPAO010000099.1:0-5401 GCA_023667165.1 Ruminococcus sp. | reverse complement strand
AGAAAACAAAATCACAGCGGGAACAGATTTTGAAGCGGCTGTTTCCGAGATAGCCGCAAAAGAGGTATCTGCGGCATTGGAAAGCGGGAGAGGAAACACTGAAAGCGATGTTTCCGAGGATAATTTTACAGTAACGGATATTCCCGAAATTACATTTACGGAAACGGAAAATGTAAATTTCACAACTGCGGTCACGGAAATTTCCGCTATAAAAATACCGGAAGTTACCGAAACGGAAGCGGAAGAAATATCATCTCTCCCTCCGGAAACTACGGCGGTTTTCACGGAAACGGAGGAAATAATTTCGGTATCGGAAAGCGAAATTTTAGAAATACCCGCCTCTGCCGCCGAACCGGAAACGTCCTTTGATTTTTCACAATTGACCTTTCCTGCAGTCATCGCTTTGCTTGCGTTATCGGCATTTGCGGTAAAAAAATTCGGCGGCAAAAACGGCGGAAGATCAAAGGAAAGAAAATACGCAAAGGACAAGGACGCAGAGCGTATCGAGATGAACAAGGCTAAAAAATCAAGGAAAAAGGACGGTAAAGATCCCGCCGAAAAAGAAAAGCGGAATTTGTCAAAGAAAACCCTTGACACTGTTCCATACAGGCAGATACTGTCCGATAACATATGGTATCTGGGTAAAAAGATGTATTCAAAGGCATACACCTTTGACGATATTAACTTCAACCTTGCCGATGAGGAGCAGCAGTATGCGTATCTTGACAAGTACATCGAATTTATGAATATCCTCGATGATACGGTGGACTGTCAGATATGTCTGTGGAACAGTACGGTAAACATTGACGAATTCCGCCGCCGTATTCTGATGAAGCAGACAGCGGACGATTTTTTCGATCTGCGTTTCGAGTACAATAACCGTGTGCTGGAGGAAAATATAAAGAAAGGGCAAAACGCCGTTCGGAAGCATATGTACATTACCCTCACGATAAAAGCGGCGGACGAGGAAACCGCAAAAAGAAAATTCAAATCTCTCGATATTGCCGCCGTAAATTCCTTTAACCGTATCGGCAATACCGATCTTCGCGTACTTTCCTCGCAGGAGAGGGTTGAAATGCTGAAAGATTTCTACATCGGCGCAAATGAGCGGACTGTTCCGCAGCTTACGGAGGAAAATTTCAAACGCTGCGAGGACAAGCTTTACTGTTCTCCCGACTATTTTGATTTCAAAAAAGACTATTTTATGTTTGACGATACATACGCAAAAGTGATCTACATCAGAGAATACCCCTCGACGGCGACAAGCGATATTTTTACCGATCTGCTGAAAACGGGGATCGAAATAATGATAACCACAAACATTGAAACCTACGACAGTGCGGCGGCGAGAAAGCTGGTACAGAGGCAGATAACAGCCATTGACACCGATATGGCTAAGCGTGAAGTTGCGGCGGCGCAGCACGGTAATTTTTCAACCCAAATGCCCCGGCGTATCAAAAATCAGCGTGACAGTATGACGCAGGTCTACGACAAGATAACTATGCAGGATCAGAAACTTTTCCTTACAAATATTCAGATTTTGATTAAGGCAAGGTCATACGAGGAGCTTATGAACAACGCAGAAATTATCGAAAGCACCTTAAAGCGTTCGGGCTGCGTAAAAGGCGAGATGGCGTGGGAACAGGAGGACGGAATGTGCGACTGCCTGCCCTGCGGTTATCAGCGTAAATTCGGCTGGCTGCGGACAATGCCCTCAGAGGCGGTTGCGATATTTATGCCCTTTAACGTTAAGGAAATTCAAATGTCCGGCGCAGTGTATTACGGTCTTAATGTTTTATCTCACAATGTCATAACCTTTGACCGAATGGCGGGACTTGTAAATCCTGCGGGATTTGTTCTTGCTTGCCCCGGTGCGGGAAAGTCATTCTTTGTTAAGCGTGAGCTTATAGACGTTTTTCTGCGGAATAAAAATGCGGATATAATTATCATCGACCCCGAAAGAGAATACTGGAAACTTGCGGAAGCATTTAACGGTACGGTCGTCAGATTTGCAAACGGTTCTAAGAATTACATAAATCCCTTTGACTTTGACTTCCGTCTGCTTGACGATGAGGAAATTGACATTATCGCCGACAAGTGCCAGCTTATCACGTCCTTTATCTCCTGTATGGACGCAAAGCACCCTCTTAATGCGCAGGAAAAATCCTTTGTTGACAGGTGCGTAAGAAAAGCGTATATCAAGTCAAAAGTCCTTGAAACTCTTGATCCTGCGGATATGCCTACTCTCGGAACGTTCCTTGAATGTATGAAAGAGGAAACCGAAAATATCAACAAGGAAATGCGGGACAAGCTGATAGTTACGGTTGATATGTACGTAAACGGTTCTGCAAAATACTTTGATAATCAAACTAACGTTGATACCGAAAACCGCTTTATCTCCTACGACATACGTGACCTTAACGGTAATCTGAAAACGCAGTCAATGCTCCTTATTCTCGATTACATCTGGAACAGACTGTCAAGGAACAGAGATCTGGGCAGGGCAACTTACATTTATTTCGATGAAGCGCATTTGCTTTTCGCCGATGAATACTGTCTTGACTACCTTAAAATGCTTTGGAAGCGGGCGAGAAAATACGGCGGTGTTCTGACGGGAATTACGCAGAACGTTGAGGATCTGCTGAAGGACGAAAAATCCCGTTCTATGCTTTCCAACTCGGAATTTCTGGCGCTTTTGAAGCAAAACTCCACCGACGCCGCAAAACTTCAGGATATACTGCATTTTACCGACAGCGAGATACGGTATGTGAAAGATACTCCTGCGGGACATGGAATTTTAGTGCTGGGCGGCAGGGATAAAATACCTTTCTTTGACGAATTTCCGAAAGACACTGAGCTTTACGGAATGATGTCCACCAATTTCAGCGAAACTGCTAAAATGCTTGCGGAAAGCGAGTAGAAGCGGAAAGGAGCGATAGGAAATGTCCAAAAAAAGAAAAAGAGGAAAGGGAGATAATTCCCTTTCCTCGGAAAACGGGGCGGCAAGGAAACAAAAAGCCGCCCGGTATGCCGAGAAAACACTCAATGTCCGTAATGAGGAAAGGTTTCCAATGGGGACTTCCGAAAATGGGGAATTTGCGGATAATTTCGAGCTTGATGTTTTAACGGATAAATCCGAAAGCGGCAAGTTAAATGACAGAAAAGAATTACAGAAAAAGGCGGCTGCTTTTCGGGCAGAGGAAAATAAAGCCGCTGAAATATTCCATTCCGATAACACCCCAAATGCCGTTATCACCGATCTATCCGAAACGGAACAGGAAATTCCAATTGATGATGAGAAAATTTCCACGGCAGAAGATAAATCAGCTAAGCAGGAAACGGAAAAGGACAAAGATAATTCCGACAGCAAAATATCAGACCCAAAAACAGCAGAGCGAATGAAAAAAGCTGTGTTTATCAAACATATGAACGAGGCTAAAATAGCGGCACAGCGGTTTGTTCCGGCTGATGATTTGCAGGAGGAAAAACAGGCAGATGTACGGGAAAATACCGAAAAATTATCCGAAAGTTACACGGAGGGATATCGGGAAAATACAGGAAATGTTTCCCATTCCGAGGACAAATCGGCAGACCCTCAAACGGTTCGGCGGCTGAAAAAGGCGGCATATATCAGGCAGATGAATGAATTAAAGGCTGCACAGACTATCACACCGACCGATAATGAATTTACGGAACATACGTCACAAGCACAAGAAACAATAGAAAATATTTCTCCGTCCGAAAGCGCAGTATCGCACATTGAGGCAATAGATAATTTGAAAAAATCGGCGTACATTAAAGATAAATTTGACGAAAAAAACGAAAACAGAATTTTATCGACCGATGAATATTCAAATATCGAACCCGAACAGACGGAAAATATTAAGAAAAAATCCCCCGAAGTTTCCGTCCTTGAAGCCGCAGAATACACTGCTGAATTTGTATCGGCTGTTAAAAGCGGAAACGCTGCAAAGGCGGCGGCTTTTCCGATAAAAAAGGTCATTGAAAACGGCTTGAAAGAAAACGCCGCATTGCAGACTGCCGAGGCTGTTTCCGCTGCGGTGAAAAATTCCGATAATGTGGGAAGCGCAGCGGCGGCGGTGGGTACGGCGATTGCGGCGGATAAAATAAGGCGGTACGTAAACGGAGGAATTTTCGGTCGTTCGGATAAAGCCGAGAGGAATGTTAAGCGGTACATTCACTTAAAAAAGGCTGATAAAATAAGTGCCGATAATAAGAAAAAAAACGCCGAAAAACAGCGGTTCAAAATAAAAACTGTCAAGAAAAATTCAGCCGCAAAGAAAAATTTACAGCGTGAATTTTACATTGGACATAACAGGGAAATTCTGACATACACGCCTAAAACCGAAGCCGTAAAAATTGTCGGGAAAAAACTTGTATCGAAATTGCTCTCTGTTGCGGCAGCGGCGATAATTCCCTTTTTCATTGTAATTATTGCCGTTATGCTCATATCGTCATTTTTCTCTTGGGTAATGCCCTTTGACTTTACCCTTGCGGGCAGCGACGAGGAAATTTCCGCAGAAACCGCGGATGAGATTCTGGACGGCTACACTTTAATGATCCAAAACTATTTTGATGTTGCGCAGGCGGAATATTATCTTGAATACGGCGATTGGTACGGCGGCGTTTACGATTATCCGAGTGCAGGAGAATGTCTGACTTTTGCCGATTATTTATCCGAGAAATTTGAAAATATTATAAATTCTATCCGTGAGCAGTTTGCAAATGCTATCGCAAATGCGCCAAACGAACAGGCGGCTGCGGCAATTGCACAGGCGATGGAACGGGCGATAAACGACGCTCTTATGCAGGCTCAGGATGGTGCGGCGGAGGAATATCAGGCTTTAATTGACAGTTTGGACGACAGCATGACCGCCGAAGAAAAACGTCAGCATTTTGAAGTTGTAAATATCGGCGGCGCAAACGGAATTGCCGACAGCGATGAATTTAACGGAAAGCCTATTGAGGGTACGAATTTTTTCGGAAATTCCGAAATTCAAAGCGAATTATCCGCAGAAGAACTTTTGGCAATGACCGCATTGTACAAGTCGCTGAAACTGCTTCAAAGCGGCGGAGAAAGCGAGGACGGCAATTATACGTATAATATCACTGAAAATGACATTATGGAGCTTTTCAAGGAAACGGAATATATTCAAATCACTGCGGAAATTACTCACAATAATTTCTGTGCGGGGCAAAATTGCCGCCGTCAGCTTGTCGGGAATTTTGAAAGCGGTTATTCTTGGGAATATTACTGCCTTGCGGATCACGATAATTTGAACGGAAGCATTGAACCGTGTATCGGAAAAGACGAGCTGCTTGAAAAAATTTCCGAGCTTACGGAAGCGGAGGAAAACGGATTTGACAGCGGCAAATGCGA
>JAMPAO010000098.1 GCA_023667165.1 Ruminococcus sp. | reverse complement strand
TCCGATGAAAAGGTGATGTTTTCAAGGTACGGCATTTATCCCCGATACAAAAAAAGCGACGATATCCCGCCCGATAAAAGAAACCGGCGGAAATAAACGCCGCAATATAAACAAATATTATTGCAATACAATAAATTATCCGGAACAGGCGGGAGCGGCAGGTAAGTATAATATCGAGCCGCAGGCTTGAAAACGCTTAATTCTTGCCTTTTTTTCTCAAACTGTGAGGTTAATTTAGTGATTTGCCGTAAATTTAAGAAAGGAATAAAAATATGAAGCATTTGTCAAGAGCTGCAGCGGGAGTATTCGCATTGTGTATGCTGCTTACCGGCTGTGCAAACAAAAATAACACCGATACCGATCCTGTAACCACGTCGGAGGCTAAGCCGAATTTTTCCGTAACCCGTCCCGGAGAGGCGGAAATTGAAGCCGGCGGTTATGACGATGAGGACGACATAAGCGTTTACACCGGCAGAGAGGTGGAAAACGAGGAGGATCTTGCTATCTTCAAGTTCAGCGCGGAGCTTCCGGACGGCTATGAAATTGCCATCGACAGCGCCGAGGGCAAGCAGTATCTGTCGCCAAACGGAGCTATAATAGTAAAAGCGCAGAATTTCAAGGAGGAATTCCAAAGCCTTGAGATATTTGCCGATCAAGGCTGCGCGGCAATAAAAATGAACAATATGCTGTTTCAGGCGGATACTGAATTTTCCGAGCCTGTTAAAACGACCGTGGCGGGTTTTGACGCTATCATGTACAATTACACCATAACATCGTATATCTTCAAATATGAAACGGACGCTAACGGTGAAAACGTACTTGACAGCGACGGCAATCCGATCCTTACGGACGAAAGGGAGATCTACGGCGAGTTTGTAAACAGGGTCTACTATTTTTATTCCGACGAGGACGTTTTCTATATAATCTGCGAATCTCAAAAGGATAAAGCGGAGATCGCGGCTGCCGAGTTTGACGAATTCATAAATTCGGTCAAGATCGAAAAGAAATAATTTACCCCCTTGCAAAAACGGCGGAAATGCTGTATAATTAATGCAGGGACAAAATCGGCGCGGCAGTACTGCGGGGGAAGCGGGAGCTTCTCATACGAATTTTGTTTTGCCCGAAAAATATAAATATATTACAAAAACATAGCGTTCAGAGTAGCGGGAGGCTTATTTTTTCAGAGAGCGCGGCATTGGTGCGAGCCGTGCGGAATATTTCCCGTGAAGTGCGTTCGTCGGTTCGGCGGAGGAAAATGACGCGGCATATTCAAAGCTGCCGCCGCAAGTATTCCGCTGCGGAAGTCTCCGTTACAAGACTCACGAGGGAAAGTGCGTCGCATTTTCCGAAATGAAGTGGAACAGCGTCGGATATTTCCGCCGCCTTCAGATATCTCTGCGGGCGGCGTTTTGTTTTTTACGGAAGCAAAACAGTGAATGAGCTTTGAGTTATTTTTCATGCTTTGCTCTAAAACGTACTTATTTTACGGTCAAGGAGGAACATATGGAGAGCTTTAATACGCTCAAGGAGCATTTTAAGGCGGATATTGAATCCGTCAAGCAGCGCGATCCCGCCGCAAAAAATACTCTTGAGATAATACTTACCTATTCCGGTCTTCATGCAGTGGCGGCGTACAGGGTATCTCACTATTTTTATCAGAGGAGGCTGTACCTTACGGCGCGGGTGATCTCCCAGCTTGCAAGGCATTTCACGGGCATAGAGATCCACCCCGGAGCCAAAATAGGCAAGGGTCTGTTTATCGATCACGGAATGGGAGTTGTTATAGGCGAAACCGCAGAAATAGGCGATAACTGCCTTATCTATCAGGGGGTCACTCTCGGCGGTACCGGCAAGGACAGGGGAAAGCGTCACCCTACTTTGGGAGATAACGTAATGGTCGGAGCGGGAGCAAGAGTTCTTGGACCCTTCAAGGTGGGAAATAACGTTAAGATCGCCGCAAACGCAGTGGTTCTCGAAGCGATCCCCGACAACTGCACGGCGGTGGGCGTTCCCGCAAGGATAGCGCGCAGAAACGGAATGCCTGCGGTGGATCTGGATCAGGTACATATCCCCGATCCTGTGGCGCAGGAGCTGTGCAAGCTGGATATCCGGCTTGAAAGGCTTGAGAAAGAAGCGGGGACGGCTTCGCGGAAAGAAAACGCTCCGCCGGTAAAACGCCGTGAGGAAAACGGCGAATAACAGAAAGGAAGAGATGGCAAATGCAGCTTTATAATTCGCTTACGCACAAAAAAGAGGAATTTATACCCATAGAGGAGGGCAGGGTAAGTATGTACACCTGCGGTCCCACGGTCTACCATTACGCGCATATAGGCAACCTCAGAAGCTATATAATGGAGGACGTTCTGGAAAAATATCTGCGTTTTTCCGGACTTGACGTAAAACGCGTAATGAACATAACCGACGTAGGGCATCTTACGAGCGACGGCGACACGGGCGACGATAAAATGCTTAAAGGGGCGAAACGCGAGCATAAAACCGTAATGGAGATCGCGGATTTTTATACAAAGGCTTTTTTTGCGGACTGCGCCGAGCTTAATATAAAGACCCCCGACGTAGTTGAACCCGCAACGGACTGCATTGACGAGTTTATCCGCGTGATACAGGCTCTTATCGAAAAGGGGTACGCCTACAGCGCAGGCGGAAATATTTACTTTGATACCTCCAAGCTGAAAGAATACTACGTTTTCGGTGACTTTGACCGCGACGACCTTGAAGTGGCGGTAAGGGACGGCGTGGAGGAGGATATGAACAAGCGCTGCAAAACGGATTTTGTACTGTGGTTTACCAAGTCGAAATTTGACGATCAGGAGCTGAAATGGAACAGTCCCTGGGGCGTGGGTTATCCCGGCTGGCATATAGAATGCTCATGCATAAGCATGAAGCATTTGGGAGAATATCTCGACCTGCACTGCGGGGGGATCGACAATGCGTTTCCTCACCATACCAACGAAATCGCCCAGAGCGAGGCATATCTCGGTCATAAGTGGTGCAATTACTGGTTTCACGTACATCATCTGAACACATCCGGCGGCAAGATGAGCAAATCAAAGGGAGAGTTTCTGACGGTTTCTCTGCTTAAAGAAAAGGGATACGATCCCATAGTATACAGATTTTTCTGCCTTAGATCGCATTACCGGAAATCTCTTGTATTTTCATATGAAAATCTTGACAACGCGGCGGTGGAGTATGAAAAGCTGATATCAAGGATAGCCCGTCTTATGGGAGAGGAGGGATGCAAGTCCGACAGCGGCGCGTTTGAAAGCCTTAAAAGGAATTTCACCGACGCTCTCGACAACGATCTTAACACCTCTCTTGCGGTGACTGCCGTTTACGATGTTTTGAAATCCGGCGCGGACGCCTCGGTAAAGCTCAGCCTTATTTCGGAATTTGATAAGGTGCTGGGTCTGGATATGCTTGCTCATGCAAAAGCCTTGCTGGAGAAAAACAGCGGCGGCTGCGAGGATATTCCAGACGAGGTAAAACAGCTTGCCGAGCAAAGGGCGCAGGCAAGAAAGGCAAAGGATTTCGCCCTTGCCGACTCGCTCAGGGATAAAATAGCGGAGCTGGGATTTGTTATAGAAGAAACCAGACAGGGAACCAAAATAACGAAGAAGTGAGAAAACGCTTGGACAGCGCCGCTCGGGACAGGATCGCATTTCTTATGTATGCGTTTTTATGAAAACCATAGTCAGGCGATCCTGCCCGTTGATTTGAGCCATCTTATCTCGTCCCGTATGGTTTCCCTGTACGGTCTTGTGGTGTATCCAAGCTCTTTTCTTGCCTTATCGGAGCTGAATTTGTTGTTCCTTTCGAGATTATATACCGAAAAGCGCGTCATCAGCGGCTTTTCGCCTCTTTTTTCAGCTTTTTTTTCAAGTATTGCCGCAATGATGTTTGCAAATCCTGCGGGTAAAAACAGCTTTATTTTTTTGCAGCCGCTTTCTTTGCTTACAAGCCGGGAAAAATCCTCGAAGGACACTTCTTCATTGCCGAGAATGTAGCAGCTTCCGCTTTTTCCGTTTTCCGCAGCCGATATAGTTCCCGCAGCCAGATCCCTGACGTCGCACAGATTGAATGAACCCTTTATTCCCATCGGCATATCGCCGTTGATGATCTTTATCAATGTGCTTGTGGTTTCTCCTACGGCATTGTCTTCCGGTCCGAGGATACCGCTCGGGTGAACGACGCAGGCATTAAGACCGTCGTTTTTCACGGCGTCAAGCACTAATTGCGTTGCGATTGCCTTTGACCTGCTGTAGCAGCCCTCTACTTTGTCCGCGTCGAAGTTTTTTACCTCGCTTATGATCCCGTCCTTTTTTTCGGGTATCGCGCCTGTGCTGCTGCAATAGACAAGCCGTCTGCATTCCTTGTGCTTGAGGCACATATCTATTATGTTCCGTGTGCCGCCCACATTAACGTCCATTACCTTTTGATCGTATTCCGGAGCAACGGTCACTATGCTTGCGATATGCAGCACAATGCTTTCCATGCCGTCCGGCACAGAAAAAAACTTCTCAAGGGAGTTGATATCGCAAAGATCCCCCTCGGTTATTTCTGCTTCCTGCGGGATAAATCCCGCCGATTTGTCACCCGGCAGCACAAATGCCCTTACTTTTTCTCCATGCATGATAAGCTGACGGCAGACCGTACTTCCCAAAAATCCGGCAGCGCCCGTAACAAGATAAATAACATTACTCATTTTTACCACTCTTTCCTTTTTATAAATGGGATTTACTGTGATATATTTATTCTATCCCGTCCATGTTTGCGAAATGTTTGAGTAATGTTAGAGAAATGTTAAAAATGCAAAGGTGCAAAAAAAATTCCTGCCGCAAAGGTACGGCAGGAATTTTGACTTTTATTTAAGTAATTCTAAGATCACTTAAGCTCAACAGTAGCGCCGGCAGCCTCCAGCTTAGCCTTGAGCTCTTCAGCCTCAGCCTTGGGAGCAGCTTCCTTAAGGGTCTTGGGAGCGGCCTCAACAGCTTCCTTAGCCTCCTTGAGGGAAAGACCGCAAGCGTCCTTAACAGCCTTGATAACGTCCATCTTCTTTTCGCCGAAGGAAGCGAGAACAACGTCAAATTCGGTTTTCTCGGCTTCTGCGGCTGCACCGCCCGCTGCGGGACCTGCGGCAGCTACAACAGCGGTAACGCCGTACTTCTCTTGGATAGCCTCGACCAGCTCTGCAAGCTCAAGAACGGAAAGAACGTCGATCTGGTCTAAAATATTTGTGATTTTTTCAGATGCCATGATAATAATCTCCTTTTAATTTAATTTCGTGCGGTTCAGGCTGAAGAAACCCGACCGTATGTTTTTTCGGAAGATATGCGTAAACGATCACGCAGCTTCCTCTGCGGCTTTCTTCTCCTGAAGAGCCTGAAGAGTTGCGGCAAGCTTCTGCATGGGACCCTGGAGAGAACCCACAAGCTGTGCAAGCAGAACCTCCTTGGAAGGGATCTTGGAAAGAGCTTCAACGCCCTTGGCGTCGTAAATAACGCCGTCAACAAAGCCCGCCTTGAGAGTAAACTTGTCGTCATGCTCGGACGCGAACTTACCGAGTATTCTTGCGGGAGCGGTCTGATCGCTTTCGCACAGACCTATAGCCGTTGTACCCTCCAGAACGTCGGAAAGACCCTCGAGTCCCGTTTCCTTGAATGCAAGGCGGAGCATGGTGTTCTTTTCAACAAAGTAAGTGACGCCCGCTTCCCTGAGCTCTTTTCTGAGCTTGGTATCCTCCTCGACGGTGATACCCTTGTAGTCAACGAGAACGCCCGAGCAGGACTTCTTTACCAGCTCTACCAGCTCGGCGGCTCTTGCCTTTTTTGTTTCGAGAATTTGTGCGCTTGGCATAAAATTTCACCTCCGTATTAAAGTTGAAAATTATGCTACCTATTCAAAAAAGAAAAATCCTTTCCCGAAAAGACAGGAAAGGGCGTACATCAAAGCTTAAAGTACAGCGATCTTTCCTCGGCCGGATTTACGAGAAAGCTCTCACCGGCTGTCTTTAGAATATGATAGCTTTACGCCGTTTTTCACGGCAATTATTATCCTATCACATTTTTTTTTATTTGTCAAGTGTTTTTCGGAAATTTTTTTAAGAAATCCCGCAAAGATTTTACCGATGTGCTTGACTTTTTATACCGTATTATGATATACTGTTATTAAATGTAAATAATCTTAGGGAAAGAGATGAATATACTATGCCGCATAATATGCCTGATATTTGGAAAACGCTGTTTGGCACAGCATGGGAAACGCTTACTGAAATGAGTCCCGATATCGGAGGCGTTCTTATAGATCATGAAAGCCGCAGTGTATTTATGGATAAAAACGCCGTAAAGCTGGCAGGTATGGCGTCTGTTCCGGAATACGGCGAAATGACCGCATTGCTTGCGAAGCTTGTGGAACATTCCGAGGCGGGTTCAAAGCTTGCGGTGAAAGTGTTCGCCTACAGCAGCGGATACACGGCGGCTGTTTTAAGACTGCGGGATTACTCCGACAGGAAACGCCGTTCGGTTCTGCCCGTGTGCGAAATATCGGAGCTTACAATGGCTATGACGAGAAATACGGACAATTCCGTGCTGGCGCTTTTGAAGATAGAAACGGAAGGCAGCGCCGATCCGTCGGAGTACCGTATATTTGGCGCGCTTACGTCGATAATGAAGCTTGCTCCCGAAGCGTCCCTGCTTTCGGAATATTCAAAGGATCATTACTGGCTGTACATACCCTGCTTTCCCTCCGATACAAGTCCTGCGGAATTGCTTGCGAAAATGCAGGAGGCTGTAAGGCAGAATGCGGCGACGAACGGTTTCGGCGAACCGTTGATCAACGCGGCAAATGTAACGTTTTCCGCAGGCATAGCGGCTGATCTGCCCATACCCGCCCAAAGAATGAACACAGCGGAGTTTGCCCTGTATTCCGCCCTTTCGGCAGGAGCAGGCTCCGTATGCGAATATGATACGAACAGCTTTGAAGAGCATAAAAGCGAGTATGAAAGGATCAGACGGTTCAATCTTCTTGTGGACGAAAACCTTTTTGTATATCATTTTCAACCAATAGTCAGCGCCCGCAGCGGCAGTATAGAGGCGTATGAGATACTCATGAGAACGGAAAGCGAAATAGATATGAGGCCTCTGGAGATACTGGAATGCGCGGAAAAAACGGGAAGACTGTACGATATAGAATCGGCGACCCTGCATAACGCCATGGAGCTGCTGGGCAGGAACCAGGAAATGTTTGAAAACAGGAAGCTGTTTGTAAACTCCATCACGGCGCATATGCTCACAGACAGCGACTGGCAGCAGCTTGAGATGAGCTTCGGCGAGCTGCTGGAGAAGATAGTTATAGAATTTACCGAGCAGTCCGAGATCGACGACAGCGAGCTTGCGGTAATAAAGGAGCGTCTTGGCAGGAATAATATAAGGCTTGCCGTAGACGATTACGGTACAGGCTATTCCAACACGTCAAATCTGCTCAGATACGGTCCGGATTACGTTAAGATCGACCGCGCGCTCATTACCGACATAAATTCAAATCCCAAAATGCAGAAGCTGGTATCGGGCATTATCGAGTTTGTCCACGCAAACGGATATCAGGCTCTTGCGGAGGGCGTGGAAACCTTTGAGGAGCTTCGCACCATGATCTTCTTAGGTTCGGATCTTATCCAGGGTTACTTTGTTTCCATGCCCAAACCCGTGCTGCTCAGAGAGGTGTCGGAAAGCGTCAGAAAGGCTATATATGACATAAACAACGAATTTTCCGAGGATATACAAAAGCAGTACCGTCCTTGCGAGGGCGAGGAGATAAATCTTTCCGAGCTTATAAGCGAGCATTATACGTCCGTGTTTGTTGATGTGGGCAGAGTCACGGTCTGCGGGATACCCGGCAGCAGCGCGGCAATATCCATGATAGTCAAGGACGGGATCAATACTCAGATAACCATGAAAGACGCAAGTCTTACAACCGACAAGAACGATCCCATAATATCCCTGGGCAAAGGCTCGGACGTCATTCTTGTGGCTGAGGGCGAAAACGAGATACTCAAAAGGGGGATATATGTTCCCAAAACCGCTTCTCTTACGGTACTCGGAAGCGGATCGCTGAATATCAGCTCGGAGAGCGCCGACAGCTACGGTATAGGAACACCCAAGGATCAAGAGTGCGGCAATATTACCGTTGATATGAACGGCACGCTTTATGTGTCGGTAAACGGCGATACAGGCATTGCCGTGGGCGGCGGCAGCCTTGTGGGCGGCAGTATAAAATTTTCCGGCGGAAATACTCACATACACTGTTCGGGCGGCACCTGTATAGGAGTGGGCTTTATTGACGGAAACGGAAGCATAGAGGTGAAAAAAGCGGCTATGCTTATTGAAATATCCTCCTCTTATGCCCTCGGCATAGGCTCGGTAAACGGCAGAGCCGATATAAGCATGGTAAATTACAATGTCACAGCTTCGGTAACGGGACTTTCCCTGTGCTGTATAGGGATACTTGAAAACGGCGGAGGCAGGATAAGCCTTGAGGACGGTTCTCTTGACGAAAATATGAGAGGAAAGAACATATCCTGTATAGGGGGACGCTCCTCGGAAACGGAGTGCAGTATTTCCACCTCAAAGGTTATCCTCTACTGCGAGGGAGCGGCTGTTTTGGGCGTCGGAGATCTGAGCGGACTTAATCCGATAGATATCAGCGATTCAAAGCTGTACTTTACATTCCACACAAACGAGGGAAACGCTTTCGGGAGCGGAGGCGATCTGCTGCGCATAGAAAGAACGGAGCAGGATGTAAACATAAACAAATAATGCATTCCGGCGCTGTTTTACAGAATTAAAAATATAATGCACCGCTGCATACAGGATCTGCTAAACGTATTTAACGGTACATAGCACGGGCAGCCGAGTGATTGACAACAAAAACTGCATCGCTTTGATAGGCGATGCAGTTTTACGTTGTTCGCTTCGGAGAGGTAAAATTCACAATAAATCGGAAGTTGTTACACTGTTTGTCTTATTAGGAAAAAATGCCATTACTTCCCATAAGAACTCTGATAATGCCAATCACAAAATGATGTGCAGGGTAATAAAAATAAAAC
>JAMPAO010000097.1 GCA_023667165.1 Ruminococcus sp. | reverse complement strand
ACCGTAGGGGGAAAGGGGGAGGGTGACCCAGCGTCCATGGTTACGCAGAACGCCTCCCCCTTTCTCCCGTAGGTTGTCCCTTTGCATGGGCTTACGTGCTAAACATATCTCCAAAGCTAAGACATCTTGCCAAAAAACAAACTATGGCATTAAGAGGAGTAACGTGCAAACTAAGGCTATCAACCGAAACAGAATGCCAAAAAGCAAACTAAGGCAATCAACCGAAACGGACTGCCAAAAAATATAACCGTGAAAAAAATTATCCGGAAAGGAACGGTCGGTTTTATGTTTTCGCCGGAAGATATTTTCAGCCTGAAAAATAAAATAGCGCGGGAAAAACCGCTTATACACTGTATTGCAAGCCATGTGACCGCAAACGACTGCGCCAACGCCGTTCTTGCCCTCGGCGGAAAACCCGTAATGGCGGAATACGCCGAAGAATGCGCCGAGATAACCTCGGCGGCAAGCGCTCTTTCCGTAAACCTCGGAGGTATATCGGAAAGCAAGCTCGCGGCTATGGAACGCTCGGCGTACACCGCGCGGGAAAAGGGCATACCTTTTATATTGGACGCGGTGGGCGCGGGGTGCAGCGGCATTCGGCTGAGATTCGCTCTTGATATAACGGAAAAATATTCCCCGAACGTGATAAAGGGAAACGCCTCGGAGATAGCCGCGCTGTGCGGGATCGAAACGCGCGCAAAGGGCGTGGAGTCTGATACGGACACGGATATGCGCAGGCTGTCCGAGACTGCGCAGTCATTTGCGGAAAAAACGGG
Source organism: Ruminococcus sp. (assembly GCA_023667165.1). Lineage (GTDB taxonomy): Bacteria > Bacillota > Clostridia > Oscillospirales > Ruminococcaceae > Huintestinicola. The sequence goes on along the minus strand of JAMPAO010000097.1, from coordinate 8,508 downwards.
CGCAGTTGTTATGATCACCGGAAAAACGGACACCGTCACCGACGGCAGGCTCGTCTGCGCCGTACACGGCGGCAGCAGCCTTATGACCCTTGTGACGGGCATGGGCTGCGTATCGGGAGTGACTGCCGGCTGCTTTCTCGCCGCCGCCGATCCCTTTGAAAGCGCCGTTTCGGCGGCTGTGGTCATGAAGCTGGCGGGCGAATACGCTCAAATCGCTTTTGAGCGCAGCCGAAGCATAAGCCGCTTCCGCGACGGCGTTACGGACGGACTTTTTTTAATGGACAAAGACTTTTTCATAAAAAATGCGAGGTATGAGCTTTATGAATGAACCGAACGTTACTTTATATCTTGTTACAAGCAGCTCGGACAAGCTCCCGCAGACGGTGGAGGCGGCGTGCAGAGGCGGCGTTACCATGGTACAGCTCCGCGAAAAAAAACGCGGCGGAAGAGAGCTTCTCCAAATCGCCCGAAGCGTTAAAGCGGTTACGGACAAATTCCGCATTCCCCTTATCATCAACGACAGAGCGGATATCGCTCTTGCCTGCGGCGCGGCGGGAGTGCATCTGGGCGGAGAGGATATTCCCGTTGCCGACGCAAGGCGCATTTTGGGCGGGAATATGATCATCGGCGCTACGGCTAAGACCGCAGAGGCTGCGCTGAAGGCTCAGTCCGACGGAGCGGATTATCTGGGAGTGGGGGCGGTATTCCCCTCGAAAACAAAGGACGCCGTTATCACAAGCGTTGAAACGCTCGGAGAAATATGCCGCGCGGTCAGCATTCCCGTGTGCGCCATAGGCGGACTTGACGGCAGCAACTGCAAAATACTTCGCGGAAGTGGCGTTTCGGGTATGGCTGCGGTATCTGCGATAATGAACAGTCCCGATCCCGAAAGAGCGGCGACAGATATACGGGAAGCCTTGAACAGATATGTTTTTTCGGAGAATTTATCAGACCTCCTCGGAAACCGGAAAAATGCTGAATGACGCAGAATTTTTTGCATTAGGCAAAGCGCATTTTCCGCAGGAATACTCAAGGAAGTGCTGAATAAAGGCGCAGCCTACGTTTCAAGCACTCGAAAATCCGTAACTGAGAGTGCTTAGAAACGTATTTATTCAGTGCTTCCTTTATTGTATTGCAAGGAAAATGGGCGAAGCATGATGCAAAAAAGACAAGTCAGGCAGCGTTTTGGAAGTTTACGAGGAGGTCTATTATGAGAAAAAAGAAAACCGTGCTTACCATAGCAGGCTCCGACCCCGGCGGCGGCGCGGGCATTCAGGCAGATATGAAAACCTTCGCCGCCTACGATCTTTACGGAATGAGCGTTATTACGGCTCTGACGGCTCAGAACACCCTGGGCGTGACAGACGTTATGCCCGTTCCTCCCGACTTCTTCGGGAAGCAGCTTGAAGCAGTGCTGGCTGACATACCTCCCGACGCGGTCAAGATAGGTATGCTGCCCAACAGCGGTATTATGGAGATAACCGCGGAGCTGCTTATCAGATACGGCGTGCGCAATATCGTCACGGACACGGTGACGGTTTCCACCGACGGGACGCGGCTGACCGACGAAAACGCCGTGGGCGCGCTGAAATCCGTGATAATGAGTATATCGGACATAGTAACTCCCAACATTCCCGAGGCGGAGCTGCTGGGGGGAGGGACGATAGAGGACATAAGCGGCATGAAAGCTGCGGCGAAGGTCATTTCCGCCGATACGGGAGCCGCAGTTCTTGTAAAGGGCGGTCATATGAAAGGCTCCGCTCACGACGTGCTGTACTGCGGCGGATTTTACGAATTTGACGGGGAACGGATAGACAATCCCAATACCCACGGAACAGGCTGCACCCTTTCATCGGCCATAGCCTGCGGTCTTGCGGAGGGAATGAGCATTCCGGAAAGCGTAAGGCGGGCGAAAAAATATCTGACGGAGATCATACGCTCGGGTCTTGACATAGGCAGCGGCAGGGGACCTCTCGACCACGGGGCGGCAAAGCCGTAATACTGATCTTCAGCCTCACTATAGACAATTTTCAAAAAGACTGCGCGTCTTTCATCGGCAAAAAAACGCCGTCTGCGTTTATTCCGCAGGCGGCGTTTCCGGCGCGTTTTCGGTTTATTATTCAAGCGTGGGGGTATGATACACGGCGACGCCGTCCTCGTCCACCCAGTTCATTTCCTCGAAAAATTCCTCCAGCGTAATGCCCTTATCGGTTATCAGCTTGGCATAGTATACGCCCACAAATCTGTAGTGCCACGGCTCGTAGATTATCCCTGTAACGCTTTCCTTGCCCTCGGGATAGCGCAGGATAAAGCCGTAGTCTGCGGCGTTCTCCTGAAGCCACGCATACGCCTTTGTATTTTTGAAGCCGTCGTCGTCCATATCCACATACTCGTCGGACATGATATCCGCCGCAATTCCTGCGTTATGCTCGCTGTAACCGGGAAGCTGCACCTCCTTGAGGGTATCCTCGTAAGCCTCCTCCTCGGTCATTCCCTTGTTTTCCATTCTGTCCTTGACGCTTTTGTCGAAATTGTTCTGCTGGTATTCTATGCTGCGGTATGCGGACATTACGTTAAGATAATGCTCGTTTCCCCCGTCGGGGTTGAGATCCTCCTGCGCCGCCTTGAGCATCTGCTTCATGTACTCCGCCATTCTTGTATCCATATGGTACTCGCGCCAGCTTTCGTAAACAAGGGCGCGGTCTATGCCGTTACAATATTCGTCGGACACCTTGTTTTTGGAATTTACAAGAAACATCGCCCAGGTATTGTCGGCGTCGGCAGGGTCGGGCTTCGGCTCGCGGGGTTCCTCCGCCGAGGTTTCCGGTACGTCCTCGGGGGACGGGGTCATATGAGGATCGTCGTCCGACGCCCCGCCGACGGCGGTATTTGCGCCCGATCCGTCCGTTGAAACGCTGTTTTTATCCGTTCCGATCTCCTCCTCTTCTCTGCCGCCGGTTAAACGTGACATTGCAAATACCATGGCAAACAAAAATACCGTGGATACGAGAAATATTTTCACTCCGTTGTTTTTTCTTTTTTTTCTCAATTTTATTACTTCCTTTGATACAAAATTTGACGAAAAAATATAAATTCATGTTGACATTTTTGGAAAAATCGGGTATAATATAACTTAGCAAGATGTCCCCGCTCCGTTCGGCGGCGGATCCCGTTTTCGAAATCGGCGGAGGATACGATCCCTCGCCGATCACCGCGTTAAAACGGCGGGGCAAGATCCTTATTGAATCAAAGAATATCCATCGGCGGCAGGTTCGAAAATCATTATTTAAGGATGTGATACTCATGAAATGTCCGTACTGCGGAAACGACGACACAAAGGTCATAGACTCGCGGCTCATTGAAGGAAAAAAACGCCGCAGGCGCCGCTGCTCCCGCTGCGACAGACGGTTTACAACATACGAAAGCGTGGAAAAGCCGGAGCTCCTTGTCAACAAAAAAGACAACACCTACGAGCCGTACGACAGAAGCAAGCTGATAAGAGGTCTTTCCTTCGCCGTGAAAAAACGCCCCGTGCCCGGCTCCGCCATTATCGCCATTGCGGACAGCATTGAAAGCTACTGCGCAAACAATATGCTTTCGCAGATATCCTCATGCGAAATAGGAGATATGGTCCTTGAAAGGCTCAAGCAGCTCGACGAGGTAGCTTACGTCCGCTTTGCTTCGGTAAACAAGGACTTTGGCGACGTGGACTGCTTTATCAGGCTCATCAGCGACCTGAAAAACGACGGATCCCAGTCCGCTGCGGAGCTGTAATATCATTATATGCCGCAAAGAGATCTGTGATACTTTAAGGCGGCTTCCATCAAAGCTTTTTTTTCATTTTCAAGCTCTCCGCCTATGACGCTGCCAAGCAGAAATCCAAGCGTATCTCCCGCTTCCCTGCCGGTTATGCCCGCAGCTCCCAGATCGTCCCCGTTTACGGCAAGCGAGGACAGTGAAAAGCATTCCCCGTTGTTCACAGCCTCGTAGGCAAGGTATTTCATGGAATCGAGAATTCCGACCCTTTCAAGGCAGAAGCTCTGCTTTGCTCTGCTGTCGCCCTTGACAACCTCGGTCAGACGGACGAACTGCTCTATACCCAGCGCGGAAAGAAGCCTTTTGACCACTTTTTTATCCGCCACCGGCGTGACGTAATGAAATTTGATCAGCTCGCAGACCCTGCGCACGGTTTCATTGTCAAAGCGCAGACGGCGCATGATCGCCTCTGCCGCTTCGGCGCTTTTTCGCTCGTGACCCGCAAAATGCCCCTGTCCCTCGTCGTCGGTGAAAAAGCAGCTCGGCTTTTCTATATCGTGGAACAGCAGCGCAAGACGTACATATTTGTCATTTTTTGAATTCTCCACGGCGTGGGCGATATGCTCCCACACGTCGTAAACATGATAACGGCTGCGCTGGTCGAATTCGACGCATTTCAGGAATTCCGGAATAACGGTGGTGAAAATATCGTCAAACTCGATCATAAGATCGCAGGGGGACGCGCCTGTGATGAAGCCTGTAAGCTCGGAGCTGATCCTTTCGGAGGCGATCTCCTTTAAAAGGCTGCGCTTGCTGTGCATGGCACGAGCCGTGGCGGCGTCTATATTAAAGCTCAGAACGGATGCAAAGCGCAGGGCGCGCATTATCCGCAGAGCGTCTTCCTCAAAGCGTTCGCAGGGGTCGCCTACGCATCTGATACAGCGGCTGAACAGATCCTGCTGACCTCCGAACAGATCTATAACTCCCTTTTTGGGAGAATATGCCATAGCGTTTACGGTAAAATCCCTGCGGGCAAGGTCGTGCTCCAGGCAGGACGAAAATCTTACGCTCTCCGGCCGCCTGCGGTCGGTATACTCTCCGTCGGTGCGGTAGGTGGTGACTTCAACACTGTCCTCCCCGCTGACGACGGTAACTGTGCCGTATTTTACGCCTGTTTCTATGACCTTATGGCTGCGGCCGAAGCACTGCATGGTTTCCTCCGGCAGGGCGTTTGTGGCTATATCGTAATCCTTGGGCTGTTTTCCCAGCATACCGTCCCTTACGCAGCCTCCCACAAGATAAGCCTCAAAGCCTGCTTCCTCCAGCTTTTTCATAACTATTTCAACATTTGACGGAATGATAATATCCATGCTGCTTTCACCCTTTGAATTACAGTTTTCGGTTTTTCCGCTAAACGGGATGAGCATCCCGCGGCAAACGGAATCGGAAACCGCAGATCTGACGTCTGCCGGTCATTGTATTATCATTATATCACATTCTTTTGCAAATTGCAAGTGCTGCGGGCAGGGATTTTTATTTTTGCTGTTATGGCTTACGGAAAAACGTCCCGCGCGTTTTTATGCTTATTTCGTTGGGAAATTATTTGCCGCTTTCGAGCGCGGCGCGGCTGTTTCCGTCTTTGCGGAAAAGGACCGCAGAAATTATCAGGAGCACGGCATAGGAAACGATATCCCAGATATCGACCGACGCAGCGTTCAGCTTTGCCGATACGAACAGGTTTATGGCTGCGCAGACGGGTATTGCCGTTAAGACCGACATCCCCGCAGCAAAAAATTTCCTGCATTTGAAAAAACGGAAGAAGAAAAATATCAGCCAGAAATATATAAGCGAAATTACCGCCGCTCCCGTTCCAATGGGCATTATGGAGATATCTCCTCCGATGAGGACGTCAAGGGAATACAAAAACGGCAGAATAAGCAGGGTCAGCACCGCCAGAGAACGGGACATTCCCCTTTTGCCCATACATACTGCGGGAATAGTCACCGCCCATGCGAATATGACGGAATATACGGGATACGGCGACCAGCTAAGTCCCCCGCCTACCGCGGCGTCGCATATGACGCACACTATGACTGCCAGCAGCATTGCCGATGTGTACAGAAAGGGCAGCGCGCGGCTGAATGAACGCATGCGGACGGCGGCAGCCGGATCGGGCGTTTTTTCCGTATCGGCAGCGATACCCGCCTGCGCTCTTTCGCCGTTCAGCAGCTCGTCCACGGTCACGCCGAGTACGGAGCTTACTGCGGGCAGAAGCTCCGTATCGGGATAGCTAAGACCTCTTTCCCACTTTGACACGGCTTTATCGGTAATATTAAGCTGTGCGGCAAGCTCGCTTTGGGTCATATTTTTCTCTTTCCTGAGTTTGGATATGAATTTTCCCGTTTTCTCCGCATTCATAACTGTATTCCTCCCGATCCTTGATCTTGCTCCGCTTAGCCGTACATATCGGCATTAACCGGAGCTTGTACTGTAATTATAGCACGGCGGCGGCTTTTATGTCAACCGACTGTCGGCAGAGCACGGACTAAACCTGCGGTTTACACAAAAATATCCCCCGAATACACGGCATATTCGGGGGATATCAAATTATTTCTTTTTATCCGGCTTTACAAGCTTAAAATGCGGCATATCATGTTCCTTTACCGCCGCAGGCTTGAGATAATAATCCTCCGTTGCGGTGGAAAGTCCTTTTCTCCTGAGCAGGGACTCGGTTATCTCCTGGGCAAGGGCGTATATTACGGCGAATACGGGCACTCCCAGAAGCATTCCCGCAAAGCCGAACAAGCCGCCGCCCAGGAAGATGGCGAACATTACCCAAAAGGCGGGAAGTCCCGTTGAATCTCCCAGAATGAACGGCCCTAAAATATTTCCGTCGAACTGCTGGAGGATTATGACCATTATGATGAATTTCAGCGTCTGCTCCGGCGCGGAGATCAGCAGCAGCAGCGCGGAGGGTATAGCTCCGATAAAGGGTCCGAAAAAGGGAATGATGTTGGTAACTCCGACTATCGTGCTTATCAGCACGGAAAATTCCATTTTCATAAGGGTCATGGCGATGAAGCATATCATGCCGATTATAAAGGAATCGAGTAACTTGCCCGATATGAAGCCGCTGAAGGATTTATTTGTCTTATCAACGATCCTAAGCACCTCGCGGCACAGCTTTTCGGGAAATACCGCCGTGGTCATTTTTTTAGCCTGCGCAAGGAACTTTTCCTTGTCGTTGAGCAGATAGACCGCGACTATGAAGCCGATTATAAAGTCCTTAAGTCCTATCGCCAGACCTACGGCTCCGTCCTTGACGCGCACCGCCCAGTCGCCCACTCTCGGTATGAGATTATTCACCGCCGAGATCACCGCTGACCGTATACTGTCAAGCTGACTGTTAAGGTAATCCAGTATCTCCGGATATTCCGCAAGAGTGGTATTTACCCAGGCGTAAACATTGTTCATGTAATTCTGGGCGTTGTTGAATATCTGAAGGATACTGTCGATCACCTGGGGAACGACTATGGCGATAAGAGCGCATATGACGGCTATGCCGAATATTATCGCAAACGCCGTGCTTATGCCTCTGCAAAGCCTGGGATGAGGCTTTTTCCGCTCAAACAGCTTCTTGGAGATCCTCTCGACCCACATCATCACGGGGTTGAGCAGATACGCTATTATAAAACCCCATATCACTGCGGATATGGTACTCACAGCCGTGCCGAAGGCTCCCGCGATAGCGGAGAATTTGGCTACCACAAGCACCATTGCAAGACATATGGCAAAGGTTATCACCGTATACACGGACACGGTAGTATATTTACTGTTCCAATTGACCTTCATGTGAAATTATCCTTTCAAAAATCCTTTCAAAAACGCTGTGCCGCTTTCACTTTAATTATACACCATTTTATCCCTTTTGTAAATGCATTTCGGCAATTTTGAGAAAAATATTTTTTACGGGCGTTTGAAATGCCTTCAGCCGTCTATTTCATAGAGGGCGTTTTCGCTCTCGCTTCGTTTGGGACGGTCCATCAGCTCTTTTAACGCATTCTGCGGACTTGCGCCCCGGTAAAGCACCTTATAGCACTGCTCGGTAATGGGCAGGCATATGCCGTACTGCCTCGAAAGCTCGTAGGCGGCTCTGGTGCAGAAATATCCCTCTACCGTGCCTACTTGCCTTACCGCTTCTTCCGGATCGACGCCCTGACCGATAAGTATTCCCGCGCGCCTGTTGCGGCTGTGCATACTGGTGCAGGTCACTATAAGATCTCCCACGCCCGTAAGTCCCGCAAAGGTTTCCTGCTTGCCGCCGAGGGCGTATCCCAGTCGGGATATCTCCCATATGCCCCTTGTCATAAGAGCCGCCTTGGTATTGTCGCCGAAGCCCATTCCGTCGCATATTCCCGCGCACAGGGCTATTATGTTTTTCAAGGCTCCGCCGATCTCGCAGCCTATTACGTCGTCGTTCAGATATATCCGCAGGGTGCTGTTGGACATAACGCTCTGAACGTACGCCGCCTGCTCCATTATTTCGGAGGAAACGGCAACGGTGGTGGGCATTCCGAGAGCCACCTCCTCCGCGTGGCTGGGTCCCGTCAGCACGGTTATGGGTCTGCCGATCTCCTCCCCGACCACAATGCTCACACGCTTGAGAGAGCCGCTTTCAAGACCTTTTCCCGTGTTCACGACCACAGTTTTCTCATCAAGATAAGGCGACATGCTTTTTGCCACGTCCCTTAC
>JAMPAO010000096.1 GCA_023667165.1 Ruminococcus sp. | reverse complement strand
GCGCCACCTTGCCAAGGTGGAGGTAGCGAGTTCGAGCCTCGTAATCCGCTCCATTTCTTTTTTACGACATCATAATTTTGACGGCGCTATAGCCAAGTGGTAAGGCAAAGGACTGCAACTCCTTGACCCCCGGTCCGAATCCGGGTGGCGCCTCCAGAAAATAAGCAAGAGGCAGTGATTTTTATCGCTGCCTCTTGCTTATTTTCTGCCTATAATGAAAATCCCCCGTTTGAACGTTTCGGCGCTTACCTCCCTTTGCGCGGATCCCGATCTGCGGTCAATACGGCGTCCACCGCATATCCTCGGGTTTATCAAAGGAAAATACCCCGTTTCCGCCGGTATCTATATAGATCAGCTTGCCGTCAAGCTCCGCCAAAGCAAGTCCGTCACGGAAATCACTGTAAATCCTGTCGTATTCTGCGGGGATCGCGGTATTTCCGTTTTTATCGAGGAATCCGTATCTTTTGTTCCCGTCTGTTTCGGTGAAATATTTGATATACCCCTCGGAATACGCGCCTGTTACGCCGTCGCTGTAAAAAACAAATTCGCCCGTTTTGTCTATAACTCCCATCCTGCCGTCCTTTTCGGCTGCGGCTAAGTCCTCGCTGAACGGATAGGCGCAGTCAAAATAACCGTCGAAGCATTTATTTCCCGATCTGTCAATATAGATATACTTGACCTGCCCATCTTTTAAGATCGGAAAAACTGCCGCTCCGCATTCATAGCTGCCGATGTATGTTCCGTGTAAATAATCATTGTCAAACAACACATTGCCTTCCGTATCAACGACCGCATAAAACGGAGAAGATCCGGAAAGCGACGATAAAACCGCTCTCCCCTCACTGAAGCCGGCGCCGTCCCGCATTCCCGTACCGAAAACCGTTTTCCCGCTTTTATCAATGTATTCTCCGTAAGGCGACTCTCTGACGGTATATGCGTACCCCTCGCTGAAACCCGAAACGCGGTCAAATTCGGGAGCTATCGCGATCTCTCCCCGTGTATTTACAAAACCGTACTTCCCGTCCGCCTTGACCGCCGCCAGTCCATCGGAAAAATCGCCTGCATATTCATAAACGCAAGGTATTATTTCTTTTTCGTTTCCGTCAATAAATCCCCATTTGCCGCTGCGGCAAACGGCATAAAGTCCTTCCGAGGCGAACCTCGCCGCGCTGTATTTTCTGCCGCTTATTAGGGCGTGTTGACACTACCGCTCAACGCCCGTCTTACAGACATATTTTCCGTCTTTCTGCGTTAATTTTCCTTGCCATACACGAGTATGCCTGCGGAAAATTGCCTTGAAATACGAAAAAATCTGCCTGCAATCCGAGCATTTCGGATAGTGTCAACACGCCTTTCCGTCGATATCCATATAGGAAAAACCGCCGTTCCAATATACGGGGTACATAACGCCGCCGCAGTCCTCCGCTGCTTTGTATTCCGATACGGTTTTCGGTTCATTCGGCGTTTCGGATAATTCGGTAAAAAAGACTTCTTCGGGTATCTCCGCCGCCTGCGTTTCGGTTAAACTACCCGTATCGTCGACGTTTTTTCTTCCGTACTGCCGCAGCATGTCATAACAGCCGCTGTCATCAGAACCGTTATGGCTGCCGTAAGCCTTTTCACAGGCTCTGCTCCCTCAGAGCCGCGTTTTTTGCCGCCGTAAGGGTATTCCTCATAAGCATTGCTATGGTCATGGGACCCACGCCTCCGGGAACGGGAGTTATAAAACCCGCCTTGTCCTTGCAGGCTTCAAAGTCCACATCTCCGCAAAGCTTGCCCCGATCGTTCCGGTTCATGCCCACGTCTATGACCACAGCGCCCTCCTTTACCATGTCGGGGGTGACGAATTTCGCCTTGCCCACAGCCGCCACAAGTATGTCAGCCTCGGCGCATATCCCGCGCAGATCCTTTGTTTTTGAGTGTGTAACCGTAACGGTGCCGTTTTTATGCAGCAGCAGCATTGCCATAGGCTTGCCCACTATATTGCTCCTGCCGATAACAACGCATCTTTTTCCGCATACGTCCACGCCCGTTTCGGCGATAAGCTCCATAACTCCCGCGGGAGTGCAGGGCAGGAAAGAGTAATCGCCTATCATGATGTGACCCACATTTTCCGGATGGAACGCGTCCACGTCCTTGTCGGGGCGAATGGCGTTTATCACCGCGTTCTCGCTGATATGTCCGGGGAGAGGGAGCTGTACAAGTATCCCGTTTACCTTGCTGTCCGCGTTGAGCTTCTCCACCAGCTCCAGCAGCTCCGTTTGAGTTGTTTCGGCGGGGAGAGCGTACTCGTAGGATTCAAAGCCTACCTCGGCGCAAGCCTTTTTCTTGTTGTTTACATATACCCTTGAAGCGGGATCGTCGCCCACGATCACCACAGCCAGTCCCACGGAAATGCCCTTTTCCCTGAGCAGCTCCGCCTCGGTACGCACCTGCTCTTTTACCTTGGCGGATACCGCCTTGCCGTCGATCAGCTTTGCCATAATAAATTCCTCCTTGTTTTCTGTACAAATAACGATCGATTTACAGACCGCGCGGTCTGCGTAATATGTTACTCCGCCGTAACGGTGATATCCTCCGATACGGCGCCCTCTATAATGAATTTATCCGGATATACGGCGCACAGTCAGCCGTATTCATTCTTTTCATCAGCCGTCCTCCTCGTCGGAAACGATCTTCTGATCCTCCGTAAGAGTGTTTTTTGCGGATTTTTTTGCGGCTTTTCTTTCCGCCTCGTCCCGTTCCTCGCGCTCCGCCGCCTCGAGCGCCGCCTTTGACTCGTCGCTGTCCTTGTACAGGGAAACGCCCTTTTTCCGAACAGCCACACGCATTGTCACGAGTACGGCAAGAGCCGCCGCCGCGCTGACGAGAGCCAGCATCTGCGATGCTCTTACACTGCCTATATAAAGACTGTCGGTGCGCAGACCCTCTATGAAAAATCTGCCCGTACCGTACCACAGCACGTATATGCAGAATATCTCCCCGTCGAATTTTCTGTGCCTGTAATAAAAATGCAGCAGCAAAAGTCCCGCCAGACACCAGACGGATTCATAAAGAAAGCAGGGGTGTACGGGAAGAAAGGGATCTATGTCCATTCCTTGTGCAGCAAGGCTTGCCTGATGACTGTACAGGTAATTTTGTATCCTGCCCCCCGACATTCCCCAGGGCAGAGAGGTGTTGCAGCCGAACGCCTCCTGATTGAAAAAGTTTCCCCAGCGCCCCACGCCCTGACCGATAAGAAATCCCATTGCCGCCAGATCAACGGTCGGCAGTATCCTGAGCTTCCTCAGCTTTGCGGTCACGCAGCCGAAAAGCAGCGCTCCCAGTATGCCGCCGTAGATCGCAAGGCCTCCATCTCTTATGGCAAGCACGTCCCTTACGGTGTGAAAGCTCTCGGGGTGCAAAACCACGTAATAGAGCCTTGCCCCGATTACCGCGCCGATTATCCCCGCAAAAACCGCGTCTACGAGCCTGTTTCCGTCGAGTCCGAATTCCTTTGTGCGGCGAAAGCAGTATATCATCGCAAGGAGCATTCCCGCGGCAATTATAAGTCCGTACCACTTTACAGACAGTCCGAAAAGCACGAACGCCTCATTGTCAAGCGTTATATCTATCCCCAGTTTCGGGAACACCACATTGTCCGTACTCAGTTTTGAAAGCTGTTCCATTGCCTTTTCACCCTTTCTCCCCGGACGACGGGATCACAACCGACAGAGAGCAGTTTTCCGTATTGAATCTTTCCCGCAGAAATTTCTCCGCTTCCGGAACGGTAACGGCTGCAACGGCGTCTATTACGGAAAACGCGTCCCCCGCTCCCCGCAGACCGGAGTTTATAAGAACGGAGGCTATGGCTTCGGGACTGCCCAAGGCTCTTACAAGAGAGCCGTAATAGGCTTTTTTTACGGTATCGAAGCGTTCCCCGTCAAAGCCGTCCCTTTTCAGACGGTTTATCTCCTCCTTGATAAGCTCAGCGACCCTTTTAGGCTCTCTCGATTCTCCCGAAAATATGGGAACGAAAAATCCGCTGCCCGAAAAAGTTTCATAACCGAAAGCTGAATTTATCAGTCCCTCGTCGTAGAGCCTTTTGTAAAAGTCCGACGTTTCGTCCGCTATCATTGCCAGAACAATGTCCGACAGCACCTCGCACCTTGCCTCGTCCTCGCGGCTCACGGGCGCGGACTTGAATCCCATATTGAACAGCGGGACCGCCACCTCCAGCCGCTGTTCGCTGTATTCGGCGGCAACCGTATCCGGCTCATCGGGGACTATGGATAAAAGCTCCTTGTTTTCCGAGGGAATGAGCATTTCATCGCATATGGCGAGTATCTCGTCCTCGTCAACGTCCCCCGCCACGGCAAGCACCATGTTGTGTAGGTTGTAGAAGGTATTGTAGCAGCGGTACAGCAGCTCCGCATTTATCTGCGCAATGCTTTCCTGCGTTCCCGCAATATCTATCCTTACGGGGTTGCTGTGGTATATCCCCTCCAGCAGACCGAAAAATACCCTCCAGTTGGGATCGTCGTCGTACATTCTTATTTCCTGCCCGATTATCCCCCGTTCCTTGCGGACGGTTTCCTCGGTGAAGTAAGGTTTTTGCACGAAATCGAGCAGTATTTTCAAGGAATCGGCAAAATTATCCGTACAGTAAAAAAGATAGCAGGTCTTGTCAAAGGATGTGTAGGCGTTGCCGGAAGCGCCGGTTTTGGCGTAAAGGTCGAATACCTTGCAGTCCTCGTTTTCAAAGAGCTTATGCTCCAGATAATGAGCTATGCCGTTGGGTACGGTTATAAAATCCGGATCGTCCTTTGTTTTGAACGTGGTATTCACGGAGCCGTAGCGGGTGCCGAAAAGAGCGTGCTTTCCGCTGTATCCCTCGGTTTTCCAAATCAGTATCTCCAGACCGCTGGGGTGTATCACCCTTGTGTATTCCTCGCCCAGGCGTTCGTTTCTTATTGTCTGCTTTGTCATCAGTCATTCTCCTTTCCGGTCAGAATATAAACCGTGTCCGGCTTATACGACGACGCATATCTGCATATATCCCCGCGGGTCATTTTTTTCACCAGCGCCTTTACCTCTTCGGGAGATTGTTCCTTTCTCAGGCAGTATGAAAAATACCAGTTTATCAAACTTCCCGGGATATCCTCCACGGAACTTAAGGCATTGAGTACGGTAAGCTTAGCCTGCTCCAGCATTTCATCGGAAAATTCTCCCCTCTGCGCCGCTTCAAGCTGACGGAGTATCTCCTCCCGCGCAGGCTCGATGTTTTCCGCCTCCACGCCGCTGTCGACGTACATAACGTATTTTCCGGAGTTAAAGGAAGCGGAGCAGTAATAGCACAGACTAAGCCTTTCCCGCACGTTTTCGAAAAGCATGGAAAATGGAGATGTGCCGAAAACCGCCCCGAAAACGTTGGCAAGCGGGGGATCGTATATATCGTTCTTAAACGCCATGACCGTTTTGCTCTGTGCCACGTCCAGCCTTTCCGTATGCTCGAGCACGGTATTTTTAAGGGGCGAGGGAGATATTTTCGGTGCGTAAACATTTTCTCTCTCCATCGCGCCGAATCTTTCCTCGATAAGCCTTTCGCATTTTTCCGGCAAATGCGCTCCCGCGAAAAATATCTCTATTTTCGCGCTTGAAAGCAGCTTTTTGTATGCCCTGTACACCTTTTCCGATGTAAGAGCTCTTACGTCCTCTCTTTCTCCCTTCACGGCTATCCCCGCAGGCTCGTTTTCGTATATGAGCTTTCCCGCCTGCTTGAACGCGTAGCTGCGCTTGTCGTTGATATCCGCGCCGATATCGTCCTCAAGCTCCTGTCTTTTCAGCTCAAATTCCTTTTGGGGGAATACGCCGTTCTCCGTAACAGGCTCGAAGATACAGCAAAGGAGGGTCTGCAAAAGCTCATAGGTTATCTCCTCCCCGTTCAAGGCGTATCTGTCGGGGATACAGCCGCCGGAAACGGTTATGACGCTGCTGTCGGCAAATCTGCTGATACCTGTCCTTATGTTCGCTCCGTAAAGTCCCGCCAGCCGCCTGCTCAAAGAGGTAATATCGGGGTACGCCCCGCACGAATCCTCCAGTATGAACGCCGCCGCCGCGTTGGCTGCCGCGTTTTCCCTTGTAAGCTCGGACATAAAATTAATGACAAAGCTGTTTATCTTGAACTTTTCATCGGTAAGGACCGTAAGGGAAACGCCCCTGTCCTTTTCACCGACGGTTCTTTTTCTGTGTGTAACTGCCACAATATCAACTCCATTTTATTTATTTATTTCAGAACAATATATTATTTTTTTACCGTCATAACGCGCCGATCCCCGCAGTTACGGCGGCTGCTCCCGCTATGACCGAAACTGCCGCCAGCAGGGGACAAAGCGCGGGTACGGTCCTTTCGCAGCGGATATAAACGTTGTCGTCGGCTATGATCCCCCTGTCGGAGGTCTTTCCCTCAAGGAAAAGTATGCTTATATTATCCCCCCGCTTATAGCTTTTATAAAACCGATCCGTAATTCGGTGGACGACCGTTCTTTTTTCCGCCTCTATGCGAAACTGCACAATGACCGCCTTTACTCTCCTCCCGCCCGTTTTTTCCTTGTGAACGTCAAGCACAACGGCGCTGCATAGGGTGTATTCCCGCCTTATGCGGGCAAGCTCCTCCGCATACGCGGCTGCCTTTGAGCGCAGATATCCGCAAAGCGCAAGTCCCAAAGCCGCAGTTATAACGCCTGCGGCGATCATAAGCGCGCTCATGAGCCGCCGTCCTTCCGGTACGGATCCACCCTGCAAAGTATCTTATTATCCACAAGAGCGTCTATCTCCGTGCCCTCCGGAGTGTACTCCCGGGAAAATATCTTCCCTTCCTCCTGTATCAGACCGATAAGGGCGGTTTTGTCGTAGGGAATGACAAATCTGCCTCTTTCCGCCGATTTCGGGAGATTTGCGGCGATCTTTTCCAAAAGCCTGTCAAAACCCATACGCTCCTTTGCGGATATCCTTACGGTAACGCCGTCCTCGGGGATATTCTCCCAGCCGTGCAGCCTGTCGCACTTGTTGAGTACGTTTATCTCCGGTATGCCGCCGCAGCCAAGCTCGCCGAGCAGTTCTCTTGTCACCTTGGCTTGGTCTGCTGCATCGTCCGCGCTTATATCTATAACGTTGAGTATTATATCCGCGTTGGCAGCCTCCTCGAGAGTGCTTTTGAACGCTTCCACCAGATTATGGGGCAGCCTCCTTATAAGACCCACCGTGTCGGCAAGCAGCACGCTTCTGCCGTCGGGAAGCTCTATGGCGCGGGAGGTGACGTCGAGGGTGGCAAAGAGCTTGTCCTCCGCAAGAACTCCCGCGCCGGTAAGGGCGTTGAGCAGAGTGGATTTTCCCGCGTTGGTATATCCCACTATGGCGGCGGTCAGGACGTTATCCTTTTTTCTGCGGCTGCGTATAAGCTCTCTCCTGCCGCGTATATCCTCCAGCTTGTCCTCCAAGACATCTATACGGCGGCGTATGTGCCTCCTGTCCGTTTCCAGCTTGGATTCTCCGGGACCTCTTGTGCCTATGCCGCCTCCCAGCCTTGACAGGGAAACGCCCTTTCCCGCAAGGTGCGCAAGCCTGTATTTCTGCTGCGCAAGCTCTACCTGTATGCGCCCCTCGGCGGACAATGCTCTTTGGGCGAATATATCCAGTATAAGGGTGGTGCGGTCGATGGTGTGTACGTCGGTAATGTTTTCGATATTCCTTACCTGATTTGCCGTAAGCTCGCAGTCGAATATGAGCAGCTCCGCGCCCAGAGCCTCCAGCTCTCCCGACAGCTCCTCAAGCCGTCCCGAGCCGATATAGGTAGCGTTGTCGGGGGACGGACGTTTTTGCAGCGCCCGTCCCACCACCTCCGCTCCTGCGGTACGTGCAAGCTCCTCCAGCTCGTCAAGGGAGATCTCCGCGTCGTACTCTCCCGTATCCGCCGTTACTATAACGGCTCTTACGGGGCGGCTTTCCGCCGATGTTTCTATAGGTTCAGCCATAAATTTCATTCCTTTCGGCAGTGGAAACAAACGATCATTCTTTTACATTATACCACATTTGGGTAATTTATACAAGGGTATTTCGGCAAGAATTTCCGCGCAGGCGGATCCGAGGGACGGTGTTTCAAATTTTCGTGTGCGATCCCCTTGATTTTTACCGCTGCTTGCATTATAATGTTATTATAATGCATATGCCGTTCCCATGTAACGGGGAGAGTACAGACCGGCAAAACCAAAGGAGCGTATAAAATGACCGATCTCATCAAAAAAATAAATACGATAGGTTTCCTTGCCGCAGCATTCTTGCTGACCTCCTGCGCGTCAAATGCGGATACGGTCAACGCTCCCGAATTATCCGAAACGGCAGATACCGAAATATCGGAGCTGCCGAATACCGTGATATCAGAAACAACGGCTGCCGAAACAGCGGAAGAAGAAAGCTCCGAAGCGGCTTCGGAAATACTTCCCGAAACAGAACCCTTTGAAATGCTGTTTCCCGTTTATTTAAGCGGTTATTTCGAGTATATCGACAAAAACGGAAATGTAGTTACCGACGGCAAATACGATAAAGCATATTTTTTCGGCGACGGTCTGGCGGCGGTATGCAAGGACGGAAAATACGGCGCCGTCGATCTGCGCGCCCAAACAGCCGTTCCCATGTCTTTCGGATATCTCGGCGGGTTTCACTGCGGAATGTCCGTTGTTAAAGATGAGAGGGAGGGCGGCTTGTCCGGATATATAAATTCCGCCGGAGAGATCGTTGTCCCCATAGAGCATACATACGCCTCCGATTTCAGCGAGGGCGCTGCCGTGGTCTGGCAGTCGTCCGGTTATTCCTACGCCATTGACATAAACGGCGCCGAGCTTTACGAAGTCGGCTGCAGCGATTATGCGTTTATCGGAAAAGCGCGGGAGGGTCTGCTGCGCCACCATGCGTATTTTCTTGACGCCCGAACGGGGGAAACCGTCATTGACGACCTGCTTGACAGGCGGGATCATGATTTTCTGTGTTTTTATCCCGACGGTTTTTCCGAGGGACTTGCCGCATATCCCGTACCGAAGGATTTCACCGATGAAAATTATATTCCGGAGAATGATGAAAATTATTACGAAGACAGCGCCAACTGGAAATACGGATATATCGACACCGCCGGCAAATGGGCGATCGAACCCGTGTTTGACAGCGCCGCATATTTCAGCGAGGGTCTGGCCTCGGCGGAAAAGGACGGCAGGCGGGGAGTTATAGACAAAACGGGCGAATTTGTTTTTTACAGCGACGGCGTAACAGGC
>JAMPAO010000095.1 GCA_023667165.1 Ruminococcus sp. | reverse complement strand
ATCCTGATTTTGTAATAAAGCAGAATTTTTGAGGAAATGCCTATTTTAAGGTAATCAGAAAGGAAAAAAAGTAAATGCTGTTGCCGTGTAACGGTAACGGTACCCATTGACAGCAGATAAAAATAGGAGTATAATAATTTTACAGTACATTTTTTCGAAAGCGAGAAGTGATAATTATGGATACCGAAAGCATTATCTTCGACCTGGACGGCACGCTGTGGGACAGCTCGGAAAATGTGGCTGCGTCATGGACCCGCACCGTAAAAAACAGCGGCGATCCCCGTCTTGCGGGATCGGTCTTTACCGCCGGCGATCTGCAAAGCGTTATGGGAATGACCATGCCCGATATCGCCGCAAAGCTGTTTCCCATGCTGAACGAACGCGAGCAGCTCGGTATCATGCAAAAATGCAGCGACGAGGAGGCGGAATATCTTGCGGTAAACGGCGGACGGCTTTTCGACGGAACGGAGGACGTTCTCACGGAGCTTGCAGGGCGGCACAGGCTGTTTATAGTAAGCAACTGCCAATGCGGCTATATAGAGGCGTTCCTTAAGTACAGCGGTCTGGGACGGCTTTTTGACGGTCATCTGTGCTGGGGCGAAACGCTTGCCCCAAAAAGCGAAACCATCACTGCGCTTATGAAAAACTGCTCCGTATCAAGCGCTGTATATGTGGGAGATACCCAAGGGGACTGCGACAGCGCATACGGTGCGGGGATACCCTTCGTTCACGCGGCATACGGGTTCGGCAGGATATCGTCGCCCGAAAAGGTATACAAGACCGCAGGCAGCATTTCGCAGCTTACGGAAATTTTTTGAAAGGGTAATTTGTCAATGAATATATCCGATAACAGAAGAGATAAGATAAACTACTATCTCGATATCGCGGAAACCGTTCTTGAACGCGGCACCTGCCTCAGAAGAAATTTCGGAGCCATCATCGTCAAAAACGACGAGATAGTTTCCACAGGCTATACGGGCGCGCCCCGCGGCAGGCGCAACTGCAGCGACGCCGGAAGCTGCGTAAGAGAAAGGCTGAACGTGCCTAAAGGTCATCGGTATGAGCTGTGCCGCAGCGTTCATGCGGAAGCAAACGCCATAATCTCCGCCGCAAGGAGAGATACCCTTGATTCCACCCTCTACCTTGCGGGGCATGAGGCGGAAACGGGCGAGCTGTGCGCCGCCGCCGAGCCGTGCGCCATGTGCAAGCGGCTCATAATCAACGCGGGGATATCCACGGTCATTATACGAAACACACGCGACAAATACACCGTGGTCAACGTGCAGAGCTGGATAGAGCATGACGATTCTCTCGACGGCGCGGACGGATACGCCGATACGGATAATAAGAGATAAAAAGCGGGAAACGGGCATTCCCGATGTTTTGGCGCGGCGGTTCTTTTAAGCCTAAAGAAAGGAAAAAATATGGAAGAAAAGGATAAGAAAAAGGAAAAAAGCAAGTCGTTTCTGGACACCGTCCGTGAAATAAACGAAGCCGAACGCAGGGCGGAGCTTGAGGGGGAGGCGCGCGCAGCCGAGGAAAAAGCCGCCCGTCAGGCGGCTCAGAGGAAAGCGTATGAGGAAAAACTGAAGCGCGAACGTCTGGAGCTTATAAAGCTCAAACAGGGCGTTATTACCGAGGAGAGCAAGCTTAAAGCCGAGCCTGTCCCCGAAAGAACCTACACCGTGGGGGAAAGGATATCCAACTTTTTTTATCACAATAAATGGTATGTTATCGCAGGAGCGTTTTTTGCTGCTCTTGCCGCTTTTTTGATATACGATTACGTCAGAGTGGAACGACCCGACATTCAGGGACTGTACATCGCCGCCGATTACGACATGAGCTACTATTGCGGCGAGCTGACCGCCGTGTGGAGCGAATATACGCAGGATTACAACAACGACGGAAAAAAAATCGCGGCTCTGTACTATGTCCCCTCCGGCTATGCCGACGATACGGCGGCTTCCATATATTACGCCCAGAGCGACCGCACAAAGCTCATAGGGGAATTCCAGTCGGGAAATACGGTAATGATCGTAGGGGACAAATATTCCTATCAATCCATCGGAGCTTTGGACGGCGTTTTTTACGACTGCCGCGAGCTTTTTCCGGACGATCCTTATGCGGAGGAGCTTGGATACCGTCTTGCGGGGACCGATCTTATGGAAACGCTGGGCTGCGATACGGTCGACGATTCACAGCTTTACGTATCCTTCCGCAAGCCTGTGAAAACCATGAGCATGAGCGAGGAGAAGATGAGAGAGAATTTCGACAGAACAACGGAATTCTGGAAAGAATTTCTTAAGGATCACCGCGTCGACGGTCTTGAGCTTGAACCTACCGACGATCCGGAGCCTATTGACGGCGAATACGGAGAAAATTACGCCGAATAAAAAAACCGTATACAGCGCAGGAACGCGCTGTATACGGTGATTTTTTGTTATTTGCGCCATCAGGATTTTATACCTGTGCTTATTTCATCGGCTATGGTATTAAGCTCTTCGATAACCGCAGTTACCTCAGAAACGCTGTCGCTTATGAACTTGGAGCTTCGGTTAAGAGCGTCTACCGCCTCATCGGTGCGGGCAACTCCCGTCTGGGTGCTTGCGACCTCGCTTACGATGGAATCCGACGCCGACCTTATGCCCGTGATCTCGGAAAGTATCTCGTTGGTATGCTCCTCCGCTTCTTTAAGCGTTTCCGCAGACTGCACCGCCAGCGTTCTTACCTCTCCCGCGACTACCGAGAAACCCTTGCCGTGTTCTCCCGCTCTTGCCGCCTCTATGGAAGCGTTCAGAGCAAGGATATTTGTCTGGTCGGATATATTTTTGATCTTCTCCAGTATCTTTGTGTATTCGCTGATGCTTACGCCGATCTTCGATACGGAATCCACGATCTCGTTGGCGCTGGTGTGAATTACCATCATATCCTCGTTAAGAGCGCTCATATCGTCCTTGATTCCGGAATTGTTCTTGGCATTGTCAGCGGCATGACCTGCGATCGGCTGTATTTTTTCGTTGAGCACCTTAAGAGAATCTCTGATCTCGCCTACCGCCTTTTGCAGCTCTGTATGCTCATGCTCTATTTTGCTCTTCATCTCGTTTATCTGCTGCTTCTCGTGTACTACGCAGTTTGCGGGGGTATTATTGCCCGCAAAGATGGTATACGCCATATGGTAGCAGCTCTTATAGCCGCAGGCATGGCAGTCGATGTGCCTGTCCTGATCGGTGAACTTGCCCATGCTGTCAAATATCCTGTTAAGCTCGCTTTCGCTTGGCTGTATGGTTTTGCATCTGTTTTCATACTTGCGCATATAGTCCTCAAGCACCAGACCCTTGAACAGCCTTTTATGGAAACGCTCCGCCTTGTTCCGCGTGCCTGCCCAGCTTTTGGCGTTGAACATGATATCGGTCGCGCTGAAGGTATTGAAATTATCTCTCGAGCCTGCGCCGGAGTTACAGCCGAATTCGCAGGACAGAACGTCGTAAACCACGGGGAGCTTGGATTTTTCGGTGGAAAGGTATTCGCCCAGATCGTCGTACACCTTATGCGCGCCCTCGGAGGTTATAACGGGAAGATCCGGCTCGTACGCTCTCAGACACTCCTTAAGACCGCCGGGAATAGGATAAAAGCTGCCGTCAAAGCCTCTTACTTCGGAAAACTCGAAGCGGCTGTAGCCCGTAGGCAGCACGATGGCTCTCCTTGTAAGATATTCGTTGAGCGCTTTGAAGGTAACGTTATAGCTTACTATATTTGTATTGGCAAACTCGTCGCCCTTGGCGATACAGGGGGTAAGACCCACAAGCACGTCGTTGTTGTGAAGCTCCTTGCGTACATAGGTGGCAAGGCACATAAGGGGCGAATGAACGGGGGACAGACAGGGGATAAGATCCGGCTGGTGCTTTTCAACATAATTGACAATCGCCGCGCAGGGCTGGGAAATTATCTTTCTGCCCGGGTTGCGCCTGAGATATTCAATGTGCATATATGTACATATGTCCGCTCCGAAAGCTCCGTCGTATATCTCGTGAGCTCCGCTGTCCTTGAGCCACTGAAGAACGTGCCTCCATTTGCCGTCCATGGCGGTTTTTATGGCGGGAGCGACAAGGAACGATACCTTGTGCGTCTTCATAATCTCCATTACTTCTTCAAGATCATCGGTATAATAACGCGCGTCATGACGGCATACCTTTACGCATTCTCCGCAGGCAATACATTCAGCATTATTTATCTGTACTGTTTTGCCGTTGTAGTGATTAGCGTTTGGGACGGGGCAACTCCTTATACAAGCATTGCAGCCGATGCACTTATCTTCTCTAACGTGTACCATTGCTGATGTTCCTTCCTTTGTATCAAATATATATAAATTGATTATATCACATTTTACCCGTCTTGTCAACAGCTTGTTTTATATTATTCCAAAAAATTTTGGGGATTTTTTTGGAATAATTGCCGAATATTGTTAATTATGACGAAAAAAGTCTTTCTTGTCCGTGCCTCGAATACAGCAGTATTTCCTAAAAGGACAGTTAAAAGCCGAAAAAATTTGTTTTATATGGCTATTGATTATGAGGGATTTATTTGGTATAATGGTTATAATATCTGAAATATATGTATATATTTGAATAAATATGAATTACGGAGAGGTTTTTTATGGATACAAAGGTTGTGAAATTCGGCGGCAGCTCCCTGGCGGACGCCGTTCAGTTCAGAAAGGCTGCCGACATTGTTTTGTCCGATCCCCAAAGGAGATTTGTGGTAGCCTCCGCTCCCGGCAAGCGCAGCAGCGGCGATACAAAGGTTACGGATATGCTCTATAGCTGCTACGAAACTGCGGCAAAGGGCGGAGATTTTTCCGCGGAATTTGCCGCCATCGAGGAGCGGTTCAACGGGATAATCGCCGATCTGGGACTGGATATATCCTTAGAGGATGAATTTTCCAACATCAAGGACGCCTTTGCCCACAGAGCGGGAAGAGATTACGCGGCAAGCAGGGGCGAGTACCTCAACTCCATAGTGCTTGCGGCTTATCTGAAATTCGATTTCGTCGATCCCGCAGGATATATCAGATTTGACGAAACGGGAACGTTCGATCTTGACACCACCTGCTCGCTGCTGGGACCCAAGCTTGCGGAGCTTGAACACGCCGTTATCCCCGGATTTTACGGCTCCATGCCCAACGATACGATAAAAACCTTTTCACGGGGCGGCTCGGACGTTACCGGCTCTATCGTTGCAAACGCCGTAAACGCGGTGATCTACGAAAACTGGACCGACGTGAGCGGATTTCTTGTATGCGATCCCGGTATAGTTGATAACCCGAAGCCTATCACCACCATCACCTACAGGGAGCTGAGAGAGCTTGCCTACATGGGGGCGGGAGTTCTTCACGAGGACGCCATTTTCCCCGTGAGAAAGGCCGGCATACCGATAAACATAAGAAACACCAATCACCCCGAGGACAGAGGAACGCTTATCGTTTCCGATACTGCCGAAACATCACGGTACACCATTACGGGAATTGCGGGAAAGAAAGGTCTTTCGGTAATCCAGATAGAAAAGGACATGATGAACTCCGAGGTAGGCTTCGGCAAGAACGTACTGCGCGCACTGGAGAAAAACGGCATCTGCTTTGAGCATATGCCCTCCGGCATAGATACCATGAGCGTTGTGGTAAACTCCGAATCCCTTATCGGCAAGGAAAAAGCCGTGCTTGACGAGATAGCGTTCCGCTGCCGCCCCGATAAGCTGGAGATAGAAAACAATCTCGCCCTCATCGCCGTTGTGGGACGGGGAATGAGAAAGGCAAGAGGCACGGCGGGCAGGCTGTTCTCCGCTCTTGCTCATGCAAGGGTCAACGTAAAAATGATCGATCAGGGTTCTTCGGAGCTTAATATCATCATAGGCGTTGAGGAGGAGGATTTCGAAACTGCCACCAAGGCGATCTATGATATATTTGTACTGACTCAGGCGTAATGCAATATTGCACATAGGGGTGCGGAGAGCGGCGCGGTGAAAGCTGTTATACGTTCTCCGCGCCTTTTCAAAGCTCTGCTTTCAACAAGCAGCGGGCGTGTATTGCGCAGCAGCATTACATATCAAGCCGCAAGGTTGTTCCAAAAGAAAGGACTGTTAAATTTGAACGATAAACAAAGCCTTTATGAGGCATATAACGAAAACAACAGGATAGATCCCGCGCTTTACGACAGGTTCAGCGTCAAAAGAGGCCTGCGGAATTCCGACGGCTCGGGCGTAATGGCAGGCATCACCAATATATGCAACGTACACGGATACGTCCTCAACGAGGGAGAGAAATATCCCGACAAGGGAAACCTTGTTTTCCGCGGCTACAGCATAAACGATCTCGTGGACGGCGCGGTAAAGGAAAACCGCTTCGGATACGAGGAGACCGCGTATCTGCTGCTGGCGGGAAAGCTGCCGGACAAGGCTCAACTTGAAAATTTCGACAGGCTTCTGGGAAGCAGCAGAGAGCTTCCCTCGGGATTTTTTGAGGATATGATACTCAAAGCGCCCTCGAGGAATATCATGAATAAAATGTCCCGCGCGGTGCTGGCGCTTTACTCGTACGACGATACTCCCGACGACACGGGTTTCCGCCACGAGGTGGACACGGCGGTATCTATCATAGCAAAAATGCCGATCATAATGGTATCGGCTTACCATGTGCAGCAAAGGTATTATTTTAACAGGTCGATGTATATGCACCCCATCATACCGGAGCAGTCCACTGCGGAAACGATACTTTCTATGCTGCGTCCGGACAGGGAATTTACCGACGAGGAGGCAAAGCTGCTGGATATCATGCTAATGCTCCACGCCGAACACGGAGGCGGCAACAACTCAACCTTTACCTGCCGCGTGCTTACATCGTCGGGTACGGATCCTTACGCGGCATATTCCGCCGCCGTCGGCTCTCTTAAAGGTCCCCGTCACGGCGGAGCCAATCACAGAGTGATAGAGATGCAGAAATGCATTATGGAAAATGTGAAAAACTGGAGCGACGAGGGAGAAGTGGCTGATTTTCTGAGAAAGATACTCCGAAAGGAGGCAGGCGACGGAAGCGGCCTTATATACGGAATGGGTCATGCCGTATATACTCTTTCCGATCCCAGGGCGGTCATATTAAAGCGGAATGCCGAAAGAATGGCTGCGGGCAGCGAATTTGAGGCGGAATACCGTCTGCTTGAAACTATAGAGCGGCTCACTCCCGAGATCTTCAAGGAGGTCAAGGGCAGCTCCAAGGACATATGCGCGAACGTGGATATGTACAGCGGATTTGTGTATAAAATGCTGGGACTGCCGGAGGATCTGTACACGCCGCTGTTTGCGGTATCACGAATGGCGGGCTGGTGCGCTCATCGCTTTGAGGAGATCATGACAGGCAAGCGGATAATCCGTCCCGCATACAAGAGCATAACCAAAGAAAAGAAATACGAGCCTATATCGCAAAGATAATAAAACAGCCTGCCGAAGCTCCGGCAGGCTGTTTTTATCGGGAAATCAGCTCCGTATCGCTCTGCGGAGCTTCTCCGCAGCTTCTTATGTAATGGAACAAATACTGCTGAGCTATGCCCTCCATTCCCTTTGCGCAGTCGGGAAGTCCGTTTGGGTAGTACCGCTCGTTGACGCGCTTTATCCACACGTCCTGCGGATACGCTTCGGTGCGGTGCATTCCGAAAAGGAGAACGCAGGCCGCCACCTTGGGACCTATCCCCTTGACGGTCATAAGAGCTTTTTCGGCTTCACTCAAGGGCATAGCCTTTACCCTTTCAAGGTCAAGCTCTCCCGACATGAGCTTCTGCACGCAGTCGGCTATGTACTTTGCCCTGAAACCCGCTCTCAGGGGCGACAGCTCCTCCGCCGTGACGCCTTTCATCATTTCGGGATCGGGAAAGCCTCCGTACATACCGCAGAGCCTGTCTATTATCCCCTTTATACGCGGGATATTGTTGTTTTGGGAAATGATAAAGGATATAAGGCATTCCCATGCGTCCTGCCTGAGAAGCCGTATCCCGCGGGCATATCCGCAGGCTGCCGCAAGGGTCTTGTCCTCGGAAAAGCGGCGTTTGATCTCCCCGTAATCGGCGGAAAAATCAAAATAATCCAGCCATATTTCCAGAAAATCCTTTTCACTGACATTGTGAAAAATAAACCGTCCGTTTTCCGGCAATGTCTGCGATACCGTCAGAGGGATATTTTTGAAATATCCGCTGTAGGTACGGTAATGCTCCGAGGGGACTGTTTTCCACCTGAACGCCTGACCGCAGTCGAGGGTATGATCAAGGTCGAAATGCTCCTCGTTTACTATTATATCGTTGTTTTTTACCGTATAGTCCATAATTCCTCCCGACGCTTCGGCGGAGCTTCGATCTGTCCCGATTCCAAAGCTCTGCGGTTATAAAAACGGTATGCTCCCCGTTTATTCCGATATGATGTACGGCTCGTCGAATACAGCCGCGTATCTTGGGGGTATCAGCTTATTTTTATGGAGCTTGCCGAAAAACCACATTTTGAAGTCGGTTTCGTTCCTTATTTTATCGAAAAACACATTCAGATAGTTGGTGTCCGCACCGCCCTTTCCGCCGATATTGAGAAAATCCGCGATATCTCCCGGCGGTTCGTGGGTGAAGATATAATCAACGCTGCCGCCCTTTTGTCTGATAAGCTCTCTGCTCTCCTCCAGCTCCCGTTCCGTGGGGCAGTAGGTTTTATGCTCCGTCATTTCGTCAATATCCGCAGACTGACCTCCGCCGAAAGCAAAGACATTATGACCGCCGATATTGAATATGCAGCCCGACGCAAGCATATACAGTCTGCCGCAGATATGCCTTGCCATGCCGCCGAGAAAGTCCTCGAGGGGGTATTCGTCAAGAAGCTCGCAGTTATCGTTGCCGCCCGTGATAAACAGGGTGGTAAAAGGCTTTGAGCCGATCCTTTTCAATACGGATCTTTCCTGCTTTGAGCCGTCCCAGACAAATCCGAAATCCCCGCAGATAATGAGAAAATCGTTTTTGCGCAGCTTTTTTATCTTTTTATGGGAAAATCTGCTGTAATCCCCGTGGGTATCGCCCATAACACAAATCATTTTCCATCATTCCTTTTTTCTTTGCTTTATATAATGCAGTGTGTTTTTGAGCAAAGCATAAAATTAACCGGTGGTTTGTTCATGCTGCAATATATTTATTATAACTCATTTAACGGGGTTTGTCAAATATAGGGAATTGAATTGCTGCGGTTTTAGTTGGCGATGTTGTTTGCACGTTACTCTTTATGCAACTATAGTTTGTTTTTTGGCAAGATGTCTTAGCTTTAAAGATGAATTTAGCACGTTAGCCAATGCAAAGGGACAACCTACGGGGGAAGGGGGAGGCGCTCTGCTAAACCCAAGGACGCTTGGCCGCCCTCCCCCTTCCCCCTACGGTTTTCCCTCTGC
>JAMPAO010000094.1 GCA_023667165.1 Ruminococcus sp. | reverse complement strand
TCAAATTTGCTTACTCTTCTTCGCAGATTTTAGCCTATGTGGACAAGTTCTTAAAGCCTTTTTCCATAATGAAATAGCAATGATGTAATATAATGTCCCTTGACACAAATCACCCACTAAAATATAAAAGCAGAAAAGGAAAGTGTCTGGAATGTAACAACAAAGCAATATAACCGAAAATAGCTATCCCATAAAAAAGCGAAAAAAGTATTGATAAATAAGGCAAAAAGGTGAAGCAAAGCCAAAGGTAATGAGTATAATAGAATTTAGGGAGTGTTGACACTATCCGAAATGCTCGGATTGCAGGCAGATTTTTAGCATTTCCGTGAAATGCATTTTCAACGGCAATTTTCCGCAAAAGCTTCAGCTTTTTGCATACATCGTGTATGGCAAGAAAAATTAACGCAGAAAGACGGAAAATATGTCTGTAAGACGGGCGTTGAGCGGTAGTGTCAACACGCCCTGAAACCTGATTGTGAAATATTTCAATTGTTTAAGCATAGTTTCACATTTTTTATTTCCGCGTAAACTTTCTTTTAAAATTCCGATTTATCGAGCAGCCTCCGACAATATAATTATATTATAACTAAATCAAAATGTCAATGTTCTTTTCCGACATCAACAGGGTAACGGCATTTGCTTTTTGGCGGAAAAAGAATATCAAGAAGAACTGCATGGTCAAGAGCAGACTTAAACATCAAACGTTTTTTGCTTAGTCTGCCGTATGAGCCTTAGTAATAAAAATAGTTTTCCTTTGACAAATCTCCGGAACGTATCCCCAAAAAGCTGATAACAGTCCGGAAGCGAAATATTACTGCACAGACAGTTATCTCGGATATGTTGATATTATATATCCGGGTAAATGCTCGTGATAAAAGCGATACCTTTACCGTTGAAAGTGTAAATGCCGATTTACGGCATTATATCCCTATTTTGCACCGTAAAAGCCGCTGTTTTCCAAGAAAGTTTGAAACTTTGCTGCGGTATTGGAGCTTTTTGTCAATGCTTATAGTGCTTTCGGCATTGCCAAAATGAATTTCGGGCAAAATCGTTCTTCAAATTCTCGTGAACTCCCTTTTTCTCTTCTTGATTTTCTTTAATATAATATGCGCTGTTTGTCCACATTCCTTTACATAATTACAGTTGACTTTTGCGAAAAAATATGGTATAATATCATTTATGATATTTTTGGGGCAGGAAACGATCCATTGCCCGAACGGAGGATTATAAAAATGGATAAGATAAACGGACAAGATCTTATAAACGAATTCGATCTGGAGGAAGCTCGTTCAAACGCCGGAAAAACTATCGGGATCTCAGCCTGCGTTCATAAGGTCAAGAAGATGGGCAGCTTTGCCTTTGTCATTCTGCGGACGGCAAGATACCTCATTCAGACGGTCTATTCTCCCGATAGCTGCGCAGACGGTATCGACGGCGTCAAGGAGGGCTGCTTTGTTTACGTTACGGGCGTTGTAAAGGCGGACGAAAGAGCTTACAACGGCATTGAGCTGGAACTGAAAACAATTAAGCTGCTCCACAGTCCGAACAACGATTATCCGCTGCACGTTTCGGCAAGGAAACTGGGCTGCAGCTTGGACATCAACCTGGACAACAGGAGCGTCGCTTTGAGAAATCCCGCCGAAAGAGCCGTATTTAAGCTCCAGGAGGGCGTTGTTTCGGGATTTAGGGAGTTTATGCTGAAAAACAAATTTACCGAGATACACACACCAAAGATAGTAGCGCAGGGAGCAGAAGGCGGCGCTAATATTTTCCGCTTGGATTATTTCGACAACGAGGCGTTTCTCAACCAGTCCCCTCAGTTTTACAAGCAGGCTGCGGTGGCGTTCTTTGACAGGGTATTTGAGATAGCTCCCGTTTACCGTGCGGAAAGGCATTCCACATCCCGTCATCTTAACGAGTACATCGGTCTTGATTTCGAGATGGGATTTATAAACGATATGTACGACGTTATGAACATGGAAACTGCCATGCTGCGGTACATGATGGAGTATCTCAAGGAAAATTACAGGACGGAGATAAATATTCTGGGCGCCGATATCCCCGAGGTGACGGAAATACCCGCTGTCAAATTTGAGGACGCGGTTAGCCTTATAAAGGGCAGCAAGGCAAAGAACAAGTTCGATCTGGAGCCGGAGGACGAGGTCTTTCTGTGCAACTGGGCTAAGGAAAATCACGGTACGGAGTTTATTTTCGTCACTCACTTCCCCTCATCCAAGCCGCCTTTCTATGCGATGAACGACAAGGACGATCCCAGAACCGCATGCAAGTTCGATCTGCTTTTCAGAGGTCTGGAAATAACCACGGGAGGTCAGCGCATACACGATTACGGCGAGCAGGTGGAAAAGATGAAGGCGCAGGGTCTTGACCCCAACGATTTTACAAGCTATCTCGAAAGCCACAAGTACGGTCTTCCTCCTCACGGCGGACTGGGCATAGGTCTGGAAAGACTGGTAATGAAGCTGATAGGAGCAAACAACGTTCGTCAAACATCCATGTTCCCGAGGGACTTGAACAGACTGCTGCCTTGATACGGCAGAAGAACGGAAATATTTTCTGTTATCGGTAAAAAAATATCCCCGTGCCGAGCGGGGATATTTTTTCGTAAAAACGGTATTTTGCAAGGTACGTCAAAGTCCCAGCGCTTCGGCTGAGCGGAGCAGCTCATGCCATTCTTTTTTCATTCGGGAAAGCTCTTCCTCTCCCTTGTGTGTGATACGGTAATATTTTCTCTTGGGTCCCGCCGACACCTCGCCTATATAGCTCTCGGTGCAGCCGTCGGAATGCAGCCGCCGCAGAACGGCGTAGACCGTGCTTTCGTTTATGTCGGCAAATGCGTCGGTAACGGCTTTCATTATCTCGTAGCCGTACATATCCCGCACGGATATTACCTGAAGTATGCAAAGCTCCAGCACGCCTTTTTTCATCTGACCCTTCTCCATACGTCACGCCCTCTCCCTTTTTTCCCGCGTCCGCAGGACTGCCGTGACTGCCAGCAGTACAAGCGCAGCCGATATTCCTATGACCGCTCCTCTCATATCCGTTTCGGGAAAGCGTTTTACGTCCATGGGATCAAATCTGCGGAGATAATCCACTACCCTGACTACTGCGGCGAATACTCCCGCCAGCAGCTCCGAAGCCGGCAGTGTAAGCGCATTTCTGACAAGGTTTGTATATATGAGCATTGCAAGGGATATGGCGATTATGATACAGAAAAATTGCAGGCAGTATTTTCCCATATATCCCATGTACCGGCTGCGCCTCTCCTCCTGAGTTACAAAGCCGAAGCCGATGGCGTTGGCGCCGAAGAAATCGTTTGATACCGCCGCCGCCCATACGGTCATTACCGCCCCCGCGGTAGGCAGCACAAGCAGCTTTTCCTTTTTTCCCTTGATCATGGAGGCTGCCCAAAAGCCAAGGGCGGCTATGAGAAAAACGCAGGTAAGCAGCATAAATCCCTCGTCCATGCTGTTTTCCGACCCGTACGCCTCATGGTAAAGCATTATGGATGAAAATCCCGACAATACCAGCAGCGCGGCGGCAGCGGTCATATATCCGTCGGCAGGGTAGGCGGATATGCTCTTTATGCTGTCTTTGCGCTCGAATATCACCCACATCAAAACGGGCAGCAGGGGAAGAATGACGTAATAAAGCGGGTTTGAGCCTATAAATAGGATATAGACCGTCCACAGAAAAACGTTTACCGCAAAAGCCGCAAGGTCGGGCATAATGGGGCGCAGCGCGGAAATGCCGCTGCCGCCGCGCTTTTGGACAAGCTCAGCCGCCGCCGTTACCGGATCGCCCAGCTTAGCGCAGATGTCCTCCTCGGTCGTTCCCTCCGACAGTGCGTCGTCGAAATATTCCCCCATATCGGAAATTATTTCCTTTATGTCGTTTTGGGGCAGTCTGAACCGCAAATTCTCCGACAGATTGTTCAGATACTGTTTCTTTGTCATAGCACCATTTCCTTTCTACTGTTTATTGAATAGTAGCTGATATAACCATAATATCACACTACTGTTCAAAAGTCAATAGTTTTCGGAAAATTTTTTCGGGATAAGCAAAACCGCCTCCGAAAGACCTCCGAAAGCGGTTTTGATCATGTTCAATAAGGGGCTTGCTCCGTCATTTAACGTGGCAAGCCGCAGCTTTGCTGCGGTGAGGAATCAGTGGGGGATGTATCCCCACTGATTCCGAAGATGTCCCCCGCCTTTAAGGCGGGGGACATCTTGCCTAAGTTATTAAGAGTGTATCGGACATCAGACGGACAGTCAATCCTCGGAATCCTGCAAAGCGTCGTAGCCGACCTCGCCGGTCCTTATCCTGACTACGTCCTCCACATTGTATATGAATATCTTGCCGTCGCCGATATGTCCCGAATACAGAGCCTTGCGCGCCGTGTTGACAACCTCTTCCACAGGAACCTTGCATACTACTACCTCGACCTTTACCTTTGGCAGCAGGGAAGCCTCCACGGGAGTTCCTCTGTAATACTCGCTTGCTCCTCTCTGAGTGCCGCAGCCGAGCACCTGCGTAACGGTAACGCCTGTTACGCCGATATCGGAAAGCGCTCTTTTAAGGGGTTCAAACCTGTTCTGCTTGCAGATAATGGATATCTGAGTGTATTTCAAGCCGCCGCTTTCCGCTGCGGGCTCGGCAGATACCTTTGCAGCCTTGTATACTTCCACGGGTACGGCAGCTTCAACATCGGCAGCCGTATCGCCGGGTTCGGTGTCGACAGCCATAACAAATCCCGAATAGGAGCTTGCAATTCCGTGTTCTTCAAGGTCAAGTCCCACTACTTCTTCATGAACGGAAACTCTGAGACCCATCGTCGCTTTGATGATAAGGAACGTTATTGTGATAGTCACAGCGGTCCATATGCCCACGGAAAGCACCGCCAGAGCTTGAAGTCCGAGCTGATCCAATCCGCCGCCGTAGCAAAGTCCGTTGATATCGCATTCGGGCGCGGAGGACGTTGCAAAAAGACCTACCGCAAGAGTTCCCCAGATACCGTTGAGGCAGTGTACAGCCACCGCGCCCACCGGATCGTCGATATGAAGAACATAATCGAGAAGCCATACGCCGAAAGGAACAAGCAGACCGGAAACCAATCCTACCATAAGAGCTCCGAAGCAGTCCATTACATCGCAGCCTGCGGTAATTCCCACAAGACCCGCAAGAGAAGCGTTCAGACACATGGAAACGTCGGGTTTGCCGTATTTGAGCCATGTGAATATCATACAGACAACGGTTGCCGTCGCGGGAGCTACGGTAGTTGTAAGGAAGATAGAGCCGAGCTGCGGTCCCGTTGTTGCAGCCGCGCCGTTAAAGCCGTACCATCCGAACCACAGGATAAAGCATCCCAGCGCGCCTATAGTGAGCGAATGCCCGGGGATAGCCTTTACCTTTGTGACTTTGCCGTCCTTATCGGTGACAAATTTGCCGATACGGGGTCCCAGGAGCTTTGCGCCGATAAGAGCGGATATACCGCCTACCATATGTATCGCGCAGGAACCGGCAAAATCATGGAAGCCCATCTGAGCCAGCCAGCCGCCGCCCCATATCCAGTGCGCCTCGATGGGGTAGATAAGAGCCGATATGACCGCGGAATAAACGCAGTAGGAAAGAAACTTTGTCCTTTCCGCCATAGCTCCCGAAACTATCGTTGCGGTGGTTGCGCAGAAAACCAGATTGAAAACGAAATTTGAAAAATCAAAATTCTCGTATGCCGTGAAAATGTCAAACCCGGGCTTGCCTATAAGTCCCATGCAGTCCTCGCCCAGAAGAAGTCCGAAGCCGATAAGGATAAACATTACCGTTCCGATGCAGAAATCCATCAGATTTTTCATGATGATATTTCCCGCGTTCTTGGCTCTTGTAAAGCCTGTTTCCACCATAGCAAAGCCTGCCTGCATAAAGAATACCAAGGCAGCGCCTATAAGGAACCATATGCCGAATACTTCGCTGCCGACCGTTTCGGCGATCCCTGTCATAAGTTCGTCCGTCATAATAAAACCCTCCATTTTCTGAAAAAGCAGCAGCGGAGCTGTAAATATGCACTTTCTCCCAAATCGTGAAGTACATTTTACAGCTCCGTTGCTGCTTTTCTTTATGATGTCATTATAACTCATATATTTTCGTTTGTCAAGGGGTTTTTGTAAATTTATGCAATTAAATCTAATTTGACTTGCATTTTAGCGTGAAATATATTTGATTTTCACATATTTTATACAAAATATGAAATTTCGGTTTTGATTTATTGCAAAGCCAGAGGCCTGATATATGTATAAAAATTCCTTCGCAAATTTTGACCATTTGCGAAGGAATGGGAACCGATGAATTTATCCGATGTCCTTTTTTTACCGATCCCGATTATGCAAAACGTGCCGCATTTCCTGACATAATTTATCCATATCCACAGGCTTTGCAACATGACCGTCCATTCCCGCGGCAAGGCAGGCGGTGATATCCTCGGCAAAGGCGTCCGCAGTCATTGCTATTATGGGGATATTTTTTACATATTCCCTTTCCGATCTGCGTATTTCCGCCGTTGCCTCCCTTCCGTTCATGACGGGCATTTGAATGTCCATCAATATAAGGTCGTATTTGCCGTCCTCCGCGCTTTGCATCTCCGATACGGCGATCTTTCCGTTTTCGGCATGAACGGATGTAATGCCGTACATATTAAGCAGCTCGCTTATGACCTCCCAGTTAAGGTCGTTATCCTCTGCCACAAGCACGTTCAGACCCTTGAGATCGCCGTTTTGGTTTTCGGCGGTATCCTTTTTCCTATCTCCGCTGCTGACTGCGGCTCCTATCTTTTCCGACAGATACGATTTGAACAGCGGTTTGCTGATAAATCCGTCAGCGCCGCTGTTTTTGGCGTCGTCCTCTATATCCGACCAGTCGTAGGCGCTTACAAGGATTATGGACGTATCCTCGCCTGTGACGCTGCGTATAGCCCGCACGGTTTCCGCGCCGCTCATTCCCGGCATTCTCCAATCGACTACGGCAACGTCATAATCATTGCAGGCTTCGTGACGTTTCTTTACAAGCTCGAGAGCCTCCTCTCCGCTGCGGGCGGTTTCCGCATTCGCGCCCATTTTTTCCGCCGTATCCTCGGTGATGGCAAGGAATATCTCGTCGTCGTCCACAAAAAGAATATCTATCGCGGGGAGCGTGTAATCGCGGTCGGAGTCCTCTCCTATGGGCAGTTCAAGCTTTACCGTAAATACGGTCCCTTTATCCGTTTCGCTTTGGCAGTCGATCGTACCGTTCATCAGCATGACCATTTGTCTGACTATTGCAAGTCCGAGTCCGGTACCCTGTACCTTATTGGTGCGGCTGTCGTCCGCACGGGAAAAGGTTTCATACATATGCTCCATATATTCACGGTCCATACCGATACCGTTGTCCTTTACGATATACGTAAGCTGCACCGTTTGTTCGTCAGTTTGCTCCTCGTACAGATCCAGTATGATCTTTCCGCCGTTCGGAGTATATTTTACCGCGTTGCTCAAAATATTTATAAATATCTGATTGACGCGAAGTTCGTCGCCGTGCAGCATCTCGCAGTTTACATCATGTATATGCACGTCGAATTCCTGCTGCTTGGATCTTATCATTGGGCGGACGATGTTGATGATATTATCCATCGTCTGCCGCAGGGAAAAATCAATGGGATTGAGGGTGATCTTGCCGCTCTCGATCTTGGAAATATCGAGAACGTCGTTTATGAGAGTCAAAAGATGTCTGCCGGACAGCGTTATTTTATCAAGGCAGTCGTTGAGCCTTTCCTTGTCGTCGGTATATTTTTTGGCTATGTTCGTCATTCCCACGATGGCGTTCATGGGAGTGCGTATATCGTGGCTCATGCTTGAGAGGAAGTTGGTCTTTGCCTTATTTGCCGCGTCAGCCATTTCAAGAGCCTTTTTCAGGGAAAGCTGCATTTCCTCCTGCTGCTTGTTGTATGCCCGCGTCCTTTTTATATAAAAGACGAAGGTCAGGGCAAGCACCGCAAAAAATCCGGTAAGCGCTATCGCTATGAGATAACCGTACCGCTTGAAGAAATCCATGAGAGTAAGCTCCGAGCTTTTTTCAACGCTTGCGTACCGCAGCAGCGTTCCCGTTATTACCTCGCGGTTTATCTGGCTTACCATCTTGTCGAGTATCACGGCTAAAACGGCGCTGTCCCGATTAACTAACAGGCAAAGCTCCTCGGATTTGTCGAGATAGCTTATATTAAGCTCTTCGGCGCCGCTGTAGCCGCTGAGCACGCGCTGAAGTATACTCGAATAGCCTATAATGCAGTTTGCCTTGTTATAGCGTACAGCGTCGATCGCTTCAACGAAGCTGTCGTATTCCGTCACGAGGGCGGAGGGGTAGTTATAGGGAATATATTCTCTCAGTCCCAGGGAGGTTTTGGGAACGGCAATGCTCGAAACAGTGTCGCTTGTGTACTCTCCGCGGTAAATTATCATCATACGGTCTACGGTTACGGGTTCGGTCTGGCACAGCCCCTTTTTTTCCGCAAGCCACAGATCGGAATACATGGGAAAGCCTATGTCTACGGTATTATTTTTCAGAGCGTTTTCCATATCCTCAACGTATTCAAAGCATACGGGAACGACTTCTGTATCCGTAAATTCCTCAAGGGAACGTATTATTTCACCGGCAAGACCGATAGGATTGCCGTTTTCGTCCTGTCCGGAAAAGGGGAGATGGCTGCGGGTATATCCGAAGGTCAGAGTGCTTTTACTCTGAAGCCACTGCTCCTCTCGCTCGGTCAGGGCAAGAAGGGACTCGCGGTTGAAATATTTCTGATTAAGCTCAATGGTAAAGGCAGGGAAAACCGAATCTATCTCCGTCAGCGCGTAATTAAGCTCGTCAAGCAATTCCGTGTTTGACTTGTTCACGGCAAAATATCTGCCGTCGCCCAGTCCCATATCAAATTCCGAAAAGCTGACCTTATCGGCGAAAGCGCTTTCTGTTTTATATGCCCCCGCCATTATGTCGATATCGCCGTGGATCAGCATCCGGAGTATCTCTTCCTTGCTTCCGTACACATACTCGTATTTCCAGCCCGCAAACCGTGCCAGCATCTGATAATAATCGTATGCGTATCCCGATTTTCTCGAGTCGTCGGAAAAACCGTCTTGAAATCGGGGTTCGTTGTCGTCATAGTATCCGACGCGCACCGTTGCGGATTCCGTTTTGAGTATGGGATCAAGATTTGCATATGTATCCGCATTATCACGGGTCACGAGTGTTGCTCCGGTATCGAATTCCGTTTTCGTAAGACTGCCCGTATCTATATTTTTTTCAGATATACAGCGTTCAAATACCTCATTAAGATCCGTGCGCTGTGCGTCAGCGGCGGACGCGGAAGGTGCGAATAAACAGCACTCCGCCGTTAAGCAAAGGATGAAAGCAATGACCGCTGTTACATATCTCTTCATAAGTTAGTTCGACCCCTCGATAGCTTCAGCGACCTGCACATTCGTTAAATCGCTGTGTTTTGATAATTTGATTTAGAGCCTGTTGAGTATCTCGGCGTGTGCGGATCTTCGAGCATAATTTTGCCGAGA
>JAMPAO010000093.1 GCA_023667165.1 Ruminococcus sp. | reverse complement strand
AAGCACTCGAAAAACCTTAACTGAGAGTGCTTAGAAACGTATTTATTCAGTGCTTCCTTATTGTATTGCAAGAAAGATGGGCGAAGCATGATGCAAAAAAGACAAGTCAGGCAGCGTTTCGGAAGTTTCCGAGGAGGTCTAATGAAATAAAATGCTCCCTGCCGTGTTTTTTAATAAGAATACTATTGATTTTGCCGGAAAAATATTGTACAATAATAGTAACGGATATTTTATCCGAGCTTATTGAAGGGAGATTTTTTTATGGGAGCGCTTAAGCCTGCGGCAATTTTTACGGATCATATGGTCGTTCAGATGGGAAAACCCGTTACGGTGTGGGGGCATCACTACAGCGGAAAAAAAATAACCGCCTCTTTCTGCGGATATACCGCCGATACCATGTGTATCGACAACAAATGGGAGATCATTTTTCCTCCCGTGAACACCTACGGCGGTCCTTATGATATGACGCTTACCGACGGAAACGAAACGGTCACACTGACGGACATAATGGTCGGCGAGGTATGGATCGCGGGAGGGCAGTCAAATATGGAGCTGGAGCTTCAGAACGAACAGCACGGCGCCGAAGAACTGGAAAAATGCGGCAGTACCGACGTGCGTTTTTATTATACAAAGAAAAACCCTTATATAGACGAATTTTTCTACATAGACGAAAGAAACGGAGGCTGGGCTCTGCCGGACAGGGATAATTCCCGCTGCTGGTCTGCCGTGGGGTATTATTTCGGCAAAAAGCTGTCGGAGGACTTAGGGGTCACGGTAGGCATTATCGGCTGCAACTGGGGCGGCACCTCCGCCTCCAACTGGATAGACAGGAAAAATCTTACGACCGATACCGAGCTTAAAACCTATGTTGACGAATACGACAGGGCAATGGAGGGAAAGACCTTCGAGGAATACCTTGCCGACCTGCGGGAATACCGCGAATGGGAGGCGGAGTGGAATCCCAAGATAAACGAATTTTACCGGAATAATCCCGAAGGAAGCTGGGACGAAGCTCAGGAATATGCGGGAGGTCCCTCAAGATATCCCGAACCCTTGGGACCCAAATCTCCTTTCAGAGCGGGAGGACTTTACGAAACCATGCTCAAAAGAATAGCTCCCTACGGCGCAAAGGGATTTATCTACTATCAGGGAGAATCGGACGACCACAAGCCGCAGATGTATGAAAAGCTGCTCAAGACCCTTATAAATCAGTGGCGCACCGACTGGAACGACAACGAAATGCCCTTTATCATGGTGCAGCTTCCCATGTTCCTCAACAGAGGAGATACCGACCGCAAAAACTGGTGCGTTATCAGAGAAGCGCAGATGCATACCCATATCACCACCGCCAACACGGGACTTGCCGTAGCTCTCGACTGCGGCGAGTACGGAAACATTCACCCCGTGGACAAAACTCAGGTGGGACTGCGGCTCGAATTGCAGGCAATGTATCACGTTTACGGAAAAATATCCGCAGACGCCGCCTACGGTCCCGTATATTACCGCTCATATCCGGAAGAGGACTGCTTTATTATCGAATTCAAGCACGCAAAGGACGGCTTCGAGCTGCGGGGCGAGGATACACCCGGAGGCTTCGAGCTTGCGGGCGACGACAAGCAATACCGCCCCGCCGCGGCACAGATACTCAGCGGCGGCAAGATAAGGCTTACCTGCCCCGAAATAAAGGAGCCTAAATTCGCACGCTTCAGATGGGTAAACTACAGCGAAGTAACTCTGTTCGGCAAAAACGGTCTGCCCGCCGCTCCGTTCAGAACAAGCGGCAAGGCGTAACGTTAAAGGAACACCGGCATGAAAACGAAAGGACGGCGGTAATTATGAAGATATCACAGCTTTTCAAAGAGGGAAAATGTATTATGTCGTTCGAGGTATTCCCTCCGAAAAAAAATTCGGACGATAAAACCATCTTCAGCACCCTTGACAGCCTTAAAAATCTGAACCCCGCTTTTATAAGCGTTACCTACGGAGCGGGAGGATCGGGCGCGGACAATATCACCTGCAAAATAGCCTCACATATAAAAAACGGCTTGGAAGTGGAATCCGCCGCTCATCTTACCTGTGTGAGCAGCACTAAAGAGGACGTGGATACTATCCTCGGCGAGCTGAAGAAAAACGGGATCGAAAATATTCTTGCGCTCAGGGGCGACATCAACCCCGAACGCCCTCCGAAGAACGATTTCAGATATGCAAGGGAGCTTATTTCCTACATAAAAGAAAAGGGCGATTTCCACATTTCCGCCGCCTGCTATCCCGAAGTGCATACAGAAGCTCCCGATATGATCACGGACATAAAGCATTTAAAAGAAAAGGTGGACGCGGGAGCGGAGCATCTGATGTCGCAGCTTTTCTTTGACAACGATCATTTCTGGGACTTCCTGGAAAAAGCAAGGATAGCGGGAGTAAACGTGCCTATAGAGGCGGGTATAATGCCCGTTTCCAACAAAAAGCAGATAGAGCGCATGGTGTCCATGTGCGGAGCAAGCCTGCCGCAGAAGTTTTCCAGAATGATGGCAAGGTACGAAAACGATCCCGAATCTCTTCGGGACGCAGGGATAGCCTATGCGGTGGATCAGATAGTCGACCTTATTTCCGGCGGCGCGGACGGCATTCATCTGTACACCATGAACAACCCCTACGTTGCGGAAAAGATAACCTCGGCGGTGTCGGGACTGCTTAAATAGGAGAAAACGGCATGATCGTCATATTTGAAAGCGTTGTAATGTGCTTTATCCTGCTTATCATATGCATTGTAGGCATATCCGGCGGTCCGCAGGGTCTGCTGGTTTTCTACGAACAGGAGGTTAAGGACAGAGCGGTGGGATTGGGACTGACGACTAAGGAAAGGATCCAAAGGAATTCACTTATCGTTTCCGCCGCCCTGTACGTTCCGATTTTGTTTCTTGTGCCGTCAATGGTTTGGTTTATCAACGGCGCAAGAGATTTTGAGGATATCTTCCGTCAGATAACGGTCATTCTTTTGATAATGGGTCTGTTCGACAGGCTGTTTATCGACCATTACTGGGTAGGTCATACGAAAGCGTGGATAATTCCCGGGACAGAGGATCTTATGCCCTATATCCCGAAGAAAACCCTTATTAAAAAATGGATCGGCACCGTTATAGGTTTTCCGCTGCTTGCCGCTGCCGAGGCTTTTGTGCTGACTCTGGGGAAAATCATATGAAAAAATACGGTATCAGCGGCGAGTACGGGATATACGCCAAATTCACGCCGCCCTTCAACAGAACGGTATTCAAGGCGGCGGAGCTGATACTGGGCGTTATCCCGATTTTTTTGAAAAGCACCGATAAAGTAAGGATAACAAAGGAGCATATCGCGTCCTCCGACGGCGCAGATATCCCTTTATACGTTTTCGAGCCGGTAAACCGCAGGGCAGATAAGGCTGTTTTGTATATTCACGGAGGAGGCTTCGTGTATAAAGGGGCAGGCTGTCATTACAGGCTGTGCCGAAGATTTGCCGAGGAATGCGGGGTGACCGTCATATATCCCGATTATAGGCTTGCGCCGAAATACACCTATCCCGCCGCGCTGAACGACTGCCTCGGCGCATATGAATATATGCTGAAAAACGCCGCCGTTCTGAAGATCGATCCGAAAAAAATAATCATTGCGGGAGATTCGGCGGGCGGCTGCCTTGCGGCGGAGGTAACGGGAAGGACTGCCGCGGAAGATCTGACAAAGCCGTGTTATCTTATGCTCATCTACCCTGTACTGGATAAAAATATGAGCACGGCTTCCATGAAAAAATACACCGATACGCCCGTATGGAACGCGCGGTGCAGCAAAAAGATGTGGGAATATTATTCAGGCGGCGCAAGCTTTGCATCGCCCGCCGAAATGACGGAACTGTCCGGTATGCCGCCCGTCTATATCGAAACTGCCGAATTTGACTGTCTGCACGACGAGGCGGCAGCGTTCGGAGAAAAATTAAGGGAAAACGGGATCGAAGTGACCTTGTACGAAACAAAAGGCACTATGCACGGATACGATATGAAAAGCTGTCCCACCACCGAAAAAGCCGTTAAAAAAAGGATAGAGATCATCAACGGTATTGCGGCAAAGCAATAGACCTCCTCGGAAACCGCAAGCCGCAGACCCGAAAGCTCCTGCGGCTTGGATCCCGAAAATTCCGGCTTTCAAAAGGATATCAGAATATGATCAAATTAACTCGGATCGACCGCGCAGAAGCGTTTCGCTATATGGGAATGAACGAGAACGCTCCCGAAAATATCGCAGAGCTTGCCGACGAGTGCGAAAAGCGGCTGACAGAAGCGGCTGCACCCAAATTCCGCAGCGTATTTGAGGAGATCGCAAATATCACTGAAAACTCCGTCACCCTTTCGGAAAGCGGACTTGTCCTTGAGGGCGCGGATATCGCCTCCCACCTTAAAAACTGTTTCGGAGCGGTGCTGCTGTGCGCCACGCTGGGAAACGAAGCAGACAGGCTGATCCGCACCCTCCAGATAGAAGATATGGCTAAAGCCATGATAGCCGACGCGTTCTGCGGTGCGGCGATAGAGCAGGTCTGCGACAAGGCGGAAGCCGTAATAAAAGAGGATTTCCCCGGAAAATATTTCACATTCAGATTTTCTCCCGGCTACGGCGATTTTCCCATTGAGATACAAAAAAAGCTCCTTAACGTCCTGGACGCAAGACGGAAGATCGGACTTTGCGCCACAGACAGCTTTATGCTTGCCCCCATTAAATCGGTAACGGCTGTTATAGGAGTATCCCATACTCCCCTGCCGCCCGAAAAAAGAGGCTGCGCCGTATGCAATATGCGGGAAAGCTGCAATTTCAGAAAGAGAGGATCACACTGTGGACTTTAAAAAATTTCTTGATACAAACGAATTTATATTTCTTGACGGCGCAATGGGTACCATGCTCCAAAAAAGCGGATTGGAAACGGGAGAAACGCCGGAGCTGCTGAATATTACAGCGCCCGAGCTTATCGGGAGCATTCACAGCGGATATATCGGCGCGGGGGCGCAGATAGTCTACGCCAACACCTTCGGCGCCAACAGGTACAAGCTGGAGGACAGCGGATACAGCGTCGGGGAGATCGTCGGAGCGGGAGTCGAGATAGCAAAAAAAGCCTGCCGTGAAAGCGGAAAAGAAGCCTATGCCGCCCTTGACATAGGTCCCATAGGTCAGCTTCTGGAGCCTACGGGAAGTCTGACCTTCGAGGAAGCCTACGATATATTCAAGGAGCAGGTGACTGCGGGAAGAAACGCAGACGTCATCGTCCTGGAAACCATGACCGACCTTTACGAGATAAAAGCGGCGCTGCTGGCGGCTAAGGAAAATTCGGACAAGCCCGTTATCTGCACCATGACCTTTGAAGAAAACGGCCGTACCTTTACAGGCTGCTCATGCTCGGCTATGGCTCTTACACTGGAAGGACTGGGCGCGGACGCCGTGGGAGTAAACTGCTCTCTCGGACCGAAAGAGCTGCTGCCAACGGTAAAGGAGATCTGCGCATGGACTTCCCTGCCCGTGGCGGTAAAGCCGAACGCGGGACTTCCCGATCCCGAAACAAATCTGTATAACGTCGGTCCGGAAGAATTTGCGGAGGCTGCCGCGAAATTTGCGGAGATAGGCGTGAAGATATTCGGAGGCTGCTGCGGAACGTCGCCCGAATATATCTCTGCTTTGGTCAAACGGCTTGCGGAGGAAAAATACTTTATTCGCCCTCAGACTGCGGACAGCAGCGTACTCCCCGCGGCGGTATGCTCTTACTCAGGCACGGCGGTCATAGACCGACCCCGTATCATAGGCGAGCGGATAAACCCCACCGGCAAAAAAAGATTTAAGGAAGCTCTGAAAAACGGCGATATGGATTACATTCTCGGTCAAGCCATCGAGCAGTCGGCGGCGGGCGCGGATATACTCGACGTAAACGTCGGACTGCCGGAGATAGATGAAAAGGCTATGATGGTAAGAACGGTAAAGGCTTTGCAGGGAGTTACCGATCTGCCTCTGCAAATAGACTCCACCATACCCGAGGTCATAGAAGCGGCTCTCAGGGTATACAACGGCAAGCCTATCATCAACTCGGTAAACGGCGAGGAAAAGTCGCTGTGCGCTATTCTTCCTTTGGTAAAAAAGTACGGCGCCGCCGTTATCGGTCTTACTCTCGATGAAAACGGCATTCCCAAAACCGCAGACGAAAGATTTGCCATTGCCGAAAGGATAATGAACAGGGCAATCGCTATGGGCATTCCAAAAAGGGATATATATATCGACTGCCTGACCCTTACCGCCTCTGCGGAACAGGCGGCGGTAATGGAAACCGTAAAGGCTCTGCACAGGGTCAAGACCGAGCTGGGACTGAAAACCGTTCTGGGAGTATCGAACATCTCCTTCGGACTGCCCAACAGGGAGCTTATAAACAGTTGTTTTCTGGAAATATGCCTGTACAGCGGACTTGACCTGCCGATCATCAATCCCAATATCCCCGCCATGACGGGCGCCGTCAGAGCATATAAGCTCCTTTCCAATATCGACGAAAATTCGGCTGAATTCATCGCCGCATACAATAACGCCTCCCCCGCTACCAAAACGGAAACGGCGGGGAATGAAAAAATATCTGCGGAGGGACTTCTCCACGCCGTCGCCAACGGTCTGAAAAACGAGGGCGCGGCAATTACGGAAAAGCTGCTGGAGATCACCGATCCCATGGATATCGTCGACAATATGCTGATACCCGCCCTGGACAAGGCGGGAGCGGATTTTGAAAGCGGCAGGATATTCCTGCCACAGCTTATCCTGTCGGCGGGAGTGGCTCAGGCTGCTTTCGAGGTGATCAAATCGAAAATAAGCAAGGGCGGCGAAAGCGTATCAAAGGGCAAAGTAGTGCTTGCCACGGTCAAGGGAGATATTCACGACATAAGAAAGAACATTGTAAAGGTGCTGCTGGAAAATTACGGCTTTGACGTGATCGACTTAGGCAAGGACGTGGAATACCGGGCGGTAGCGGACGCCGCCATGGCGGAGGACGTAAAGCTTGTGGGACTTTCCGCACTTATGACCACCACTCTTAAATCGATGGAGGAAACGATCGCCCTGCTAAGACGGGTAAAGCCTCGGTGCAAAATAGTTGTGGGCGGCGCGGTTCTTACTCCCGAATACGCCGAAAAGATCGGCGCGGATTATTACGCTAAGGACGCCAAAGCTACGGTGGACGCCGCAAGAGAGGTTTACGGCTGCTGATATAAGGAGCTGCAATGATATGACATATATATGCAAATACAGATCGCCCATAGGCGGGATCACCCTTGCAAGCGGCGGCAAAGAGCTTACAGGCTTATGGTTCGACGGACAAAAATATTTCGGAGATACTCTTGCCGGACAGTGCAGAGAAACGGCGCTGCCGGTATTTGACGAAGCCGAACGCTGGCTCGATATTTATTTCAGCGGCAAAGCTCCCGATTTCACGCCGCCCCTTAAAATTCAAACGACGCCCTTCAGAAGCTCCGTTTGGGAGATCCTGCTGACTATACCTTTCGGGCATACAATGACCTACGGCGAGATCGCCCGCAGGATAGCGGAGGAAAAAGGTATTCCCGCAATGTCCGCGCAGGCTGTGGGCGGAGCGGTGGGACATAACCCCATTTCGCTGATTATCCCCTGTCACCGCGTTGTGGGCGCAGACGGCAGCCTGACCGGCTACGCGGGAGGCATTGACAAAAAGCTGAAGCTGCTGGAGCTGGAAAAAGCGGATATGTCAGAGCTTTATATACCCAAAAGGGGTACGGCATTGCGATGACCTTTCTATCCGCGGGCTCGGTCGGTTATCAGTCTTATCTCGGCAAGCTCCCTGCCGCCTATATTCGATACCATGGCTTTTCCGTCGGGGGAAAAGCCGTTTTTTTCGTAAAAATGCCTTGCTCTTCGGTTTTCTTCAAGTACCCAAAGAAATATTTTATCAAAACCCATTTTATAAAGCTGATCCTTTGCGGCGGCAAGCAGGGCGTTTCCGTGACCCTTGCCCGTATATTCGGGCAGCAGGTAAAGAGAAATTATCTCGCCGTGATCCGGCAGGT
The DNA here is from genome assembly GCA_023667165.1 of Ruminococcus sp. Classification (GTDB taxonomy): domain Bacteria; phylum Bacillota; class Clostridia; order Oscillospirales; family Ruminococcaceae; genus Huintestinicola. The sequence goes on along the minus strand of JAMPAO010000093.1, from coordinate 1,540 downwards.
CGGCGGAACGCGACCGGCTCACGCTCGACGTACCGATCATCTTATCACCGTCAAGCATTACAAGAGATATTCTTTGCGGCTGATCAACGCTGTCCGCCCACTTCCCCTCGGGAATGCCGTCAAGGAAGTCCTGCGGAACGATCCCTTTATATGCGTATTTCCAGCTTTCCTCGTAAATACGGCTCACGCCGTATATATCGTCGTCGGGAGCGAGAAGCCTTATTTTCATAAGATCATCTGCCTTATCAATAATTTTCATTCCGCTTTGTGACTGCATTCGCGGCATTTGCAGGTGATCACTTCGCCCTTGGCGTTTTCATCGTCCCAAATTATTTCTCCTACGGACGATACGCATATGCGGCCGGAAAGAGGATTTTTTATGCTTATAACGTGAGTGGTTATACCGGCGTTGACCTCGGATTTTTCAAAGCACAGATCCGTATCCGTCATTTCGCAGTTTATGAGCTTCAGATCCCTGCAGTAGCAAAGAGGCTGGGTGCCGGTAATTTTGCAGTTTTCCAAAGTCAGACCCTTGGAATACCACGCAAGATATTCTCCCTTGACCGTGCTGTTTCTGACCGTGACATTTTCAGCGTGCCAGAACGCGTCCTTCGTGTCGAAAACGCAGTTTTCAAAAACCGCGTTTTTGATATACTGGAAAGAATACTTGCCCTTGAATTCCACATCGGCAAAATCCAGCTCTTCCGAACGCAGCATAAAATATTCGCTCACGGCCTTGCAGTTCTCCATGCGGATATTTTTCACCGACCAGCCGAATTCGGGGGAGATAATATCGCAGTTTTTCAGCGTTATATTTGAGCATTCGCGCAGAGCCTTTATGCCGTGCATTTCGGTATCTTCAATTTCGATATCATTGGAATACCACAAAGCGGCGCGGCAAAGCTCCGTCATTTCCGAGCAACTTATCTTAAGTCCTTTATCATGCCAAAAAGGATACCGCAGATTGAAAAAGCAATTTTCCGCAGTGATCTCCGAGCATTCCTTAAACGCGCTTTCACCGTCTGCGGGGCCGTCAAAGCGGCAGTTTTTTACAGTTAAGTCCCTGCTGCCGTAAAGCGCTCTTTCCTCGTCAAAAGCCTTGTTTTCAATGATCATGGCTCATACTCCCTTTCCGTGTTCTGCCGGCAATATCGTTTTCCTTTACCCTGTATTTTATCATGCGCGGCTGTGCCGTAAAAAATGACGTTATACCTATCCCCCGCTGTATTATATCATAATTATATCATATTTTTTCATAAACATCAAATACCTATATCGAATAAAGCTTTATGCTTCAAAAGCATATACCGTCATTCAACACGGAAATCAATTTCCTGAAAATTGATTTCCGTGTTATTTTCACATTAAGGGTTGACTTTTTTCATTTTTTATGGTATAATTATGAAGATTTGGGTCAAGTTTGCAATTTGTACACAAAAAAATTACAAAAAAGGAGCAGATGATTTTATGGAAAAATTGTATAATGGACAGACAGACAGACAGACAGACAGACAGACAGACAGACAGACAGACAGACAGA
>JAMPAO010000092.1 GCA_023667165.1 Ruminococcus sp. | reverse complement strand
TTACAGCACATTGTCTAACACCCCGCTTCAATTTCATCAAATATATCCATTTGTGAGAGCCGAAACTGTACGGTGCAAGGTCTGCTCATATCATCATCATAAGTCTGTTCTGCAAAGCCGCGTCCTCCGAAAAGCGTCCCCGCAGCGTAACGGTGGAGGTCTTTGACGCAGGCTTTTTTATCCCCCTTGCGGTCATGCAGCTATGGTGAGCTTCAATGAATACCGCCACGTCCTCCGACCCGCTTGCAAGCTGCATTATCTCTGCAACGTCCGAGCCTATCCTTTCCTGAAGCTGCAAACGCTTTGCCGCCATATCGGCTATCCTTGCTATTTTGGAAAGTCCCAGCACCCTGCCTTTGGGGATATAAGCCACCGTCACTTTCATGTCGTACATCAGCGCAAGATGGTGCTCGCAGTGGGAAAACACCTCGATGTCCTTTACCACCACAATGTCGTTCTCCGAAGAAGCAGCCTCGAAGCTCTTTCCGAACATCTCCGCGATCTCCGCATTGGAATAGTTCATGCCCTCGAAAACCTCACCGTACATTTTCGCCACACGCCCGGGCGTTTCCGCAAGTCCCTCCCTGCCGGGATCGTCGCCCAAGGCGGTTATTATCCCTCTGATATGCTCCTCTATGGCGGCATAATCTATCTTATCCTTTTTATCCATCTAAAGCACCTCATCATAATACTTCATAGGTCGTATCCGCATTTTTCGGACATCGTTTCCCGCTGCCGCTATACTCCCCTTTTATCCGGCTCCCATATAAATTTATGAAGCTGCAATTGCAGATTTACGCCGTTGAGCCTGTTCTCAAGCATAAACCTGACCATTTGCGCGGGGTCGATCCTTCCGAAAACGGGACTTAAATAAACGCCGCATTTTTCCGTCAGACTGTATTTTCGGACGATCTCCAGCGCTCTTTCCAGATCCGCCCTGTCCGATGCGACAAATTTCACCGTATCGGTTTTCTTCAGATACGCATAATTAGCCGTCAGCATATGCCTTTCCATACCGCTGCACGGCAGCTTATAGTCAAGGGTAAAGGATATTTTCGGAGAAATGCCGCAGTAAGGGGAAATATCAACGCTGCCGTTAGTTTCCGTTTCAATGCTTACGTCCTCCTCGGCAAGCCTTTTCAGGAGAACGTCTATATTTTCCGCCGCAAGAGGCTCGCCGCCCGTAAGGGTAACGTTTTTTATCCCCGTATCCCTTATGTATCGGGCAATATCCTCCTCCGTCATAGGCTCATAGGGCGCATCCGGAGCGTTCGCCCACATTGTATCGCAGTATCCGCAGCGGAGATTGCAGCCCGCCAGACGGATAAATACCGCCGTCTGACCCGCCTTTCTCCCCTCTCCGTTAATGCTTGCAAATTTTTCCGCGACCTTAAACTCCGCCATTATCCACCTCGTACACGGCGCAGTTGTTTGGCGTTTCATAAACCGTCACACGTCTGACGCTGTAATCCTTTTCACAAAGCAGACCGTAAATATATTCGGAGAGATTTTCCGCCGTGGGTCGAAAATTCACCTTATACAGCGAAAAGTTTTCCTCCTCAAGAGCCTTTTCTGTGCTTTCCCTCAGCGAACCCGCTTCGTATATCAGGCAATGATCCAGACTGTCCGCTATGGCTCTCAGATCTCTCTTAAAATCGCCGAAATCCGTTATCATACCTCTTGTCTGACCGTCCTTTGCAAGCGTTTCCGAGCAGATCTCCGCGATTATACGCCACCTGTGCCCGTGGATATTTGCACATTTGCCCTCGTAGCCGCAAAGAAAATGGGCGGAATCGAACGCCGCCTCGGTTTTCAGCAGATACATTTTCATTTCCTCCGCATCCAAAGTCTTATTTAGAGCGTGTTCACATAAACCGTGACGCACGTCTTTTTGGCAAATTTTGCCGTATTTTGCGTTAAAAATCCTTGCCATACGCAAGTATGCCTGCGGATTTTTGCCTTAAATACGACAAAATTATGCTCAAAAATCCGCACATCAGCTTTATGTGAACACGCTCTGACGGAGTAAATTATATCACAACCGGCGTTCAAAGTCAAGGCAGATTTTTTAAACTTGCAAAAAGGAAAGTTTTTTTCGTGATTTTTTTCAAAAAAGTCTTTACAAAATTTTTTTTATGTGATATAATTATAACCGCGGAGAGATATCCCCCGCTCCCGCTTGCCGAAAGCGGAGCTTTGAAAAGCCGTAAAGGCACGGGGATAAGCTCCGATCGGATGCTGACCGAGGTGTGGCTCAGTTTGGTAGAGCGCTTCGTTCGGGACGAAGAGGCCGTGGGTTCGAATCCCGTCACCTCGACTTTTTGCTTTGAGATCCGCGCAGGACTTGTTTGTTCTGCGCGGATCTTTCGTATTGCGGCGCCATGCCTGCGGTTTTTCCGGAGCTCGGGACGTCTTTCTGCGGTCATAAATCAGACCGATCCGAAATATCGCAACTTAAATCAAGATTTTTTCCTTACGTATATGATAAAATTATTTTCACAGGGAGGTGAACGGCTTGTATGAATGGAACGAGGCAATACAGAAAATGATAGACTGGATAGAAGATAATCTGTGCGAAGCTCCGTCGCTGCCGCAAATGGCAAAGCAGATCGGCTATTCGCCCTGTTACTGCTCCGTCCGTTTCCGCGAAATAACCGGTATGACCATAAAAAGCTATATATCGGGCAGGCGGCTCGCTCTTGCGGCTTTGGCTCTGCGCGACACGGATGAACGTATCATTGACATTGCCGTACGGTGCGGCTATTCTTCACAGGAGGCTCTGACGAGAGCTTTCTCGGCGGCGTTCGGCTGCACGCCTGCGTCCTACAGGAGAGAGCCTGTGCCTATCCCGCTTCCGGTCAGACAGGCGGTTCTGGATCCCGAGTATTATCAAAACCGAAAAGGAGAAAAAACCATGAGCACAACTGTTCTGACCGAAGCGCACGTAAGGACCGAATTTATTCCCGCACACAAATATCTCGGTATTTGGGAGGACAGGGCAAGGCACTACGGCGAAATGTGGCAGTATCAAGACTGCGATAAGGTCTGCGGTATTGTTGACAGTCTGAGCAACGTATCCGACCTCATCGTAACCGGACACACGGCAGGCTGGTTCAAGACAAGCGGCGGGCGCAGGTATTTTTACGGCGTCGGCGTACCTCTCGATTACAGCGGAAAGATCCCCGAGGGCTTTGAATTAAAGGAATTCCCCGAAAGCTACTACCTTGTTTTCTTCCACCCCGCATACGATTATCTGAAAGACAACGGCGAGGTTATGGGCAGAGTGGAAGATCTTGCCCGGAATTACGACATAAGCAAATTCGGCGGCGGAAAGTATGACTGGAACGAGGACACCTGTCAGTGCTATCAAAGGCATTATCCCGAGGTGCTGGGGTATCAGATACTCAGACCGATAAAACATAAATAACTCCGCTGTAATGCGAAAGAGCGTTTACGGTATCATACGGCGGTAACACGCACATCCCGGGGCGCACAAACAGGGACCGCAAAAAGAAAACAGCGGCGGACAGCTTATTCTGTCCGCCGCTGTTTTGCCGTATAAAATACGGAGCGGATCCTCGGCGCGCAAGGACGGGCGTAAAAAAAGGCAAGTCCGTACCTTGACAACAATGGCATTATATGCTATAATTTTATCTGATAAGATAACTGCTCTGAAAATACCAATTCAAAACGACACATTATACGTAATACGGAGCGTGAAAGAATGAGAAATAAAAATACCGCATTTCATATCGTATACGGCGTTATGCTTACAATCTTTTCGGCGATAATAATATACCTTGCGGTCAGGTTTGACAATCCGTCCATAAGCGATACGGAATTTTCCGGCGAGACCTCTTTCGATTCGGGCTGGCATACCAAAGACAGCGATGAGGAGATAAGCATTGCAAAGCTCAATAAGCTCGACGGAGTTACGCCCTATGAAGCTTTCAGTATCTTCAACACCCTGCCGGAGAAAACGGACGTGAACACGTCGCTGTTCTTCAGAAGCAAAAATATCCGCTTTACCGTGCTTATCGACGGGATCCCCGTCTACGAGCCGTACATCGGCGAAAGCATACTTTACACAAAGTCGCCGGGAACGCGCTGGAACTGCATAGATCTTCCTCCCGAGTACGGCGGAAGCGAGATCGAAATACGGGCAATGACCGTTTACGCAAGCGCAAGAGGCGGTATAGACAACATCTACATAGGCAGCTCCGGAGGAATGGTGCTCAATATCATTAAGGAAAGGCTGACCGCCTTTATCACCTGCGTGCTGATACTTTTTGTCGGCGTTGTGCTTATCATCGCGGATATCCCCGTAAATATCCAGTCAAGCAAAAACCACGAGCTGCTTTATCTGGGACTGTTCTCCATAAGCGTTGCCGTATGGTGCCTTTCGGAAACAAATCTTATACAGCTTTATTTCGACGACAGCCGCACAATGGCGCTGCTTTCCTGCGGCTCGCTTATGATGATATCCATACCGCTGGTAATGTACCTGGACGCCGCGTTCGGATTTAAGAACAAATGGATAGTACCGGCAGTATGTATTATGTCCGCAGCCGAGTTCACGGTTTGCTGGGGACTTCACCTCCTGGGGATCGCGGATATCCACGAAACCCTTACGCTCTCTCATATACTTCTCGCCGTATCGGCGGTGTTGCTTGTTTATACCATAACCCGCAACATCTTTTTCACCGTCAAAAATCAGACGAAAAACATCTACCGTATTTTAAGGGGAGTGGGACTGAGCTCCATTGCCTTTGCCGCGTTTATCGACATAATCAGATACTACACGGCGGCAAGCAGCGACAGCGCAATGTTCGTGCGCATAGGTCTGCTGATATTTATAATCTGCTACGGCAGCTCCAGCCTCGAAAACACCATCAACGCGGTAAAGCTGGGCATCAAGACCGAATTTGTGAGCCACCTTGCCTATCACGACGGTCTTACGGGCATCGGCAACCGCACCGCCTTTGAAGAGCACCTTGTGGAGCTTGAAAAGATAAAAGACAGCATACCCGCCGTGGGAATAATCATGTTCGACGTCAACGATCTGAAATATGTCAACGACAATTTAGGCCATCATTACGGCGACGAAATGCTCATCAAAAGCGCCGAGATCATAAAAAACGCATTCGAGGACAAGGGCTGCGAATGCTTCAGAATAGGCGGCGACGAATACGCCGTGCTTCTGAGCGGGGACAATGTTGAGGAGCGGTACAGGTCGGGCATAGAATGCTTCAAGGATAACGTAAAGCAGCACAACGCCCTGCCCGATAAGGAGTTCAGAATAAGCATTGCCCACGGCTTCGGCATATATGAAAAGGACTGCGGTCTGAAAAAGCTGATGGACGTTTATCAGCGGGCGGATATGAAGATGTACGAAAACAAAAAGGAAATGAAATCCAATCAGATACGCCCCGAAGAATTTTACAGGGACAAGCTGAAGGAGATCAGCAAAAACAAAAGCGAAACGACCGCAAACCCAAGGTGACGACGGCGTAAAAAAGCGCAGACTTGATATTTCAAGCCTGCGCTTTTACAATTCTACTCTTTATTCTTCAGAACGTTCCTGTTCTTTTTCTTTTTGTCCTCATACAGAGCGGCGTCCGCTTTGTCCATAAACTGCTGTATATTGTGATCCGGCGAGCATATCAGCTCGTAGATACCTACGCTGACCGTTACGTTGTAAGGCTTGCCGCTCGTTTGATTGTGCTGCGCGGCGATATTTTTTATTCTCTCGGGCAGCTTGAGCATGATCTCTCTGTCGTCGCATATTGCAAACGCCGCAAATTCATCTCCGCCGATACGTCCCACCACGTCGGAATTTCTGAGACTGCTTTTGATGAAGCCCGCCGCGGAAACTATGGCGTAATCTCCGTCGTCGTGCCCGAAGGTGTCGTTGATGACCTTGAGATTGTCCAGGTCGCCGAATATCAGCACGCCGTGCCGCCCCTCGTTTTCGGCAGCTTTAAGGATATGATTTGCATATACATAGAAGCCTCTGCGGTTATAGATGCCCGTCAGCTCGTCGCACATGGACATACGGTTGAGCATACTGTTTTTATTCTGCGCCTCGTCAAGGGAGCTTTCAAGCTGAGCCACAAGATTTGTCAGCTTTATAGCGGTGCATATCTGCGGCGTTATGGAGTATATGTACGGAAAATATTCATTCTCCATTTCGCATACTATCACTCCGTACTGATCCTCGTTCATAAAAAGCGGAGCGACTATCATTGTGCGCCGTCTGTCGGAGGGCGTAAAGCTGTTGTTTATGATATCCGAGGATGGCATTTTCCGCGCCTCTCCCGTTACCGCTGTCAGCTTGTCGCCGTCATGGCACGCCTTGAGATATACCGTTTCCGGCAGCTCCCAGAGCGAGGTTGAGCTGTGAAGTATCGGTTTGTCATATGTATAGATAAAACTGCTCAGAATATGCGCTCTGTACAGATTGTTCACGATCGAAAAATAGCATTTCTCCTCGTCGCTTCCGTATATGGTCATATCCTTGGTGATATTTCCTATAAGGAAATGGGTGAACGAAACATCCTCAAGCTTGCTGTAATGCAGGCTGATTATCCGCTCGGACGCCGCCTCCGTACAGCGGTTTATAATTGCGATAACAGTCATTTTTCTTTCAATGGAATCCTCGCCGCGGCATATCTGCTCGGCAGTATCTCTGACGCTCTTTATAAGTCTGAGCAGATCTTCGGGAGCGATGACCTCCCACAGATCGTTGTCGAGTATGCCCGCGAAATAGGATTTTACAAAGAAATCATCCTTGTTTTCGTCCTCGCCCTCCGCAAATCTTAAAATATGCGCCGTAAAATCTCTCAAACGCTGTATGCACTCGAATTTGCGGACATTGTCATGATACCCGGGGATATGCTCGGACAAAATAAGGCTGACTGCGTCCTCCACCGACTTGTCGGCGTTGATGTCCGCCGCCGCAGTTACGGATATTTTCTGTCTTTTCGCGCAGCCGCAGGAAAATCTGAAAACCGGCGTTGAGCTGAGGTTGGTGTCGGTCACGGTTTCGCCCCGTGCAAGCCTGACCGCCTCGGAAACCGCCTTGTATCCCAGCTTGGACGCGTCGGCGCGCACCGTGGTGAGCAGCGGCTTCAGGCTGATGGCGACTTCCGAATCGTCATAACCCGTTACCGCGATATCCTCTCCTATCCGCAGTCCTCTGTTTTCAATAGCCTTGTAGCCGCCCTTGCACATCATGTCGTTGGCAAAGCATATGGCGTCTATCTTTCCCTCGTTTCGGTCGATAAGCTCTCCCACAAGATCCACGCAGTACTCGGAAAATCTTCCGTATGCCACCATTTGGGGATCGTATTCAAGACCGTTCTCCTCCAAAGCGCTGATATAGCAGCCTAAGCGCTCGTCGGCGTCGGCATTTCCCTTGGGACCGCTGACGAAAGCGATATTTTTCTTTCCGTGAACCGTTACCAGATGATTCACGAGCTCCTTTATGCCCTCTCCGGAAAGCCTTACGCAGGGATAACCCCCGACCTTGTTTTCCATAGTTAAAAGAGGAAGTCCCTTGTAGCCGTCCAGAAATTCCTTGAACTGCTCCTTTGTGACAAAGGAACCCACAGTTCCCGCCGATACTATAAGAGCGTCCAGACTTTTTGAGGAGGCATAGCTGTATATAACATTGTTCTGATACTCAAACGCGGTAAACTTGCTGTCCTCCAGCCGGCAGTTGAGGGATCTGCCGGGAAAGACCGCAATATTAACGTCCAGATCCTTTGCGGCATTCACGGCGCCCTTCAGCAGCGATTTTGAATAATCATTATCCAGGTGATGGATCATCAGTCCTATCGTTATCTTTTTCTCCACAGGCAGTCACTCCTTTACCCTGTCAAACCGACTTGATAATTACGCAGATCGCCGCACCTTTAAGAGTCCGGTGCGTATCCGTCTTTCTTCTTGCATACATTATAACACATTTGCCGACGGGTTTCAAGGAATTTTTGCATAAATTTTCCCATATAAAATTATACAAAACGAGTATATTATCTGTGCAAAAGCGGATTTCGCTCAATACCCGTCGTGCCTTGGCAGCTTTTTCCTGCCGACGGCGATCCTGATTATCTGCATGAGTATCTCTCTTTCGCGCTGAGCTTTAAGCGCCTGCGCTCTCTGAATATCCACATCGTCCTTTACGTTGACTATGATCGGACGGATATTGTCAAAGGCGGCTACCGTAAGCTCCGCAGAGCATCTGTCGCAGGAGCACAGATGAAATCTTTTTATCGTCACCGGTACCCACTGGGAAATAAGCTCGGAGGTAATATTTATCTCCACCCTGCCGTCCGCGCCCTTTGACGGCTTTACGGGAATCGGATCGTTCTGCGACCTTATGATCTCCTCCTTGAACTCCTCGTCCAGCAGCGGATTTGATACCCTTGCTCCGCCCGTCAGCATTTTCATAAGCTGAGGCGTTTTGTGACTTTTATGATTACCGCTCATCGCCTGTGACCGATCCTTTCTCCGACATAAGCTCCGGATAAAGCTCTTTTGCAAGCTTTGTATATTCCCTTGCCGCACGGCATTTGGGAGAATATTCGGTTAATGTTTCCTGGTGCGCGGGAGCCTCGGCGGCGGCGATACAGTTTGATATCTTGGTTTCAAGAATGCCCGTACCGAGCTGCTCCGCGATTATCTCAGCCATTTCGGCGACCTCCTCGCTGAGCAGATACTTGGAGCTGTACTTTGTAAGAAGTATGCCCCTTATGTCAAGGGACTTGTTGTAATATTTCTTCACCGCAAGTATGGTGTCCTTTACCTGCGCTATTCCCTGAAGCGACAGCACCTCGGGGGTCATGGGGATTATCAGGTCCCTTGCCGCGGTATAGGCGTTTATCGTAAGCACGGACAAGGCGGGAGGCGTGTCTATAATAACGGCGTCGTACTCTCCCGAAACGGACGACAGCGCTCTTTTGAGTACAAATTCCCTGTCCTTTTGCTTAAGCTCAAGCTCCGTACCGGACAGAAGTATGTTTGAGGTGATCACATCGCATATCCTTGTGCGCTTGATCGCCTGCGATATGCCGCACCTGCCCGTCATAACGTCATGAACGGTAAATCCAGTATCCTCGGCGCCCAGGGAAAAGGAAAGATTGCCCTGGGGATCCAGATCCACGGCAAGGACTCTCCTGCCCCGCTGTCTGAATATACCCGTAAGAGCGGCGCAGGTAGTTGTCTTACCCACGCCCCCCTTTTGATTTGTAACTGCAATAACGGTCATTAATAACCATATCCTCTTTATTTTACTTTCTTACTTTCTGCGGTTCCTTTCGGCAAGCTGACAGTCTAAAATATATTTGGCGATCCTTTCCTCCTGGGCGGGACTGACGTCCGGAAATTTGCAGCCGTAACCCACAAGCTCGCCGTTATCGTTGAGCTGTCTGCGCAGGACCTCGCTCCTAAGCTCCACGGAATCGTCCAGCAGACGCATGGTCACGATCTCTCCGGGAGAGAGCTTCAGGTCGCAGCTCATAAGCACGCCGCTCAGGTTGATATTGACGATCCTTGCCTCGTAAGGCTCTATCATGTCTATTACTTCGTCCTCGTTTTTTTCTATTCTGATGATATGCGCCGTAGCGTTTGGGGTATTGACCTTATAGGAACCCCTCCGCTCCTCCATGACCTCGCCCTCGTCCACTCTGAAATTCATCTGATAGGACGTGCTTATGTCAACACGGGTCTCGCACTTTATTCTTGTACCGTTGATGTATTCAAAAACCGCAGAAATTTTTTCTTCCTTTTTCAGAACAGGAAGATCCTTTGCCTTTATCGCCACAAGCTCCCATCCCTTTATGCGAAAAAAATCCTTCGGGAATGCAAATGAACGGGTCGACAGCAGGCGCACCCCGTCCTCGCCGTAAATATCGACTTTGATTATCTTATCTTTATTTAGCATAATACTGCGGCTCCCCTCACGGAAATGTAATCGGCATAAAAAGCTTAAAGCAGGCTGAACGGAAATTATACGTCATTATCTATTATACTAAATTTTTCTGGATATTGCAATAGTTTTATTAAAATTTTATATGA
>JAMPAO010000091.1 GCA_023667165.1 Ruminococcus sp. | reverse complement strand
CAAGCACCTTTGAGCCTTCCGCCGCGGTATCTATGTAGCTGTAGGTCCCGTTGCCGTTGTCGGCAAGAGCTTCCATTTTGTTGTCCTTTATATTATCCGAGCCGAAACCCATTACCGAGAAATACACGCCGCTTTTGCGCTTTTCCTCGATAAGCTCCGTAAGCTCTTTTTCGCTTGAAACGCCTACGTTCAGATCTCCGTCGGTCATCATGATAATGCGGTTGTTGCCGCCCTCTATGTAATATTTCTCCGCAATGGCGTAGGCAGCCTTTATGCCGCTTTCACCGTTGGTAGAGCCGTTTGCATAAAGCATATCCGTAAGGGTCTTTACCGTGTTCTTCTGATTGCCCCTTGCTCCCGCGATAAGCACGCTTTCCTCGCCGGAATAGGTGACTATGGAAATACGGTCCTTATCCGTCATGGTCTGCATAAGCATATTTACAGACTCCATCGCCAGGGGCAGCTTTTCATCGTAATTCATAGATCCGCTTGTATCGACAAGAAAAACAAGGTTTGAAGCGGGCGTTTCGCTTGCGGCGATATCCTTGCCCTGAACGCCTATCATCAGCAGCTTGTTTTCGCTGTTCCAGGGGCAGTCGGATATCTCATATGTAACGGAAAAGGGCGATTCTCCTTTCGGACGGACATAGCCGTAATCGAAATAATTGAGCATTTCCTCTATCCGCACGGCGTTCTCGGGTATATATCCGCCCTGCTTTATAAGACGTCTCAGATTTGCGTAGGATGCTGTGTCCACGTCGGCGGAAAATGTGGAAACGGGGTCGGTGGAAACGTTCTTGAAGCCGCTTTCCTTTGAATCGGGATATTCTTCGGTATTAAGCGCTTCCTCCGCTGCGGGTTCGGGCGCGGCTTGGACGATAACGGGAGAGTTGTAATTGTAATAGTAATCGTTCTCTTCATACATTATTTCGCTGTCATAGTCCACGCCCTCGCCGCAGTCCACCGCGTCGTCATCGTAGCTGTAAACGCGTTCCTTATACTGCACGGCACGGACGGTGTTTGACAGCTTGCTCTCTATGTCCTTGTTATCCTCGTCAAAGGCAATTGCCTTTACCGCGTATTTCGCTCCTCTTTCATATTTTACATCATAATACGTGCCGGTAGTCCTGACCATCTCCTTAAAGGATTTTGCATCGCTGTCATATTTGCAAACCGCGTAAATGGCAGCGTTTTCCACCTCCGACCAGTCTATGCGCACCTCTCCCTCGTATAACGCTCTGCAGCTTGCCTTGGGAGCGGCTCTTTTAAATGCCTTTAGCTGCTTTTCGTCGGGAACGGGAGGATATACGGCGGAAAAATCGCTCATCACCAAATTATCGTTGTAATCGTATGTCGCCGCCCTTACGCGGTAACGGTAATAATCGCTGTAAGCGTATGAATTGACATTAAAATATGCGTCAAGGGTATCAGCTATCTCCACATACTCCTTTTTCTCCGCGTCAAAACCGTATACCTTGTAAAAAAGGGCGTTTTTCACGGGTTTCCACGTCAGTTTGCCGTAGCTGACGGAAAGCTTCGTATCAAGCTGCGGAACCGACGCTTTGAAAGCGTTCGTAACGGCGCTGTCGGCGGAAATGGGAACCGGCAGATCGTCAAGGTCGATCTGTGCGGATACGCTTGCGGGAAACGCCGAAAGCATTCCCGCCGTAAGAGCGGCTGCAAGGGTGCAGGACAGTATTCGCTTTTTCATGATGATTCTCCTTTTCACAGATATTTTTACTTACCTTATTTTATCATTTATTTTCCTATATTTCAAGATTTTTTTCGTTTTTGTAACAGAATATTGTTTTTTGTTTGAAACATTTGATAAACTTTAAGCAATATGAATAATTTAAGAATATAATATCGGAGAGGATTTGTGCAAAGGGTAAAATACAAATTATCCCCTTGACAATATTTGAAAAGAGAGGTATAATGAATAGGTACGAAAAATAAAGCAGAGCTTCCGCTCTCACCGTACTGCGGCTGATATGCCTGTATGTTTACGGTCAATAATTACAGGATCTTCGGGCAGATCTGCTGCCCGTGTTTGTGTAGTTGGCGGAGCAGTGCGCTCTGCCTATTTTATTTTATTCAGGGGGTGCTCGCCATAGCTAACAAGGACAGCAAAGAACTTCAAATCAATGAGGAGATCCGCGACAAGGAAATAAGAGTAATAGGATCGGACGGAAGCCAGCTCGGACTTATGTCCGCAAGGGACGCTCAGAAGCTCGCCATCGAAAAGGATCTCGATCTGGTAAAGATCGCTCCGCAGGCAGCTCCGCCTGTGTGCAAGATCATGGACTACGGAAAATATTGTTTTGAACAGTCTAAGCGTGAAAAGGAAGCAAGAAAAAATCAGAAGATCGTGGACATCAAGGAAATAAGAATGTTTTCAACGATAGATACCCACGACTTCGAAACTAAGGTCAACCAGGCTGTCAAGTTTCTCAAAAACGGCGACAAGCTGAAGGTGTCCGTCCGTTTCCGCAGACGCGCTATCGCTCACCCTCAGCTTGGCGAAGAACTGCTGGAGAAATTCAAGGAAGCGTGTGCCGAGGCAGGTACAGTTGAAAAGCCGTCAAAAATGGAGGGAAGAGCGCTTGTCATGTTCGTTTCCCCCAAGGCTTCGAAATGACCCGCCGATTGCATAGCGGGCAGCGCGGAAGTATCTTTCCGTAATGCCGCACCAATATAAAGGGAGGATAAATTTATGCCAAAGCAGAAGACTCATTCAGGAGCTAAGAAGCGTTTCAAGCTCACCAAAACAGGTCTTGTAAAGTATCAGAAGACCAACAAAAGACACAGACTGACCCAGAAGGATCACAAGCGCAAAAGAATTGCCCGTAACATGGGCGTTGCAGGCTCCGCAAACGCAGCGACGCTCAGAGAGCTTATGCCCTACAAATAATGTACGGCAGGTGCAGGGATAAGAACTATAATATTATTGGGAGGTAAAAGAATATGGCTCGTGTTAAGGGAGCAATGGCTACTCGTAAGAGAAGAAATAAAGTATTAAAGCTTGCCAAGGGTTACTGGGGCGCAAAAAGCAAGCATTTCAAAATGGCTAAGGAAGCCGTAATGAAATCCGGCAATTACGCATATATCGGCAGACGTCTGAAGAAAAGAGATTTCAGAAGACTGTGGATCACAAGAATTTCCGCAGCCTGCAAGCTCAACGGAATGAATTATTCCACATTTATGAACGGTCTTAAAAAAGCAGGCGTTACGCTCAACAGAAAAATGCTTTCGGAGATCGCTATAAACGACGCAGCGGGATTTACAGCCCTTACTCAGAAGGCTAAGGCTGCTCTTTAAGAGAGATCGAACGGCGGTATCGCAGGGGCGGGAGCGTCCATTGTGATACAGCCGTTTTTTACGGGTAATATGTCTTTCGGCAGTATTATTGAAAAGGAAATACAAAATGAACGGATTTGTGAGCGTATCCTCTGCCGCCAATGAAAAAATAAAGCTGTACAAAAGACTGTGCGAGGATAAAAAAGCACGGAAAAGGGAACGCCTTTTCACGGTCGAGGGAGCGCGGCTGGCGTCCGACGCCGCGTCGGAGGGCGCTGTAATAAAAACGGTTTTCGTTACCGACGGCGCGCGGGAAAAATACTCGCCGCTGCTGAAACCTCTTTACGAGCTTGAGGACTGCTCCTTTTACCTTATCACCGAGGAGCTTTCAAGGGTCATGTCCCGGACGCAGATGCCTCAGGGAGTTTTCGCGGTATGCGAAATGCCCGATATGACCCGGGACAGGCTGCTAAGCTCCGTAAAAAAAGGCGGCAGATATCTTATCCTTGACAATATACAGGATCCGGGAAATATGGGTACGATGCTCAGAACAGCCGACGCCTGCGGGATCGACGGGGTAATGGTATGCTCCTGCTGCGATATTTTCAACCCCAAAACGGTGCGTTCCGCCATGGGCAGCATAATGAGGGTGAGAATTGCTCAAACAAGCATTGAGGAAGCGGTTTCTGAGCTGAAAAAACGCGGCGTCGAGATTTATGCCGCCGTCATCGAAAATTCCGCGCAGCCGCTGAACGAATGCGATTTCTCATCGGGCGGAGCGGTAATGATCGGCAACGAGGGCAGTGGTCTGCCCGAGGAACACGCGGAGCTTGCGGACAAGAGGATAACGATAAAAATGCACGGAAGAGTAAACTCCCTTAACGCGTCCGCAGCCGCAGCGATAATCATGTGGGAGCTTGGCAGGCGGTAAGGGTCAAAAACGCCGAATAAATATGTTTCACGCCGGTTGATCCGTGAAATATATTTATTCCGCGTTTCGGCAGTATCGGATCCGTTTGCCCCGCATTTGAGGAGGAAATCTGTCATGAACGCTTCGGAACGGTATTACAATACGGTCTACAGGCTCTGGTCGGTCATAGCTTTCGGCGCGGGTACAACGCTGCTTGGAAAAATATCCGGCGAATTTGACAGTGCGGAGGATATCTACCATGCTCTCGCGCGGGACGGAGCGGAACACCGTATGTCGGCGGCAGTCGTTGAAAAAGCGCGTTCCGCTCCTGTTTCGGCGGCGGAAAAGATATACGATCACTGCGAAAAAAAGGGTATCAGCATTGTTACGTTCGACGACGAGCTTTACCCCCAAAGACTGAAATGCATTGATTTCCCTCCTCCGGTGCTTTTTTACAAGGGCGATATTTCCGATATAGACAACAGGCTCGGCATCAGCGTAGTCGGCACCCGCAATCCCTCGGACTACAGCCTCAGAGTGACGGCGGGTATGGTAAGGGTGCTTGCGAGGCTGGGTTTTGATATCGTAAGCGGATTTGCCGAGGGCATTGACATATGCGCCCACAGAACGGCGGCGGACAGCGGCGGGCGAACTTTTGCCGTACTGGGCGCGGGCATCGACGTGGATTACCCGAAAAAGAACTCCGCTATGCGGAGCCGTATCACGGAAAACGGAGCGCTGATAACGGAATATCTGCCGGGAACAAGTCCGTTTCCGAGAAATTTTCCCCAAAGGAACAGAATACTTTCCGGTCTGACCATGAGCGCCGCGGTGATCGAGGCGGGAGAGGCGAGCGGATCGCTCAATACCGCGTCCCATGCGGCGGAACAGGGCAAGACCGTATTTGTAGTGCCTCCCCACGATCTTTTTGATAAAAGATACAGCGGAAATATGCGTCTTCTCCGCGACGGCGCAGTCCCTCTTATGGGAATAAGCGACATAACCTTTGAATACTGCTCGGAAATACAGCATACAATAGACGAAAGCAGCGAGCTTTACCGCGCAATAGAGGTCTTAAGAGAATTCGGCGATGTTTCGGCAAGAGATGAAGCTCAAACCCGTTCCGAAAAGAAAAACTCACTTTCGGATAAGCCTGCGGAGGCTCGCGAAAAGAAGCTCCGGACGGATAACGGGCATACCGCCGAAGAAACTGCCGTAAAATCAAAAACGGATCCGGCGGACTTTGACGGCATACAGCTTAAAATACTCACCGCATTAAACGGCGGCTCCATGCGAGCCGACGATATCGCCGCAGCCACCGGCGAGGATATAGGCAGCGTTCTTGCAAGCCTTACGGAGCTTGAGATAACGGGTGCGGTCAGCGCAAAAAACGGCAGCTACAGAGCGTTATAGGCAAAGAACGCGGCGATCTGACAGGTATCTTTTTTCGCAAACGCGAGGTCAATTTTATGCTTTGCTCTAAATATATAACTTGGAAGGAATGGTCGGCAAAATGTCAAATCTTGTAATAGTTGAGTCGCCTGCAAAGGCCAAAACAATAAAGAAATATCTCGGCAGCGGCTTTGAGGTAATGGCTTCAATGGGTCATGTGAGAGATCTTCAGAAATCAAAGCTGAGCGTGGACATTGACAACGGCTTCGAACCTGTTTACGTGCCTATGAAAGATAAGGAGGAGGTCATAGCCTCCCTTAAAAAGGAAGCCAAAAAATCGGATATCGTATATCTCGCTACCGACCCCGACCGCGAGGGAGAGGCTATTTCATGGCATCTTGCCCAGCTTCTGGATATACCCGTGGACGCACCCGTCCGCGTAACCTTCAACGAGATAACGAAAACGGGCGTAAATTACGGTATGGAGCACCCCCGTTCGATAGACCTGGATCTTGTAAACGCTCAGCAGGCAAGGCGTATCCTGGACAGGATCGTGGGATATAAGCTGTCACCGTTTTTATGGAAAAAGGTAAGAAGAGGTCTTTCCGCGGGACGTGTGCAGTCGGTGGCGGTAAAGATGATCGTCGACCGTGAAAAACAGATAAACGCGTTCAAACCCGAGGAATACTGGTCGATAGAGGCAAAAATGACCGCTCCCTCGTCAAAAAAACAGTTCGACGCCGTTTTCACGGGAATAGGCAAGGAAAAAACCGAGCTGCACTCAAAGGAGGAAACAGACAAGATACTGAAAGCTCTCGACGGCGCGCAGTTCGAGGTAACGGGAGTTAAAAAATCTGTCAGAAGAAAATCTCCCGCAGCTCCCTTTACCACGTCGAGTATGCAGCAGGAGGCTTCCAAAAAGCTGGGATTTCAGACGGCAAAGACCATGAGAGCCGCTCAGCAGCTTTACGAGGGCGTTGAAATAGAGGGAATGGGTGCGGTCGGTCTTATAACCTATATGAGAACGGACAGCCTGAGGATATCCGACGAGGCAAGAGCTTCGGCGTATAAATATATTGAAGAGGCTTACGGAAAGAATTATCTGCCCGCATCTCCCAAGGTATACAAATCAAAGGCGGGAGCGCAGGACGCACACGAGGCTATCCGCCCGTCGACCCCGGAGATAACCCCCGCAAGAGTCAAGGACAGTCTTACGGCGGAGCAGTATAAGCTGTATAAGCTTATATGGGAAAGATTTATAGCAAGCCAGATGGCAAACGCTCTTTTGGACACGGTTTCGGTGGATATATCCGCAAACGGCATGAGCTTCAAGGCAACGGGTTTTTCCGTGAAATTCGACGGATTTACCGCGCTTTACGAAGAATCAAAAGACGATGAGGAGAACAAGGTGCTGCCGGAGATAAATCAAGGAGATATCCTGAAGCTGAAAAACATAGAGGGCAGACAGCACTTTACCCAGCCGCCCGCAAGATATACCGAGGCTTCTTTTATAAAGGCACTGGAGGAAAACGGCATAGGCAGACCTTCGACCTATGCTCCCACCATTTCCACCATAATCAACCGCTATTACGTGGAGCGGGACGGCAAACAGTTAAAGCCCACGGGACTGGGAGATGTTACCACCGAACTGCTGAAGGATCATTTCAAGCAGATAGTAGATACCAAATTCACCGCCTCCATGGAAAGCAGCCTTGATAAGGTCGAGATCGGAGAAAAGGACTGGGTGGAAACTTTGGACGATTTCTACGGAGATTTCGCCGATACTCTCGAAAAGGCGGAAAAGGCAATGGACGGCAAGCGTGTAAAGGTCCCCGACGAGGAAACGGACGAGGTCTGCGAAGTGTGCGGCAAGCCTATGGTCATAAAGCTGGGGCGGTTCGGGCGTTTTCTTGCCTGCACGGGTTTCCCCGAATGCACCAACACAAAGAAAATAATCAAACCCACGGGGGGTATATGCCCCAAGTGCGGCAAAAAGGTATTGCAGAAGAAATCCAAAAAGGGCAAAAAATATTTCGGCTGCGAGGACAATCCGACCTGCGATTTTATGACCTGGGACACTCCCGTTTCCGACAAATGCCCCAAGTGCGGCGACGGCACGACCCTGTTCAAAAAAAGCGGCAAGCTGTTCTGCCTGAAGGACGGCTGCGGGTATGAGATTGCCGTCAAGAAGGAGAAATAATTGAACAGTATCCGGAGGATCATCCTTATCCAAGCTGTCTTATACTTGGCTGTGATTCAAACGGCAGGCATATGCACGCTGTATGCGGCACGGATAATGAGTATCTATGGATAATTACAGCTTATTATCCGACGCGGGATAATTGGAAAACCGACTTAAAAACAAGAAAGAGGTTATAATTTATGAAATGCTTTTTCTGTAAATCAGATATGGATGAAAGCGTGCCTGTTCATACCGCCGAGCTGAAAAACTGCATTGTTATCATCAAAAACGTTCCATGTATGAAATGCAGCGAATGCGGCGAAACAGTATACAGCGGTGAAACGCTGCAGAGGATAGAGGAGATCCTTGAAAGGTGCAAAAGAGCTATGACAGAGGTGGCAATTGTGAATTATACCGATACGGCGGCATAAAACGAACTGCAAAAAGCTGTGCGGATAAAACAGTCAGTTCATTTTTTCGCCGTCAGCGGAAAACGAGGCTTTCCGTTTCTTACCTCTGATAAAGGAGCTGTTCAATGAATAAAAAAATAACCGTGATAGGCGCAGGACTTGCAGGCTGCGAGGCTGCCTGGCAGCTTGCGTCGGCGGGATATGATACCGAGCTTTGGGAAATGAAGCCGAAAAAATTTACTCCCGCCCATAAATACAAAGGCTTCTGCGAGCTTGTATGCTCCAATTCCCTGAAAGCTATGAGGATAAACTCCGCGGCGGGACTGCTCAAGGAAGAAATGCGCAGGCTCGGCTCTTTGACCGTGGAATGCGCCGGTATGACCGCCGTTGCGGCAGGGGGAGCGCTGGCGGTGGACAGGGAGAAATTTTCCGACCTTGTTACCGAAAGGATAGTGAACGAGCCGCATATAACCGTTAAATGCACGGAGGCGGAAAATATCCCCGAGGGAAATGTCATAATCGCCACGGGACCTCTTACGGGAGGCAGACTGGCGGAGGAGATAGAAAAGCTCTGCGGCGGCTATCTCAGCTTCTACGACGCAGCCGCGCCCATAGTAACATATGATTCGCTTGACAGGGACAGGATCTTTTTCGCCGCCCGCTACGG
This sequence comes from Ruminococcus sp., assembly GCA_023667165.1. Lineage (GTDB taxonomy): Bacteria > Bacillota > Clostridia > Oscillospirales > Ruminococcaceae > Huintestinicola. The sequence continues at coordinate 1,383 of JAMPAO010000091.1, read as the reverse complement.
CAGAGGGGACGGCGATTACATCAACTGTCCCTTTACAAAAGAGGAATACACCGCTTTTTGGCAGGAACTGAAAAACGCCGAGTCTGCGCCTCTTCACGATTTTGACAGGGATGATCCTCCCGACGGATTTACCGTCTACGAGGGTTGTATGCCCATAGAGGTCCTTGCAAAGCGGGGAGAAGATACTATGCGCTACGGCGCTATGAAGCCTGTGGGACTTACAGACCCCGCTACGGGGAAAAGGCCGTATGCGGCGGTGCAGCTCAGAAGCGAAAACGCAGAGGGAAGTCTTTACAATATCGTGGGATTTCAGACAAATCTGAAATTTTCGGAGCAAAAGCGGGTTTTTTCAATGATACCCGGGCTGAAAAACGCGGAATTTGTGCGTTACGGCGTTATGCACCGCAACTCGTTCATCAATTCCCCGAGGGTGCTAAGGGGAGATTTTTCCCTGAAAGACCGCCCCGAAATATTTTTTGCGGGACAGATAACCGGAGTAGAGGGATATATGGAATCGGCAGCGTCGGGAATAATGGCGGGACTTAACATGGCAAGGCGGCTTTCGGGAAAGGAAACCCTTATACTTCCGCGCGAAACAATGACCGGCGCGCTTGCAAGATATATTTCCGATGAAACGGTGACAAATTTCCAGCCTATGGGAGCCAATATGGGAATACTTCCCGATATAGGGGCGAGGATAAAGGATAAACAGGAAAGATACGCCGCCGTCGCTCAAAGAGCCATTGACGCCCTTGAGAGGTTTGCGGGCGCAGACAAAGCGTGAAAGGAAGAGAAAAATGGACGAGCCTGTTTTCGATATCACCCTTAAAACAAAAGTGCGAAAGCTCTATCCGATCCCCTACACGATCTTTTTCATAATAGCTCTGCTGTGCATACCGAGGACACTGGCGGGCGGATTTGTTTTGTACATAAGCTTTGCCTACGGCGAACCGAGCGTACAGATGATCGCCGCCGCCGTTATTTTCGGGATAATGATTCCCGCAGCAATAGCGGCGTTCGGCATACGGATGTGGATATCGGGATTATGCGGCCGCTTCTTATTCTACGAGGAATATTTTCAGTATCAGGGAGAAAAGGACGAAAGACCCTTCACCGCCGAATATTCCAAAATAGAGCGGATACGCAGGCAAAACGGCTGTTATCTGCTGTATCTTGATCCCAAAAAAGCCGTTGTCACAGGCGGAAGCGGGCTTTACGACCCCGCCGCCTTTGAGAGCTTTATAATCAAGAAAACCGGAAAACCCATAGAGATGTAAGACAGTTCAAGCTGCGGCTTGAAATGATTTTATGTATTTGCTTTGAGCTTAAGGCAACACCGCACAAAGAGCGGCTAACGCCTTTGTGCACGTCTTGCTTGCATAT
>JAMPAO010000090.1 GCA_023667165.1 Ruminococcus sp. | reverse complement strand
CCGCAAGCAGTTTTCCCGAAAAAAGACGCCTGGAAACGCTTTTATAGCCGTCATAATCGGTGGAATCTCCGTTGTCAAGACCTATGAGCCTGCCCGCTCCCGAAACGGAAACGAATACGCGGTTGTTGGCGTTGGCAACAAAATTATCCTCGCTGTCATATGCGGAAATATCAATGAATATAAGATCTCTTCCGTCCGCCTTGAGAGTTGTTTTATCGGGCGTCAGACGTATGCGGGAGGTATCTCCGAAAGAACGCTGTACGTCACGTGCTGTTTCGTTTCCGTTTTCGTCATAGGCAACAGCCGTAAGCTCCCCCTTGGAATATGGTATTACCGTATCAAGCGTCAGCTTTTTACCGTGAGCATGGTCAATATCCATCTCCGCCGCCTTTACTCCGTTGAAGAATAAAGCCACCTTGGGAGCGTTTGATGCAACTCGGACGTCAATAAGCTGCCCATTGGAAAAATCCCAGTAGGGAAAAATATGCACAAAAGGCGATTTTTTATGATCCGTCCACTCCGCACGGAAAATATACGCGCTGTCTTTCGGAAAACCCGCCGTATCTATCTGACCGAAATAGCTGTTTTTGGTGGCATATGGCGTAGGCTCGCCTATGTAATCAAAGCCTGTCCATATAAACTGACCTGCGCAAAATTCAGCATCTCTGTCGGGAATAATGCACGCCTCCGTGCTTTTTGCAGACCATGAGGTAACGCTGTTTCCGAGAGAAGAACACTGTTCGTCGTCGTCCGCCAGCACAGCCTGAGAAAGCGGGAAATGATAGATACCTCTGCTTTGCAGAACAGAAGACGTTTCGCTGCCGTATATCATCCAGTCGGGATGCTTTTCGTGATGCTCCGCGTACAGGCGTTCCGCGTAATTATATCCCGCAAGCTTCAGTATATCCGCGCATTTCTGCGCATTCTCCCACTGCATATAGTTGGAGCCTATGGTAACGTATCCGTTTCCTCTCGGATCATGCTCTTTTACCAGTCCCATGAGCATAGAGGTCACTTCCTGTCCCCTGTCGTCCGCATGAGTATCATATATCTCGTTTCCTATGCTCCACGCAATCACCGACGGATGGTTTCTGTCCCGTCTTATCCATGAAGCAGCATCCTTTTTGATATATTCCGGAAAAAATCCCGCATAATCGTTGTCGGTTTTATGTCTTTCCCACATATCGAAACCCTCGGAAAGGATCAGAAAACCCATTTCGTCCGCCAACTCCATAAACTCAACCGCAGGCATATTATGGCTTGTACGCACAGCATTTACGCCCATTACACGCAGTTTTTCGAGCTTGCGCCTTATGGCGGCGGGATTCACAGCCGATCCCAGGCAGCCCAGATCGTGATGCTCGCAGCAGCCGTGAAGCTTCAGATGTCTGCCGTTGAGGAAAAAACCCTTGTCCGTTGTAAACTCCGCCTTACGCAGACCGAATTTGCTTTTTTCCCTGTCGATAACATTACCCTGCTGCAATATCTCCGTAACGCAGTCGTACATATGAGGATCGTCGATATCCCACAAAACAGGCTCGGGTATTTTAAGAGTGACTGTATTTACCGAATATGCACAGCCGTCCTTGCGTACCGTTTCGGTGATACGGCTTTTATCGTATGCGCAGCAAGGATATTCGCTTCTTGTTATCTCCTTCTCTCCGTCATATATGATATGCCTTACCGCAAGACTGCCTACGCCCGTTCCCTCGGGACGCTCGACCTCTGCCGAAACGGTCACATTGCCCGAAATATCTCCGCTTATGTAAACTCCGTCATTTGTAATATGTATATTTCCGTATTCTTTAAGCCATACTCTTCGGTAAATACCCGCGCCGGAGTACCACCTTGAATTAGGCTCACGGTAATCCACTCTTACCGTTATAAGATTATCCCCGTCCCTCAAAAGCTCCGTAATATCAAATTCAAAGGTGGAGTAGCCGTATTTCCATTCTCCCGCCTGCACGCCGTTTACATATACCCTGCTGTCCATGTAAACGCCCTCAAACCTCAGAGAAGTGCGGATATTCTCATCCTTGACGCAATTGTATCTTCTCCTGTACCAGCCTGTTGACGTTTCATAAAGATTATGCGTATCATAAATAAGGTAATCATGAGGTATCTCAACCTCATGCCAATCAAGTCCGTCCGAATAACCGGTACCGATGGGATTTTTGGAAAATTCCCATTTATCGCAAAAAAGCTGCCATGTACTCATAGATCTTTCCCCTTTCGGAAGCATATAATTTTGAAAATTATAACACATTTACAGTTCAAAGTCAAGAAAAACAACATAAAAAATAAAAAAACCCTTGCACTTCACCCGTTAAATATGTTATAATAAAAAAGTATATACAGGGGTAACACAAAGCTATGTATACGGAAAGGATGAACCATATTTATGAAAGGCGATCTTCATGTACATACTACCCTGTCCGACGGTTCTCTTGGTATGGAAGAGATCATTGCGCAGGCCAAAAGGATCGGTCTGGACTTTATCTCCATCACCGACCACGATACCATGTCGTCTGTTTCCCGTGCAAGGGTATTGGGCGAACGGTATGGTATCCAGACGATATCGGGAGTTGAACTCACCGCATGGGATAAAGAACGCAACCGAAAGGTGCATATCCTCTGCTACGCGCCTCAAAAGCCGGACAGGCTTGAAGGAATATGCCGCAGATGCAGCGAGATACGTCAGCAGTGTGCGAAGGAAACTGTGGAAAACGTTTTGAAGCTCTTCCCCATTACCGCCGAGGATATTATGAAACACGTCAGCGGCTCAAAGGCTGTATACAAGCAGCACATTCTTCACGCTCTCATTGAATACGGCTATTCCACTCATTTTTACGGCAAGCTCAACGACAGGCTGTTTAACGAGGAAACGGGAAGCTGTATAGTGGAAAGGGAATATCCCGACGTAAATTATATACTGGAGCTTATCCACTCCGCAAAAGGCGCGGCAGTGCTTGCTCACCCTCTGGTATATGATTCCGTTGATCTGCTGGAAGATCTCGGAAAGAACGGAAAAATAGACGGCGTGGAGGTCTATCACTTCTCCGCAGGGAAAAAACAGCAGGAAATGCTGTTGGAAACTGCCAAAAAATACGATCTTATCGTAACGGGCGGATCGGATTTCCACGGACTTTACAACGCCAAACCCACCAGCATAGGCAAATACACCACCGACAAGGAAAATATCGACCGGCTTTTAAAGCTGTGCAGCAAAAAATAAATTTGAAAGGAAGTAATCGCAATGACCATCGAATACACACCAAAGGGAGTTTGCTCCAAAAAATTCATTATAGAGGTAGAAAACGGCGTTATCAAAAACGCTGAGATAATCGGCGGCTGCAACGGCAATACCCAAGGCATATGCCGCCTTGTCAAGGGAATGAAAGCCGAGGATGTCATCTCCCGTCTTGAAAACGTTGACTGCAAAGGCAGAGGCACGTCATGCCCGGATCAATTGGCGCAAGCGCTCAAACAGGCATTATGATGAACTTCTATCCCGACAAGGCAGCCTTGCAGACGGTTCTTTTTACAGGGGCGGAAATATTGTCGGTACTGTTTTTCCTGCTCTTTGCCGCTTCCGGTATATTTACCAAATTCAACGCCGGCAACGGGGCGGGAATGACAATGTGCGCCGTTATTTTCCTGCTGTGTCTAAAGCGCGAGGCTGTGGCAAGAGCTGCCGCCCTGCCTGCGGGACGGCTGATAATTATATCTGCGGCGGCATTAGCAGCTATATGCGTCATATGCGCCGCTGTCATATCGGTGTTTATGGCTGCAGCCGCAAACGTTCCTCCGGACGAGCCTGTACCCGCCATAGTACTGGGCTGCCGCGTCAAGGAAAGCGGACCCTCTCTTATGCTAAACAACCGTATCAATGCGGCTTATGAATACCTTACGGAAAATCCCAACGCCATATGCATAGCCTCGGGAGGACAGGGCAGCGACGAGCCAATATCCGAAGCGCAGTGCATAAAGGACGCGCTGACGGACATGGGGATAGACCCCGAAAGAATAATTACCGAGGACAGATCCCGCAACACATTTGAAAACATACGGAACAGCCTTGAGATAACGGACTCGCTCGGTCTGCCCCGAAAAGGAGTGCTTATTACCAGTGAATTTCATCAGCTAAGGGCAAAAATGACAGCAAAAAAGCAGGGAATGGAGGTTTACTCAAAAAGCTCCTCCACCTCCCCTTTTCTGCTGCCGTCCTACTGGATAAGGGAATGGTTCGGCGTAATGTACGAACTTATTATAGGGCGAAAATGATCAGGTATTATGATCGGAAACGTGAATTTTTTTCAGGTTTCCGATTTTTTTGCTTCTCTCCCGCAAAACCTCCTCAACATCGGCGATGTCAAGTCCCTGCTGCACGCAGAGAACGGCAACGTGATAGAAAAGATCGGCTATCTCGTTTTTCAGCTCGTTATTGTCAGCATTTTTTGCGGCAATGACCATCTCGGTGCATTCCTCGCCGCATTTTTTGCAGATCTTATCCAGTCCCTTTTCAAAAAGGTAGCAGGTGTAAGAACCCTCCTGCGGATTGATCCTGCGGTCTGACACCACATTGTAAAGATCGTTAAGTACGCTCATATCAGTTGTTTCCTTTCTCATTTAAGTTTACAAGCTTCATTGTATCCATATCAAGCTCACGGTAATAGCAGTTGTTGGGTTTACCGTTAAAGCTGGTGTGGCATATGTTGCCCTTGTCGGGGGAGGCGATAAGAACAAGAGAATTCTGCTCGCAGTTTACAAGTATTCTGTGGAGAGTAAAGGTATTGCCCGATTCCCTCCCCTTATACCACAGCTTGTTTCGCGAGGTGCTCCAAAGCACGACCTTTCTCAGCCGTATGGATTCTTTAAGCGCCTGCTCGTTTACGTACGCTATCAGTATCACCTCCCCCGTGTTCACATTCTGAACCGCCGCTGGGATCACCCTGCACCCCTGCGGCATATTGCACAGCTTGTTCCAGTCAAGACACAGTTCATCGGTTTCTTCGATCATTCCCATATTGACCTATCCTCCTTGCAAAGCGCTTGATTTATCAAATCGATTTTGTGACGGTCATTTTTGTTTTTTACATTTTTTCTGTACCCGTCATTTAAAGACGCCGTATATACTTTTAAATAATCGCTCAGCACCAAAAGTTTATAACGGATACCCTTTTCCTCAATAACGGGAATATTTTCCAGATCGACGCCGGCAAAAGGAGCTAAACTCTCTATTGAAGCAAATACAATGCTCAAACCGTTTTTTTCAAAGCTGTGTTCACCGGTGTCGTAAAGTGAATAACCGTTTGCCGACATCATTCCAGCAATGCCGTCCCAACCGTCATTTAATAATTTTTCCGGAATAAGCACGTCAATGTCGTCGGCGTTAAGATCCGTATCAAGCCGCTGCTCCAAGCCTAACGAACCGAATAACAACGGAACAGTATTCATTTTTTCATTTAATATCTTTGCAATAAGCAAAAATTCACATTTCATATTTTTTTCATTCATTCCTATATTATTCCTCGTTTGTATTTTCTATTCGGTACATCATTTTAAGCCGCCTGCCCTCGTTGGCGGAAAAACCGAATTTTTCGTAAAAAGGCGCCTTATCGGGCATTGCACAAAGCTCAACGAAAATTTCGGTACCGCAAACGCCGTTGCCGTTTATGTATTTCATAAGCTCTTCAATAAGCGTCCGCCCTATTCCCCTGCCCTGATATTCGGGAAGTACAGCCACGTCCTTGATGTAGTAATCAAGTCCCTTGTCGCCTATCATTCTCGCCATAGCGACGACCTTTTCACCGTCGTAAACCGATACCCGAAAAAGAGTGTTTTCCATAGCAAGCCTTGTCTGACCGAGAGTGGGAGCTTCTCCCCAAACGCTTTCCCACAGAAAAATAAACTCCTCCGCCGAAAGCTCGTTATGTTTTATTGTAAACATCTTATAATTCCTCACTTTCAAGCTGTCCGGCAAGCTCTCCGATATACTCAAAAAATCCTTCACATTTCACCGTGTCCGGCTCCTTATCCTTTTCGTATATCAGTCTGCACAGTTCAAAGGCGGCAAACAGCTCCTCCTTGAATTTTTCATCCGATATACCGCCGCTTCTGACGATCCGGATTGCATCACATTCGGCGAACAGGCTTTCATAGGTATCAATGCGGAGAGTGGGTATAAACACAAGCCTGCCATCGGTCAGGCGGTGCATTTCCACGCAGTGATGAGATTTTACAAAGCCGCGGAAGCTCTTGTATTTGGAAAATTCGCGCCAGGGCAAATTTTCCTTCCGTTCCTTTTTCGTCCGCTTGTCTGCTGGATTTGCGGCGGCATAGTCAAAGGCTTCCTTTGCGGCGGCTCGGATATCCTCCGGTATATACGGCGGAAGAACTCTTATGCAGCGGTCAGACAAAACATATCCCGTATTTCCCACAGCATTGGGAACAAAAAGAAGTCCCTCTTGATCGGAGTGATACACCGTGATCTCCTGCCTGTTCATATAATCCAGAGCAAGCTCAATTGCAGACCGCACCGCTTTCCCCAACTCCTCAACGGAGATATCTGCCGGATATTTGCGGACAGCCGCCGTATTGGTAGTCATGATCTCGTGATTTATATAATCAATGCTGATTTTATACTCTCCGCTCTTATACCTGATGATATGTACATTCCCCCGCTTTTTCCAAGGGATCTGCTTGGTAACAGCCTCGTCGATATCCTCATCGTTTTCGTATTTTCGGAGTATATAATCAAAGCCGCCGGCAACTGCTTTCCCCAGTTCCCCGTCGCTGCGTGAAGCAAACGGAAGCGAAGAGGTAACATATGCCGCTATCCCTACCCCATCGTGCTTTCGCTGCACACAGGGAATGATATGGCAGATTTTTTTATCGCACTTGATATATATGCTCAAAGGGTATTCTCTCATGACCGAACGCTCCTTTTTATTGTGCCGCATTGAAATAATTTTGCTGCCCTTGAATGCCGTATCAAATCAGCTTATATTATATTATATCACTATCCCGCTATCCTTTTGTTACCATTTTATTACTTATGCGTATGGTTTGAATAAACTTTAGCGATACACTGTTATTAAATGAACACCCATTTAAGGCTTTATCCCCTCCTCAGACGGAAAGAGAGCCGCGTACCGTAAGGGTTTATAAAATTTCCACCCTCCCCAAAAAACGGTTTGCTTAACATACGGGGAAATTTTCGAAAAAAGCGATAACAGGGTTGTACATATTTCAACAAAAGTCATTTACAGGCTCTCCCCCGCATAAAATGTTATTAAGCCTTAAAAAGCGAAAAACTGTAACGGGGAGGCTAATATGAACACTCTTACCTATGACGAGCAAAAAGAAAGGGCGTTAATTCTCGGAGAATATATAATAGAAAGCCGTGCAACCGTCAGAGCCGCTGCGAAAAAATTCGGAATAAGCAAATCTACCGTACATACGGAAGTAACAAAATAGAAAATACAGTTTTGGTGATAAGATGAGTTTAAGGGCAATGCCGCACGTGACATGTGTGGCATTGCCTCATATTAAAAAAAAAAAAAACAGTTGAAAAAGTTATGTTTATATGCTATAATAAAATATAGTAATATTTGAAGGAAAGGATTAAAACAGATAGCATGATTTTATATCACGGAAGTAAGGAAATTGTTGAATTTCCTGAAATAAGGACTGCCAAATTCAATAAGGATTTTTATTTTGGTTTTTACTGTACTTTATTAAAGGAACAGGCGCAGCGCTGGGCAACACGCTTCAGCGGAAATGGATTTATAAGCGAATACATCTATACACCCAACGCTTCTCTGAAGATACTGAATTTTACCGAAATGACTGAGGAATGGCTTGATTTTATCACTGCCTGCCGTATAGGTACGCCTCATGACTATGACGTAGTAGAAGGACCTATGGCTGATGATACAATATTTAATTACGTACAAAATTATATTGACGGTAAGATCTCAAGAACGGCTTTCTGGGAGCTTGCCAAATTTAAAAAGCCCACCCACCAGATAAGTTTTCACACTGCAAGGGCGCTTACGGCTCTTGAATTTCAGAAAGGATATGAGGTAAATGATGAAAAATAACAGTGCATTGTTTTACACATGCAGTCTTATAGAATTTATCGGGAGGCAGTGCAGACTGAAACGGTCAGAAGTTGTTTCGTTGCTGGGAGATAAAATTATCGGGAGAATTTTCAGCCATGCGGATGTTCTTCACTGTGAACCTATCGCAATGGTTGCCAACGAATTTATTTCTTCGTGTGATCTGCAAAGCGGCAGCTTTGATAATGAAAAAGACTGTAAATATGAAACTCCCGATTACTGGACAATCGGAGAGGTGTATGAACGGCTGATCGAAGATGTTGATGACGGAGATATTATTGAAACTCTGAAAAATGTTTACTCTTCATGGATCAATGATGCCATTTCAAATTATAATTCAGACTTTTTTTATCAGCCGAGGGATTATATCAGTGAATGTTACCGAAACGGTAAAATAATACAGTAATTTTAATTTATGATAATCTGCTCTTTATCTGTAAATCTTACAGTTTACGTTAAATGTTTTTTAGGGCTGCCACTTTTAATAATGGCGTTTTTATCTGAAAATGCACTTACACAGTTTATAATTCAGAACTATATATTCTCCAATCGGTTCAAAAAAACGGACGGATATTCATTTAATAATTCCTTTATTTCGCTTTTCTTTTTTTTAATTGTAGCCATTGCTTCATTTTTATTATGACACGCTCCTATTAACTTTGCAATTTCTTGTGATAAGTATCGGTCATTAAATCCTAATTCATATACAAGAATTGCTGTTCTATCCCGAAGTCCGTATTTAAGGCTTTGCATAATATTTTGTAACTGCATAACACATTCCGATGCATTATCATCATTTCTTTGATTGATTATTTCACATATACTATTGATAATAATAGATGACGAATATCCAAAATCTTCGTCACATACTGATACTATCTCGTCAAGAGATACTGGCTTTAATCTTTTATACCAATAAAATAAGCAGCCGATTTTGTTTGCATATTTCAGTATTGAGTAATACGAATCTCCTTTCATCCACATTTTTGCAATTTCAATTACACTTTCCGCTTTTTCAAATTTCTTCATTATTTTGATCGTTGGACTATATTTCAAAATCATATGAAGTGAAAAAACAAGTAATTCATCTGTTCCTATTTCATTGATATCCAAACAATCAATTTCTTTTTTCATTTCTATATAGCTATCGCTGGAAATCAAGGATCTTGAAAAGGCTAGTTTATCCTCTGCTTCAGGGAACTTCTCTAAAATATGATTACATATAAGCCTAAACAATTTATGTAATTGCTCTCTCTCTTCGTCAGTTGCCAGTGAATTAGCAAGAGTAGATTTTAACATTGTATCTATAAATTCCTCAGAGTAATCGGAATCAATTAAAGCAAGTGATATGAATCCCTCTATTTTACCCAAAACACTTATTATATGATTGATCCATTTTAATAGTTGTTCTTCTGATAGGTTATGTAACGACTGAATGATTTTTTCATAGCTTGTCTTATTATTATAATATATTGTTATTAATTTATAAAAGTTGCGTTTCTTTTTGCTAAATTCTTTTGGCTTTATTATTTCTAATAGTGCACTGCTACATTTTTCGGAATTTGATGATTCTAACAGTTTTTTATGTTCTTTCCATTCCCAATTATTCTTTTTATTTTGAAAAACAAAGGGATCAGAAAAAATAATAGTCCCCTCTGTAAACATTCCCGATCTTGCTGTTCTTCCTATTAAATTTTGAAAATCTCTTACTTTAATTTTTTTATTTCCCTGATATATGCTAGATACTATTAAATATTTTATTGGAAGATTAACTCCTTGCGCTAATGTAGAAGTACATACAACATTAGTTATGTATCCCTTGCGGAGCGCATATTCGATTGCATTTTTTATTCCTTCCGATACTCCTCCATGATGTGCAAAGACACCAAGTTTTGAAGTAATATACAAAGGATTCTCATCACCATAGTTCTTGTCAATTAATCTTGATAATTTATTAACCTCATTTTTTTGGGCTCTATCCATTAAACATTTTACATCTACTCCTCTGTCGTTTAATTCAATGATTCTTTCTAAGATCTTGTTTGCACTTACTTTGGTTCCACAAAATATAGCCGCATTGTCCTTTGATACTACTTTTAATAAACAAGCAATTGACATATCATATTTTTTATTCATAATCCTTTTATTTTGGTCAACATCCGGAAAAAATCGTTGCTTCCTCTCTCCCTTTTTCTTGTTCAGTTTAACAACTTCTATCATTCTTGGAACATAAAAATCATAATTATTCTTATTTGTTTCATCAAGCAAGTATAAATAACAATACTTTTTT
>JAMPAO010000008.1 GCA_023667165.1 Ruminococcus sp. | reverse complement strand
GAGCCATTTCCTCGCTTTCCCGAAGATTTGCTCCTCCTCTGCCTATGCCTATGGAAAGCGTCACCGGATTATGCTCCGAAACAACTATCTGGTGCGCCTTGTCGATAACGGACTTGAACTGCTGTTCCTCCAGCTTTACAAGCTCCTCCTCGCTGATCATAGCAAAATATCTGTCGGAAGCCACCTTTTTCAGCAGACCGTTATGCTCCTCGATAAAGCTCTCCGCCAGCTTGTCTATCTGCATGGTGATATGAGCTCTGTCGGAATCCTTGACCTTTGCGAAAAGCTCGTCGTAGCTGTCGATGAGTATCATGGCTACCCAGTTTCTGCTGCGGGAAAACTCGTTTTTCAGCTCCATAAGCTCGCTTATATCCTGAAAATAAAGCAGCGTAAGGTGAGATACGGGCAGGTCGCTTTCATCTCTTTTCTCCGTGGTAAGCGCCCTTACACGGTAGTGACCGGAATGATACTCCACCACCGTGTCGAGCTTTGATGCGGCTGCGGACAGATCGATGTCTATTATCCTGCTCAGATGAACGCCGTAGGCGTCGCTGTAACCGAACTGCTCCACAAACGCCGCATTGAACCATATGATTATGCCGTCCCCGTCGGTAATGACCGCGGGAGCGGGAAATTTATACAGCGAATCTCTTTCCGTAAGATTGAGCTGACTTTCCATTTCCGAAACAAAGCTGTGAAGATTTTTTTCGCACCGCAGAAACAACGCCAGATACGCAAGGCTCACAAACGAAACTATGGCAAGCATTACCCAAAACCGCGTTTCGTCCGTTCCCGCAATGCAGAAAGCACAGGACATCGCCGCCGCTACCAGCAGCATTGATATCAGCTTAAAATATCTCCAACCCTTGCCTGTCATGAATCATCACCTCACTGCGCATGTCAGATCTCTTCTATTATGGGAAGGATCATGGGACTGCGCTTCGTTTTCATATAGATGTAATCGCTGAGAGCGTCTCTCAGACCGGATTTTATGCTGTTCCAGTCCCTGACGCCGCCTGTAAGACATTCTTCAAGGGTCTTTTTAAGCACATCCTTTGCAGCCTCCATCATCTCCTCGCTTTCTCTGACGTAAACAAAGCCTCTCGAAAGGATATCCGGACCTGCAAGTATAGTATTGCTCTCGCTCTCTATGGTAGCCACAACAACGATCAGACCGTCCTCCGCCAGATGCTTTCTGTCCCTGAGAACTATAGAACCCACGTCGCCGACGCCAAGTCCGTCCACAAGAACCTTTCCTGCGGGGACCTTGCCCGTAACATTCATTGAAGCGCCGTCCGTTTCGATAACATCGCCTATCTCTCCGATAACAACGCTGCTTTCGGGTATTCCCAGGCTGTAGGCAAGTCCCGCGTTCTTTTTCAAGTGCTTGTACTCGCCGTGAACGGGTATGAAGAACTTGGGACGGGAAAGAGCCATTATGAGCTTAAGTTCCTCCTGGCAGGCATGACCCGACACGTGAACGTCGTACATTGACTCGTACACGACCTCAGCTCCCGCCTTGAGCAGCTCGTTTACCACCTTTGTAACGAACTTTTCATTGCCCGGGATAGGATTTGCGCTGATGATTATATAGTCCATAGGCGTTATGGTAACGCTTCTGTGTTCGTTCATAGCCATTCTCGTAAGAGCGGACATAGGCTCGCCCTGGCTGCCCGTGGTGATGAGTACTATCTTATCGGCAGGGTAGGTGTTCATAGCTTCTATATCAATGATAACGCCGTCGGGAACGGACAGATATCCCAGCTCCATGGCAGCCGAAATAACATTGAGCATACTTCTTCCGAAAACCGCCACCTTGCGGTCGTTTTTCACAGCGTTGTTTATTATCTGCTGTATACGGTGTATATTCGAAGCAAAGGTAGCAATGATTATTCTCTTGCCCTCCGCCTTGACGAAAAGCCTTTCAAAGGATTCGCCCACCTTGCGCTCGGACGCCGTGTGACCCGGTCTTTCGGCATTTGTGGAATCAGCCATAAGAGCCAGAACTCCCCTGTTGCCCAGCTCGCCGAATCTTGCAAGATCGATTATGCCGCCGTCGATGGGCGTGTAATCCACCTTGAAGTCGCCGGTGTGGATAACTATTCCCGCGGGAGTGTGTATCGCCAGACCCACAGCGTCGGGAATGGAGTGATTTACTCTTATAAATTCCACCGCCATGCAGCCCATTTTAACGGTTTGTCTGGGAGTTACCACATTCAGCTTTGTCTGGCTGAAAAGATTATGCTCCTTGAGCTTGCCCTCGATAAGACCGACCGTGAGTCTTGTGGCATACACGGGGATATTTATCTTTTTAAGCAGATAAGCAAGACCTCCTATATGATCCTCGTGACCGTGGGTAATAACTATTCCCCTTATTTTTGACGCATTCTGCTCTACATAGGTAAAATCGGGGATAACAAGATCCACTCCCGGCATATCGCTGTCGGGGAACGCAAGACCGCAGTCGACTATAAACATATCGTTCCCGCACTCAAAAACCGTCATATTCTTTCCGATCTCGTTTAGTCCTCCGAGGGGAATGATCTTCAGCGGTATACGCTTTACCGCTCTGTGGTTGGAATGATAGGAAACGTCCCCCTGCTGATCCGTGCTTTGAACGGTCTGCTCGCGGTATCTGTCCGAAACGTCGGGACGGCTGTAGCTTCTTTCATACACAGGCTTCTGATACTGCCTGTCATAGGATGGCTTGTCGTACTGCCTCTGGTTATAAACCGGTCTGCGATCCGTCTGCGGTCTGTAATAGGGTTTGCTGTAGCCGCTCCTGTAATCTGCGTTCTGAACGTTATCTCTTATATTGGACTGAGTCCTCGGGATATCTCTGCGTTCCTGATACTGCTGTCTGTTAAAGTCAGACGGCGACATTCCCCTGGGCGGAAGCTGGGGACGCTGATAAGTTCTTTTCTGATAGGAAGGATTGTAAGGTCTGTAGCCCCCCTGCTGATGATCCGTATCCTGCCTTGGCTGAAAATAGGGTTTATTCTCTTTTTTTTCGGGTTTTGGTGCGATCTTCTCGCCGAATTCATTTTCCACCGCGTCTTTTTTTAGCTTTTCGTTTTCATTGTTCCGATAATCAGACAATTTTCAATACCTCATTTCATTAATTACGTTTCCGCGTTTGCGGAAATCACATATTACCTTGGGAAAACGCTTTTCCCTTTTTTATTATTGTGCTGCGGATAATATTTAACATCTTAAAACTATCGGCATTTCGCCGGGCAATAACATTTCCTGCGTCAATGCGCGCAAAATATGCAAAGTCCGAGCCTAAATCCCGCAAATGCGAATCACGGCGAAGGCTTTTGCGTACATTTTCAAAGCGGTATCGCCGCATATTCACTTTAACCCATCAAATAAAACCGAGCCGCCGGAAAGATCTCTGCATTTCACGTACAGACCCTATGAGCTTACAGTCTGTCCTTACCAATGTCCGCATACATTTCTTTGCGGCGCGCCCGAAACTGCTCCGATCGTAAAGCTTTCGGGATCTTTATGCGCCGAATTCACCTTAAATCAAGGACAAAAACCGCGAATAAGCCGAACATCGGCGCTCACGTATCCCGCCAAAACAGCGTGTATATCTTTGAATTTGAAGCCGAATACACAATTTCAATGCCGTTTACCGTAAAACCGCCGCAGCGCGAGGGTTAATTCCGCTCCCCTCCTGCCGCAGCCAAGACCTCGGACAGTAAAAGATCACCCGAACAAATTCCCGTCTGCCCGCCGATCCCGAAGCTCTTCATCAGACCTCCTCGGAAATTTCCGAAACGCTGCCCGACTTGTCTTTTTTGCGTCATGCTTTGCCCATTTTCCTTGCAATACAGCAAGTATTTCTGCGGAAAATGCGCTTTGCCCGATACAAAAAATTCCGCGTCATTCAGCATTTCTCCGGTTCCCGAGGAGGCTCTGCTGATACAGCGCCGTTTTCGGACGGATGACCTTTCCGCCCCAAAATCGGGAGAACTGCCGCAAATATCCGCATTATTCCGCAGGATATCGATAACGCGCCCGCCCGCCGCCGCTGCACAGATAACTGTAAATATATTCCGAACACAATAATTGTTTTTATTATACCTCAAAATTCTTCCGATGTCAAGCATTATTTTGGGTGATTTTCTTTATCGGGAATTTTTTCTTATGATATCGGTATAAAAATCGCACAGCTCCGCCGCCGATTCAAGAGAATAGCTTTCCACATCAAGCATTACTCCCTTGCCCGTCCGCACGGGTCTGATGGTCACTCTTCCGTTTTCCGTATCGGAAACCGTACCCTCCGACGGTACGGAACACAGCCTTTTGAGCAGCTCCGACGGAGTATTCACGGGGATATAACGGCTTACGTCCGCATATTCGGGAAGCTCCTCCGCCGCTTCCTTAAGCGTGATCCCGCGCTTATCCATTATATTCATTGTCATAAGCATGAGCGCGGCTGCGTCGGACGTGAACATCTGCTCGGATGCAAGCCGCCTTGCCTGTCTGCACTGCCTTGAGGGACTGCCCGAATTTACGCACACCGCGCTGCGGCAGCTTACTATTCTCCTGCCGTATTTTTTTGCCATTCGCTCCAAAACTGCCGGCGGCTTTCCGCATACCGCCGCGTCCGAACCGTTTTCAAAAAGATATTTGCAGCAGATAAGGGTCAGTTTATCCTTGAAAATATATCCCGACGCCTCGCTGTATGCCGATATCCTCCTTCCGTCCCCGCTTATTCTGAATGCGATCCTTTCTCCCGAACGGTCGTTTATGCTTTCAAGAACATTTTCGCAAAGGGAAAGAACTGCCGAGGAAGAACTGTAAACGTCGGCATAGAACCCCTTTACCCTTCTGTCCAGCAGTGATGACAGCTTTGCGGCATAGATCCCGTCTGCGCCGTCGAAGCTCATTATCTTGCCGTAATGGCTGTACGGCAGCCGGTTTTCCCATAAAAGCTGCCGTTCCACAGCCTCCTCCTCCGCTCTGAAAAGGGTCAGTCCGTCGCGGGAGTATAAGCCGAACGACGCCGTTATCTCCGTATGAATGTGACAGGTCATATCGCAGCCGAGAGTCTTTCCCGAATATGCCGCGCCGGCAGCGGAGCAATTGCCCGCAAAAAAGCAATGCGCTCCCGCAGACGCAGCTCCTGCGGCAAAGGCGTATGCAAGCGACTGCGAACCGCCGCCGCCGTGCGAAACAAGGAGCTTAGAGCCTTCTCCGCCCGCCGCGCCGGCGCAGGCAGCTCCCGCGTCCGCCGCGTCCGCCGCAGTCACATTCTCCGAGGATAAGGCTGTCAGCTTGCTTTCGTCTTCAAAATGAAAAACAGACCTGCCCTTTGACCCGTTACCCATAAAGACCCCTCCTTAAAAACCGTAATATCGGAACAAAAGCATAAAATCAGACGCAGGAAATTTCAAGCGGCGGCCCGACGTGATATTCGCTGCCGCTTTTCGTTTTTTGAGATAGTCCGCCGCTTTGCCGCGATTGCCTGTTCGGACTGTTTACGTATCTCCGAACAGGTCTATTGTTGACAAATTTACGGCAAAGTAAACCGGTCAATGTAAAAAAATGCTTTGCGGGGAAATTTTTTACGGAATGTCTGCATAAAAAGCTCAAAAGGGTTATAATAAATTTAAGTCAATACCGAGCAGAGGCGTCAGCCGTTCTTTGCGCGGTGTTGACTTAAGACCGATTATCGAACAAGTCTGACATCAGAACCCGTTCCAATACGATCTCCGGCGGGATACGCTGCGGCAAAACCGGCGCATACGCGAGGAAAACGGATTCTGAGGGAAAGGAATGTGTAAAATGGATCTGTTCAAAAAAAACATCGAGGACGTAAGAGGACGTGAAATCCTTGACTCAAGGGGAAATCCAACAGTCGAGGCAGAGGTTATTCTCCGTGACGGCTCCGTCGGCAGAGGAAAAGCTCCCAGCGGCGCCAGCACGGGAAAATTCGAGGCTCTTGAGCTTAGGGACGGCGGCAGGCGTTACATGGGAAAAGGCGTTCAAAAAGCGGCAGCAAACGTCAATACAATTATCCGTGACGGAATAAAGGGCATGAACGCGGCCGATACTCGTCTTATCGACAGACGGCTGCGGGAGCTTGACGGAACGGAGGAAAAATCAAATCTCGGCGCAAACGCGCTTCTGGCAGTAAGCCTTGCCTGCGCGGACGCCGCCGCAAAGAGCCTGGAGATACCGCTGTTTCGTTTTCTGGGAGGAGCAAACGCCGCCAAAATGCCTGTTCCCATGATGAATATTCTCAACGGAGGCGCTCACGCGGGAAATAACCTTGACATTCAGGAATTTATGATCTTTCCCAAGGGTGCAGTCAGCTTTTCAGAGGGACTGCGTATGTGTTCGGAGGTCTTTCATACGCTTGCCGCCATTCTTAAAGGCAAGGGACTGAATACATCCGTAGGAGATGAGGGAGGCTTTGCTCCGCAGCTTTCATCGGAAGAACAGGCGCTGGATCTCATTGTTGAAGCGATCGAGGGCGCAGGCTATTCTGCGGGAAACGACTTTCTCATCTCCATAGACGCCGCCGCCAGCGAATGGAAAGGCGAAAAGGGAGATTATCTTCTCCCGAAGCAGCAGCAGCGCCAAACCACCGAACAGCTTATAGACAGATGGACAAGGATATGCGACAAATACCCTATATTTTCCATAGAAGACCCTCTCGACGAGGAGGATTGGAAAGGCTGGGAGGAGATAACCGCCAAGCTGGGAAACAGGATACTTCTTGTAGGAGATGATCTGTTTGTAACCAACACCAAACGTCTTTCAAAGGGAATAAAGCAGCGCTGCGGAAACGCCGTTCTCGTCAAGCTCAATCAGATAGGCACTCTTACCGAAACCCTCGAAACTGTCAGACTTGCTCACGGCAGCGGATTCTCCGCCATTATCTCCCACCGCAGCGGAGAAACGGAGGACGCGTTCATCGCAGATCTTTCCGTAGCTCTCAATACGGGACTTATAAAAACAGGCGCGCCCTCCAGAGGAGAACGCACCGCAAAATACAATCAGCTTTTAAGGATAGAGGAAGCGGTACAATAGCCGCTAAGTCCCGCAAAGCAAAAAAATTCGCCCCGATTAGCGTCGGGGCGAGCTTTCATATAAGAAAGCGATATAAAACAAGGAAGATAACGAGATGTTCTGCTGTCTGCATCAGCAAAACAGGATATATCAAAATTCCGACGGTACGGAACCTGACGTCGTTTTTTAAAGCTCGGGCAAACCGAATTCAAATCCGTCGGCTCTGATCTTATCTATAGCCTCCGGAAGTATTTCGCAGTTTGTCGCCGAAACGCTGTGAAGCAGATATACCGCTCCCTTGTGAGCCGCAGATGTAACTCTCTCCAACGCCTCTTCGGGATCGGGCTGATCGTTTACATCCCAGTCGCAGTATGCAAAACTCCAGACCATTGTCTTATATCCGCAGTTCTGCACTCTCGACAGCGCAAGCTCGGAGTATTCTCCGCAAGGAGGGCGGAAATACTTCATATCGTATCCGTAATTGTCCTTTACATAGCTGTGAAGCGACATTATTTCATTTTCCGCGTCCTCGCCGCCGAGTTTAGGCAGAGAAGCGTGATCCATGCCGTGATTGCCGATAATATGACCCTCGTCGATCATTCTCCGCACAAGCTCTTCGTTTCTTTTGGCATAATCGCCTGTAAGAAAGAACACAGCCTTGACATTTTTCTCCTTTAATGTGTCAAGTATCGGTGCGGTATAGCCGTTTTCGTAGCCTTGATCGAAAGTCAGGCATATATTATCGCCCTCGCTCAACGCATATGCGCCGTAGCCGCCGAACTGCTCGTTGAACATCAGCGCGCCTACGGGACGGTTAAATTCATCCGTTTCGCGACCTTGACCGTAGCCGCAAAGAGTGTTGTCAAGCTCCTGCGCAAATACAGCGCCGCTTGCAGACGAAGAAACAGCGATAGCCGAAGCAAGGAAAAAAGCCGGGATATTAAATCTCATCGGTTCAAATATCTCCTTTTAACGAAAGTATCTATAGTAAACGTGAATCTCTTCACCGGTAACAATAGAATACCCTTCCGCCGGAGAATTAACCCCCGCTGATTTTTCCTTTATATCTTTATTATACCATGTTCTGCGGAAAATACCATTACAAACCGGTTACAAATTGATGTCAAAATATCGCAAAATTCCCTGCGCTCAAGCTCCCAAATAGGACTTTACAAGAGCCTGCAGGAGCTCGTCCCTGTCGATATGTCTGACAAGGCTTCTGGCATTGTTGTATGTAGTTATATAGGTAGGATCCTCGGAAAGGATATAGCCTACTATCTGATTAATTGGGTTATAACCCTTTTCACGAAGAGCGTCGTAAATAAGCGTGAGATTTTTTTTCAGCTCCGCTTCCCTGTCCTCGTATACGGAAAATGTCATTGTCTGCTCGTTATTCACAGGTTCGCTCCCCTTTCTTGATTATCAAAAGCAGATTACCCTACAATAATATTATAAACCATTGCAATGGAAATTACAAGAGTTTTTTATAATTTTCGCATATGCAATAATTGCCATATTCCCCTTTTGTGCATATTGACATTATATTATATTACAAAATGACAAAATTATTCATTTCTTCCAAATATTTTATACCATATCGATCGGTAAAACCGACGCCTTGCCGCCTCTGTGCGCTTGGTTCATTAATCAAGCCTCTGCAATTAATTGCGCCTTGTTCATACCGCTGCTCACAGAAACTAAAGCACTTGCCAGAGAAAAGATACCAAATTATACGACCGAATCTCTTTAACGTTATACACGTTATATGACAGATTTGAAAACTTCCTGTCCTGTATAAAATCTCCGCAGAACTTGTTTAAAAAGCTGACTTCCGATTCCGGATCCTGTACTCCGGACGAGTAACTGTCAAGAATATCCTTTTTCAGTTGCGTTTCCGTCCATACATCCGCTAAAATGACCCCGTAGCATCGGTTGATCTTTGACATATCGATCCTTAAAATTCCACAGTCATTCTCGCTTTTTAATTCTGTAATCAAATCATGAATTCGTTCAATATCCTCTGCAATTTCCTTAATTTTCTTTGCGGGATCACTGAAACGTTTGGACTCAACTATCAGCATATCGCCAACGGTTTTATTTATGATAACCGCATCCGCATGAAATCTGTTATTTTCCCCAAATTGGAGTTCAAACCAGCTAAACGCTGTTTCATCAGCAATGCGGGCGCTCGCTTCATATGCTTTGGAAAAATTAACCGAAAGATTCCTTTCAGGAAAGCCGGTACTGTTCTTTGCCGGATAAACATTGCTTAAAATAGTTTCATAGATGCTGCCGTAGCGCTTAAAGACCGCATCTTGTCTGTCTATATCCATCCGTCATTCCTCCTTTTATGTTCAAGGTCCCGAAACAGTATGTCAAGTCCGTATCATATTATCTCTTTCAAGATAAGGTATGCCGCCGACGCAAGGGAATGAGCCTCCACATAATCCCTGTCGGTTATATAATTGCCGTTTTCCAGATCCTTTCTCAAGGCGTTTACCCTTTCAAAACCCTCTATGGCTTTCTGCCTGTCGGGTATAACGAAATAGGAGCTTTGCATGATATGACGTATCTCCGTTCGTATGCCTGCGGGGATATGCACAGCGTCCGGATCGTCCGGTGCGAATTCAAATTCATCGCGGCAATATTCCCCGTCAGACTTTGAAGCGATGTCCTCTGCGGCTCTGTGTCCGAAAACCAGCGCCTCCAGCAATGAATTGGACGCAAGACGGTTGTTGCCGTGAACGCCGGTGTGAGAACACTCGCCCACAGCATAAAGTCCCTGGACGTTCGTTTCCGCATTTGTGCCGACGTTGATCCCTCCCATAAGATAATGCTGACAAGGGAAAATAGGGATAAGATCGTTTCCCATGTCTATCCCTTGAGTAAGCAGGAATTCAAATATCATGGGAAATCTGTTTTTGAGATACTCCCTGCCCTTGTAGCGGATATCAAGATAAAACTCGCTGCTGCCGGTTTCTCTGCTTTCGAGGATTATGGAGCGTGAAACCACATCTCTCGGAGCAAGCTCCAGACGTTCGTCGTACCTGTCCATAAACCGCTCCTTATTACAGTTGAGCAGATACGCCCCCTCTCCTCTGACAGACTCGGAAATAAGAAAGCATTCCCTTGATTCCTTGTTATTATAGGCGGTGGGGTGGAACTGTATAAGCGACAGACTGCGTATCTCCGCTCCCAGCGAATAGGCAAAAGAGATGCCGTCCCCCGTGGCAATGGCGGAGTTTGTGGTAAAATCATATACTCTGCCTATTCCTCCCGTGGCAAGAACGGCAAATCTCGAATGATATGTGCGGTGAACTCCCTCTCTTAAAATATCAAAGGCAAAGCCGCCGTCGGTTTTCTTCATTCTGCACAGCAGCGCGTTGTCAAGCACGGTTATATTCTCTCTCGCAAGTACCGCGCCGCGAATTTTTGCCGTTACCTCCGCACCCGTGGAATCCTTGTGATGGAATATTCTCCTGCGGCTGTGTCCGCCCTCCAAGGTGCGGTTAAGCTCGCCGTTCTCATCTCTGTCAAAATCCACCCCGATATCCAATATATGCTGTATCTCTCCCGCCGCCTCGGTAACAAGAATGTTGACCGAATCGGGATTGTTCTTAAATCCTCCCGCCACAAGGGTGTCGTTTGTGTGCAAAGCGATATTGTCGTCGTCTACAGGCTTATACACTGCCGCAACGCCCCCCTGGGCAAGAGCGGAATTGCACAGCTCCAGCTCTCTTTTGCTTATTATCAGCGCCTTGATATTGTCCGGCAGGCACAAAGCGGTGTACAGTCCCCCCACTCCCGTACCTGCGATAATGACGTCATAGCTTTCGGAATTATTCATAATTAAGTCTATCACCTTTCATAATTGTATGAAATTATTTGATTTATCTGCTGTTTTCTTCTTCGGCGTCCCCGGACTCTTCTTTGATGTCCGCGGACGTATATCCGGTATCGTCCGCCGTAGGGAGCTGAACGCCGTCAAATGCGGAAACGCTTTCCGTCACCGCGTTTCGTCCGGCTTTCACCTTTATGACGATCGTCACCGCAAGACCCGCCGCACCTGCGGCAAGAAGAACGGCACCCGCCGTCATCAGCGACGATATTGCCGACGGATCGTTATATGTAATAAGATACGGACAGATCATAGGCTCATAATCCTCCTTGATCGCCTCATCATCCCCGTACATCATCCACTCGTACATCAGATCTTCCAGATCTCCGTCAAGCTTGGACACCTTGCCGGTCAGCTCCATGGACGTCCACTCCTCCGGCATCTGAGTACCGGTATAAAACGCCCAGGTTTCATTTACCATGATCTCCGCCGTTTCTATCATTTGGGCGTTTCTCAGGCATACCGCCGCATACTGGGGAGTATCGCTGTCCATAGTCGCAAGCAGGGGCATCACATAATAATGCGCCGAAACGCGTTCATTATGCTTTACTCCCAAAGTTTCCCTGTACTTCTCTTCGTAAGCGAACTCGTCCTGCAAATTAAAAACGGTACCCTCCACATATCTGCCCACGATAAAATCGTCACCGGCCATCTCGTTGAAATCCGTCACGCCCTTGGAATACGCGGCGCTGTCCTTGCCCGCAATAAACAGCATCATTATGCCGCCTGCGGCAAGTACCGCAAATATCTCCAGCAGGAGAGTAATAGGCTTTGTTCTCATTTTTGATTTCCCCCATTGGAGCGCGTTCGCATAAATCCGATGTACGGAGCTTTGAGCGAAGTTTTGCCGCATTCAAGGCAAAAATCCGCAGTGCGGCGCATACTCGCGTACAGCAAGGAGCTTTAACGCAAAATACGACAAAAGGACGTACATCGAGGTTTATGTGAACATGCTCCGGTCAATTCAAGGGAAACGCCGATCAAATCCGTGTTTCCCACGTATATTATATCTCCAAAAAAAATATTTGTCAATATAAAAATCCGATTTTTTCCGCTTCCACCGTCAAAAACGGCAGCGCCGCGGAGGAACTGCCATTTTTTCACACAGGATCAATATTCTTCGCCGTCCGCTTCATCGGAAAGCTCATCGGCAATATCCGTTTCCCCGACGCCGGAAATACCGGCGGGATCGTCATCAAGTCCGGCAGTATCCGTTTCGGGCGCACTGACGCCGCCGTCTGCGGAAAGAATAGCCGCCGCATAATTTATCTCGCTGTACCGAACGTCGGTCAGCGACGAGTCAAGCTCGGAAAATTCAACATAGTAATTGTACGTGCGGTCAAAACCCTCGTAAGGATCCGTAAAATAATACCTGTAACAGTATACGAACGAATTTGAGGAGCTTCTTTTAATATAGTAGGGTTTAAGACCGAGGGTCTTGTTTACATTTCTTGTGGTCATTCCGTATTCGAGGGTGTTTTCATCGAGCATCTGCGCCATTTTTCTGCCCTTCCAGTTAAGCTTTAGCTGCTTGAAATCGTAATATTCCACATCTGTAATGATCTCATCATCGTTGACGGTTATCATTATCGCCCATCTCGGCTGCTCCGAGCCGCTGACCTTTACGGTATCCTCGGAAATGCATATATAGTCAAAATCCGTCATGTTATTGATCATGCCGTTATTGCTTTTTTTGGAAAATACAAGTTCCGTTTCGGAGGAAGCAAAGTCGATATTCCTGCCGATCGGTATCTTTTGCGCGGCGTTGTAGCCGTCGTTTCCGCTCACCGCATTGACTATAAGAACGATAACGATCACCGCCGCTATAACGGCAAGGCAAATCCCCGCTCCCTTTAGCCTTTTGACGAACGCCGCCCGTTCCTCGGCGGTTATCTGCCTTTTTTCTCTCTTGGGTCTGTCTGTTTTCCTGAGATCGGAGGCTGTTTCACGCTTTTCCTTTACTCTTTTTTGTTTTTTTACTCTGCCCTTATCGTCGATATTATCGGGCAGCACGGGAGCGTCCAGCTCCGCTCCGCAAGCCTCGCAGAATATATTTCCGTCGGGACATTCGCTTCCGCATTTTCTGCAAATCATCATACCACGCCTTTCCGTTATCCTTACATATTCTATATAATATCACAAAATCCGACGTCTGTCAAGAAAAGAAAGAAATTCCGCTGCGGATACATTTCCAGTAATAACACCGCGCTCCGCAATTTCGCAAGATAAAAAAATTCAAAAGTCATATTTTTGCATAAAAACCGAATTTTTGCCAGCTGTAATATGTTTAATATGCAAGTTTTTTTTGAAAACTTGCAAAAAGTGCTTGACAAACGGGATATTATGTGATAAAATGATATTATTGTCGGATAAACGCTTATTTTATGTTTTAGGAGAGTGAGCATATGCTTTTAAAAGAGGGCGATATAAGGATCCCCGCAGGCTGCGCTATATCGGGATTTATAAACCGTGACGGCAACAGGATGAGCGGCAGCGATATAGTAAAGTCCATCTCATATATGCACGACCGTTCCAACGGTCTGGGCGGCGGCTTCGCAGGCTACGGCATATATCCCGAATACAAGGACTATTACGCATTTCATGTTTTCTACGATTCAAACGAGTCAAGAGAGCAGACCGAACGTTTCCTCGACCGCCATTTCGACGTTATCAATCTGAGCCGTATCCCTACAAGGAAGATACCCCAGATCACCAACGAGCCTTTGATATGGAGGTATTTCGTCAATCCCCTGCCTACGAAGATCGCGTCCTCCCAGCTTGACGAAAAGGAATTTGTCGCCAAGTGCGTCATAAGGATCAACAACGACATCAAGGGCGCGTATGTGTTCTCCAGCGGAAAGAATATGGGCGTTTTTAAGGCTGTGGGATACCCGGAGGACGTGGGAAGATTTTACCGGCTTGAAGAATATGCCGGCTATGCATGGACCTGCCACGGACGTTACCCCACAAACACCCCCGGCTGGTGGGGAGGAGCTCATCCCTTTTCGCTGCTGGATTATACCATAGTCCATAACGGCGAGATATCTTCTTATGACGCAAACCGCCGTTTTATCGAGATGTACGGCTATAAATGCACTCTCCTTACGGATACGGAGGTCATTACATATATTTTCGACTGGCTCCACCGCAAGCAGGAAATGACATTGGAGGATATCGCCTCGGTCATCGCCGCGCCGTTCTGGAGCGAGATAGACGCCATGGAAAAAACCGACCCCGAAAGAGCGGCAAAGATCAGATATTTCAGAAACGCGCTTTCAAGCCTGCTGATAACGGGACCTTTCTCCATTATACTGGGTTACACCGGAGGGATCATGGCGCTCAACGACCGCTTGAAGCTGCGCTCCATGGTAGTGGCGGAAAAAGGAGCTATGACGTATATCTCCAGCGAGGAATGCGCCGTAAGGGCAATCTGCCCCGACGCGGAAAGGGTATGGTCGCCTAAGGGCGGAGAACCCGTTATTGTTGAACTTAACGAGGAGGGCAAAAGAAAATGTCTGTAAATTTCTTTCCTGCTGAATTTGAAGTGCTGCGGAACACGGACAAGTGTATAAAATGCCGTGCCTGCGAACGTCAATGCTCAAACGAGGTGCATTTTTACGATCCCGATTACGATAAAATGCTTACAAGGGACAGCCAATGCGTGGACTGCCAGAGATGCGTCTGTATCTGTCCCACGGGAGCCATAAAGATAACTCCCAGCCAAAACGATTTCAAAAAGAGCGCCAACTACACAAAGCAGCTCATGATAGAAAACTATCGCCAGGCTGAAACGGGCGCAGTGCTGCTTTCCTCTATGGGAAATCCCTGCGATTATCCCGTTTACTGGGACAAGATACTCATCAACGCCTCACAGGTGACCAATCCCTCCATCGACCCTCTCAGAGAGCCTATGGAAACAAGGGTATTTTTGGGCAAGAAACCTGCGGAAGTAAAGAAAAATCCCGACGGCTCCGTAAATACGCAGGTCGACCCTTATCTGGAGCTTAACACTCCCATAATGTTCTCCGCCATGTCCTACGGCTCTATTTCAAAGAACGCTCACGAATCGCTGGCAAGAGCCGCAACGGAGCTGGGGATATTCTACAACACTGGCGAGGGCGGTCTGCACAGGGATTTCTACAAGTACGGCGCACATACCATTGTACAGGTAGCCTCCGGACGTTTCGGCGTTTTCAAGGATTATCTTGACGCGGGAGCGGCTATCGAGATAAAAATGGGTCAGGGCGCAAAACCGGGCATAGGCGGACATCTGCCGGGAGCTAAAATAGGCGAGGACGTTTCACGCACAAGAATGATACCCATGGGAACAGACGCCATCTCCCCCGCTCCCCATCACGATATTTATTCGATAGAGGATCTGCGGCAGCTTATCTTCTCCCTTAAAGAGGCTACGGAGTACAAAAAACCCGTTATCGTAAAGATAGCTGCGGTGCATAACATTGCAGCCATAGCTTCGGGTATCGCGCGCTCGGGGGCGGATATCATCGCCATAGACGGCTTCAGAGGAGGCACGGGCGCCGCTCCCACAAGGATAAGGGACAATGTGGGAATACCCATTGAGCTGGCTCTTGCGGCTGTGGATCAGCGGCTCAGGGACGAGGGTATAAGAAACGAGGTATCCATTATTGCCGCAGGATCTGTCAGAAGCTCCTCCGACGCCGTAAAGGCTATAGCTCTCGGAGCTGACGCGATCTACATAGGAACTCCAGCGCTGCTTGCCATGGGCTGCCACCTTTGCCGAAGCTGCCACAGCGGCAGATGCAACTGGGGTATCGCAACCCAAAGACCCGACCTTGTAAAGCGGCTCAATCCCGACGTGGGTTACAAGAGGCTTGTAAATCTGGTTCACGCATGGGATCATGAGATAAAGGAAATGATGGGCGGAATGGGAATAAATTCCATAGAAGCGCTGCGCGGAAACCGCCTTATGCTCAGAGGAATAGGTCTTTCCCAAAAGGAGCTTGACATTCTGGGCATTATGCACGCAGGCGAGTAAAGGAGACCGGTGATGCTTGAACATATCGGAACGAACACGATAGAAACGGAAAGGCTGATACTGCGCAGATTCCGACGTGACGACCGTGACGCCGTTTTCAAAAACTGGGCGGCTGACGAAAGGGTACAGCTTATGTACTCCGAGCCTGTTTACACTTCGGTAGAAGCTGTAGACGGACTGCTTGACAAATATATCGGCGCTTACGAACAACCCGACTGTTACCGCTGGGCGATAACCGAAAAGTACGGGGACGAGTGTATCGGTCAGATAGCCTATTTCCTTGTGGACAGCAAAAACCGGTTTGCCGAGATAGAATACTGTATCGGTGCCGCATTTCAGCGGCGGGGTTATGCAACCGAAGCTGCAAAAGCGGTCATAAAATACGGCTTTGAAAGCATCGGGCTTCACAAGGTGCAGATATGCACAAAGACGATCAACAAACCGTCCAGGCGTGTTATCGAAAAATGCGGTCTTACCTATGAAGGCACTCTGCGCGACTATTTCTATATGGACGGCGGATATGTGGGACGAATGTATTTTTCCGTATTAAGGGAGGAATACAGCAGTCTGATAAGCAAAAACTGAAAACTCAGATTAAGGAGTATGAATATACATATGAAAAGAGTTTATGTAAATGAAGATCGCTGTCTTGGCTGTCATCTGTGCGAGTTTTACTGCGCCTTTGCCAACAGCGGAGAAACGGATATGGCAAAGACCTTTAAATTAGGCAGGAACCCCGTGCCCCGCATAAGGATAGAGGAAAGCGACAGCGTTAATTTTGCGGTGCAGTGCCGCCACTGTCAGGATCCTGCCTGCGTTAAAGGCTGCATTGCCGGCGCCCTTTCGGTAAATAACGGCGTGGTGGAGATAAATTCGGAAAAATGCGTCGGCTGTTACACCTGCATTCTTTCCTGTCCCTACGGCTGTATAGTCATTGACGATAAAAACAACGGCGCGACGGTCACAAAATGCGAGCTTTGCACGCGAAACAGCGCGGGAGAGCCTGCCTGCGCCGCAAACTGCATCAACAGGGCGATAGTATTTGAGGAAAGGGGCGAGCTGTGATGAAATACGTTATAATCGGCAATTCCGCTGCGGCTGTAGGCGCGATCCAGGGCATAAGAGAGGCTGACAAGGACGGTCAGATAGTTATTATATCCGACGAGAAGTACCATACTTATTCACGCCCTCTTATCTCATATCTGCTTAAGGGCAGAGTAACGCAGGAGAATATGATATACCGTCCCCTGGACTTTTACGAGAAAAACAACGTAGATACGCTGCTGGGCGTAAGGGTGACATCGGTGGATTCCACCGCCAAAAACATCACCCTCGAAAACGGCAACAAGGTAGATTATGACAAGCTGCTTATCGCTGCGGGTTCAAAGCCTTTCGTTCCCCCGATGGATGGACTTGACAGAGTGGCAAAGAAATTCAGCTTTATGAAGCTCGACGACGCTTTGCAGATAAAGGAAAACGTTAAACAAGGCTCTAAGGTGCTTATCGTGGGCGCGGGACTTATAGGTCTGAAAGCCGCAGAGGCTCTGGAGCACTACGGCGCGGATATGACCGTTATCGACCTTGCCGACAGGATACTCCCCTCCATACTTGACAAAGACGCTTCGGATATCATGCAGGCGCATATAGAATCTAAGGGCGTAAAATTCATGCTTGGTACCAGCGTAAAGGAATTTTCGGAAAATTCCGCAGCTCTTACAAACGGCGAAACGGTGGATTTCGACTTTGTTATACTGGCGGTGGGAGTTCGTCCCAACACGGAGCTTGCCGAAAGCGCGGGAGGAAGCGTGAACAGAGGAATTGAAACGGACAACCGACAGGCGGTAAAGGGCGTTTCGGATATATATGCCGCAGGCGACTGCACAAAGTCGTATGACATATCATCGGGCAGCGAGAAAATACTCGCTCTTCTGCCAAACGCCTTTATGCAGGGAAATATTGCGGGAAAAAACATGGCGGGCAAGGAAAGCCTTTACCTGAACGCCATTCCCATGAACGCAATAGGCTTCTTCGGTCTGCATATCATAACCGCCGGATGCTATGAGGGCGAGGTCTATTCGGAATGCGACGGCGAAAATTACAAGAAGCTGTTTACAAAGGACAACGCCTTAAAGGGATTTATACTCATGGGCGATAAAATACAAAGAGCGGGCATATACACCTCCCTTATCAAGGAGCACATAGGACTTGACGAGGTAGATTTTGACGCTCTTAGGAAAGATCCCCGCCTTATGGCGTTTTCAAGGGAAAGAAGAAACGGCAAGCTTGCAGGAGGTGTGGGCAATGACTAAGATAACAGCGGGAGATATGCACTTTAAGGCGTTAAATCAGACTATCAGAGAATCGGAGGACAAGGACGTTGTGATCGAGCAGTGCCTGGGACAGCGTTTCATAGGCAGCGGCTGTATCGGCAAGAATATCACGATCCACGGCATACCGGGCAACGCGCTCGGAGCATACCTTACACAATCGGATATAACCGTTTACGGCAACGCTCAGGACGCCTTGGGCGATACCATGAACGACGGTACCATTACCATTCACGGCAACTGCGGCGACGCTCCGGGATACGGCATGAGGGACGGCGCAATACTTATCAAGGGCAATGCGGGGTACCGTGCGGGCATTCATATGAAACAGTATATGGAAAAGCAGCCTGTGCTGATCATCGGCGGCAGAGCCGGAGATTTCCTTGCGGAATATCAGGCGGGAGGCAGGATAATCGTTCTGGGAATGGGTTTTGAAAACGAATGTCCCGTCGGAGCGTTCTGCGGCACAGGAATGCACGGAGGAGCTATATATATCCGTTCCGAGCAGTACCCTCACGTTCCCGCGCAGGTATCCGTCAGCGACGCCTCCGACAGCGACAAGGATGAGATCCGGACGGACGTTGACAAGTTTACCGCCGCTTTCGGAGGCAGCACGGACGAGCTGCTCTCCGCTCACTTCTTCAAGCTCACTCCAAACTCCGCAAATCCCTACAAGCAGCTTTATGTTAATAATTAACGCTTGCATATTTTTCCGTATAAAGCTATAATTATATTAAGCAGCTTTTACCGAAAGGCAGGGTGATATTTTGAACGGATGCAAAGGACTCATCGCCGCAGATTCATATGACGCCGGCGCAAGCCTTTCCTCTATGATGAGCGAGGCGGGGATAAAGGACATCACCCTGTGCGCGGGAAAAGATCTAAGGGACAGCTTTTCCCGCGGCAGCTTCCATATAGCCGCCGCAGCGCTCCCTTTCGAGGAAGAGTTCGGAGCGGACGCAGTTAAGATGATGTGCAAGACCTGCAACGTAAGCGCGGTGGTGTTCGTTCCGTCAAGGATATATGAGGAAGCAAGCCTGCGGCTGGGAAGCACGGGAGCTGTTATACTGCCCCGCAGCGTATCAAGAAGCATCGCCGTAAGCGCATTCAGGTCGGCAGCCGCAAACAGCCGCAAAATTGCGGAGCTTATCTCGGAAAACCGCACTCTTACGGATATGGTCAAGGAAACGAAGCTGGTCAACCGTGCGAAATGCGTGCTTATCGAATATCTCAGAATATCGGAGGGCGACGCGCACAGGCAGCTCCAAAAGCTGGCCATGGACAAGCGCATCACTTTGCCGGAGGCTGCGGCGGACGTGCTTAAAACCTATGAATATATAAGCAAACCATAAGGGCGGCTCAGCCTAAACATTACCCGAAAGGAACATATGCATATGAAATTTACCAAAATGCACGGCATAGGCAATGATTACGTTTATGTAAACTGCTTTGAGGAAAGGGTGGACGATCCCGAAAGAACGTCGGAATTTATCAGCGACAGGCATTTCGGCGTCGGCGCAGACGGTCTTGTGCTGATAATGCCGTCGGAACTCGCCGATTTTCGTATGCGTATGTTCAACGCCGACGGCAGCGAGGGAAATATGTGCGGCAACGCAGCCCGCTGCATAGGCAAATATGTTTACGACAACGGTATGACGGACAAAACGGATATTACCCTGGAAACAAAAAGCGGAATAAAAAGACTGACTCTTTTCCCCGAAAACGGCAAAGTAAAGACCGTTTTGGCAGATATGGGCAAAGCGATCCTCACACCCGCGGAGATCCCCATGAACGCCGATGGAAACAGCTTTATCGGCCGTCCCATAGAGGTTGACGGGAAAACGTTCAGCGTTACGGCGGTGTCAATGGGCAATCCCCACTGCGTGACCTTTGTGGATGATACGGACAATATCGATATTGAAAATATAGGTCCGAAATTTGAAAATCACCCCTTATTTCCCGAAAGAGTAAACACCGAATTTGTCAAGGTAATAGATGAAAACACCCTGCAAATGCGCGTATGGGAAAGAGGCTCGGGGGAAACATGGGCCTGCGGCACCGGCGCCTGCGCCTCGGCTGCGGCTGCGGTGCTCAGCGGATACTGCGAAAGGGATAAAGAAATAAAGCTCAGACTGCGGGGCGGAGAGCTTTTCATCACATACAAAAACGACGGCACTATTTTAATGAGAGGTCCCGCCGAAACGGTTTTCATCGGCGAGATAGATATTTAAGGAGAGTAGTCAGATGGTAAAAATAAACGAAAATTTTCTTTCAATGGAAAAAAATTATCTTTTTATCGATATTGCCAAAAAGGTAAAGGCGTTCACGGACAGCAATCCCGATAAACCCGTTATCAGAATGGGTATCGGCGACGTTACCCGTCCCATTGCTCCCGCTGTGGTGGAGGCGGTGAAAAAGGCTGCTGACGAAATGGGAGCTGCGGAAACGTTCAGAGGCTACGAGGACAGCGGAGCAGGCTACGATTTCCTGAGAGAGGCGATAGCGGGATATTACGGCAGCTTCGGCGTAAACCTCTCCCCGTCGGAAATAAGGGTCAACGACGGCGCAAAAAGCGACTGCGGAAACATAGTGGACATCTTCGGAGATGGCAACACTATCCTTGTTACCGACCCCGCATACCCAGTTTATGTCGACTCCAACCTGATGAGCGGCAGAAAAATAATTTACGCCGACTCCAACGAGGAAAACGGCTTTGCGGCAATGCCCGATAAAAACGTTCATGCGGATATAATATATCTTTGCTCTCCCAACAACCCCACAGGCTCGGTGTATACCAAGGCGCAGCTTGAAGAATGGGTGGACTACGCCATAACAAACGAAGCGATAATCATATTCGATTCGGCTTATGAGGCATTCATCTCCGACGATTCCCTGCCCAGGAGCATTTTTGCCGCAAAGGGCGCCGAAAGGTGCGCCATTGAAATGTGTTCTCTTTCCAAAACAGCGGGATTTACGGGAATGCGCTGCGGATACACGGTCATTCCGGACGGTCTTACGGTAACTGCGTCAGACGGCTCAAAGGTAAGTATATCGCAGCTATGGAGCAGACGGCAGGGCAGCAAGTTCAACGGCGTATCATATCCCATTCAGCGCGGTGCGGAAGCGGTATTCACCGAAGAGGGTCAGAAGCAGATACGCACAGCCATTGATTATTACAGAAAAAATACCGCTGTAATGGCGGAAACACTTACAGAGCTTGGAATAAAGTTCACAGGCGGCGTAAATTCTCCGTATATCTGGCTCAAATGCCCGAACGGTATGGGAAGCTGGGAATTTTTCGACTATCTTTTGGAGAATATCCAAGTAGTGGGAACTCCGGGAGAGGGTTTCGGCAAAAACGGCAAAGGTTGGTTCAGATTGACGGCATTCGGCACTCATGAAAACACAGCCGAGGCTATGAGGAGATTTAAGGAGCTTTTGGGAAACGGCTTATACAAATAAAAAAGGTACGAATATCAAAGAAAAACAGCGAAACGCTGCTCTATGCATTAACTGCGCAAAACTCGGTTAATGATTCGGTTATGTTGTAAGATTCGGCGGTATTGTATCTGCACTGTTACCGGTAACCGCCGTGCGGTCGTTTCGGTAAGATTTTATAAATTATTTGTTTTGCAAAAATCAATAAATTTTGATTGACAGGCTTTGAAATGTGTGATAAAATAAAGGTGTAAAGTTCTTGAAAACCGGATAGACTTTACACCTTTTGAATGTTATGCGATTATTTTTAATTTTTAGCGGATTTCAATGCTTCGTTTTCAGCCTTTAACTTTTCGTTTTCAGCTTTTAACGCTTCATTTTCAATTTTTAAATGTTCAGCTTCACGGGCTAAACGTTCAATTGTTTCTGCTGCGTTTGGCATTTCGTTCACCACTTTCACCGCCTTTATTTAATATAGTCGTTACCTATATTATAGCGGGTAATTCGGATTTTGTCAAGGTGTAAAGTTTATTCGGTTTTCAAGGTACTTTGTTTCTTTGTCTAAACATAAATAAACAGACCTCCTCGGAAACAGGAGAATCGCCGTACAAAGCAGCAATTTTGACGTAAAGTCAAAAGACAAGTCATACGGTAAATCATAAGTTTCCGAGGAGGTTTATTCAAAGCTCTGCGGATTATAAATCAGCGGTTTCTTAATGTAAATCCGCCCGGTCAGATTCCCGCTTCGCCGAATATCTCTTTGATCTTAGCGGAAATAATATCCGACATTTTTTCATGAGTTTTTTCCGAGGGATGCCAGTCCGCGCCTATGCCGTCCGCCTCGTCCTGCTCGGGCAGATGAATATAGCATATCCTGCCGTCATGCTCTCTCTTAAAGCGTTCCACTGCTCTTTCCTCTTCATTTGTCAGCTTGTCCTCCATTACGCCGTAAACGCAGATTATGTATGCCTCGGGGTTTTTCTCTCTCATAAACTCCAGCATATCATAATATTTCTCCTCAAATGTCCGCTGTCTTTCGGGGATATCCTTTGTCCATGAATGGTCGTTGGTGCCTATCCCGAAAACTATGACCTGCGGCACAAACCTTGAAAAATCCCACCTTTCGTGATTTTCATGCCCCTCTCTGCCTAAGGTATTTTCAAGACCGCTGTCGGTGTAAGGATAAATGTCCGTCATCAGCCAGTTATCCAAAGGCTTTTCGGCATTTTCGTCCACCCATGAGGAATACACACCCATGCCGCTCCAGGAAACATATTGAAACTCCGCTCCGCATTTAACGGCGGTCTTGTAGGCAAAACCCTTAAGGGGATTTTCCGTTTCGGTGGAAAATGTGTCCCTGTTCCATATTCCGTCGATACCGTAGCCGCAGGTAATGGAGTCGCCCACAAATTCTATTCTCCGCTCCGTTTCGGGTTTGGGCGGCTCATGAAGCTCGCCCTCTATACGTATTTCAGATACGCCCATTTTGGCAAAAGCAGCTTCCGATACTTTCATAAGTCTGATTTTTATTCTTGTGGGACTGTCCGAGGAAAACAGCTCATAAACCGCCTTTTTCTCATCGATTTTGATCCTTTTTACGGGCGTTTTCATATCTCCCGCAAATATCGCCGCATAGGCGCGGAAGATCTCCTCCGATGGGGTAAGGTCGGAAATTATCTCCGCCTCGGCGTACGTGCCGGTAAATTCAAATTCGATAAATGAATTTGTGTAGCTTAGATATCTTATGCCATTTTCAAAAATATTTCTTCCGCAGGCTCTGACGTGCTTGTCATCGGCGCAAAAAACCGTCATTATTATTCCACTCCTTAAAATTAAAAAGCCGCGCTTTTGCAAAATGCAAGGCTCGGCTTATGCATTTTCTATAAAATTATATCACATTAAAGGATATATGTCAATCACCTATGAATAATTTTCCGTGCCGTTCTTAAAGCAGCGAATACATTTTCATATCAATGACCTTGCAGTTTTTTAGGCGTCGTTTCCGGCGATCCGCATAACAAGCATTCCCTTTTGAGATGTGCGTAAATTATCCGTTCAAAATTTGACCCGAATATCAATTTCATGATCCTCGGGCGGCTCAAAAAGGCGCTCAAATTTAGCGGCAAGGTTATTGTCGATTATATACGCCTCCGTTTCTCCCTCGGACGCCGATCTGTTTCTGTTTGCAATACGTTCTTTCCAGACCTCGCTGCAAACGTCAATGTAATAAAGCACGAACGGAATATTTCTTGACCTGTAAAATTCCCTTGCCTCCACTCTTTTTTCTTTGGTCCAAAATCCCCAGTCTAAAATAACGCTTACGCCGCTCCCGATAATTTCAACCGATTTCTTGAAAAGATATTTCTGTATTTTTTCCGCATATTCATCATGCCTGTCACCGGCATACATACCGAATAAACCGAGCATTATTTCGTCAACGGAAAGTATGACGGCATTATTTTCCCTGCATATCTGCCGTGAATATACAGTTTTTCCGCTGCATATCTTACCGCATATCAAAAAAACCTTTGCTATGATCCATCACCTCGGAATTATCTGACGTAAAACCCCGCCGGAAATATAAAACGTTCCCGTTATTTTGAAACATAACGCATTTTACGCATAACTTTTCCCGCCGTCGTGCACTCCTATATATTTGATCGCCTCAACAGGATCGGAAAAAATTTTCTTCTGCAAATGATAAAAGGACTGCCCTTCGCAGTTAAACCGTTTGTTATACTTTCCCGAATGATAAAGCTTTACAGAGGAGCTGTCCATCTCAAAATACCAAGAAGAAACCTTCGTATTAATAAAAATAATTCCTCCGTCAATTTTAAAGTCAAATCCAAACCTATCGCAGCAGGTAATTATATCATCTCTGTCCCATTTTGCACGATAGGATCTTGTGAACGTATTGACCGTATCCGGAGTACAGCTCCTGCATGGACAAAAACCCTTGCTCTCAGCCTCGGATATGCTTTGAAAAAATATATGCGTATCTTTACCTTTTATGTAACGGCAGCCGATACGGTGAAATACCTTGCTTCCCCTTAATGCGATAAAAACCGGCCTGTTTTTTTCAAGCGCCCTATATACCTCAAATATATTCAAGCAATTGTTGACAGCATTACGGATCGGCTCTTTCATTTCAATACCATATTTTCTGCAATAAAACTCTATCTTTTTGAAACATTTGTATTTATCCTTGATATCGCATACTTGGATCTCTGTTCTGCTGTATCTTTGCAAAATGCCGCCAAAAAGTTTCAAAGTATCTTTGCCCCAAACTATAACAGACCTGCAGCCTGTCAGCCAAAACAAAAGTCCTTTGATAGCTGTAAGATGATTAACAGCACCCATAACGTCTTCAACACTCAGATCCGTACATTCAATGTCACGCTGTTTTAATTTAATACCTTTATTCGGACGGCAAACAGAATAATACCGGGATATTTCTTTATGATCCTCATCGTACATAATGCCCCCTATCTGAATCAGATTGATATAAGGCTTTTTTATCCATTCTAAATCTACAACGGCATACCGCATTATTTTATCCACCCGCAGATATATTTTCTGATAATACTGTGCCGTATGCGATTTTTTCTCTATATCACAATATCACAGCTTCACTTACGCATAAACTGCGAAACATCGGGAACGGTAAATTTCTCCGAGGCGTTGGCTCTGCCTCTGTACCTTTTCCTCTCTTTCTGCGACTTTATGACCTTTTGGCGTGAAAATTCCTCACGTTCCTTTTCCTCCAAGCTGTTTTCTATGAATTTGACGTTTTCCTCATATCTGGGAATAACGATATTTTTCAAAGCGTTAGCTCTGGTCTGGGTCTTTTTTATGGCGTTTGCCAGTCTGAAAACGCTGTTGTCCACCTCTGCAAGCATGGCGGTCATCTGCTTTACCCTGCAAAAAGAGATGTATGCCACGTCCACATTGCCGTCGGTATTCTCAAATCCGTACCACAGCTCGTTTGTGGAATTTTCCACGCTGACCTTAGGCAGCTCGCAGCCCATAACGCTGCGGTAGGTAACGTTTACGCTGTTTTCTATAGGCATACTTTCCGCCACTCTGCTTATAAGTCCCATGGTGATGTTCGCTTTCTGCAAAGCGTCGTAAGCGTCCTTGTATGTTTCGTTGATAGAACCTCTGAGAGCCTTCGCGGCGTCAACCATCATCATAAGCTCTCTGATAAGGACGTTCCTCTTCCTGTCAAGAAGCTCGTATCCCACTTTCGCAAGAGAAAGAGATTTTTTAACGCTGAGAAGATTTCCTTTAGTGGGAAATATCTGATCCGCCATTGCCCTCGCTCCTTTCGGCGGCATGACGGCGGCAGCGCCGCCGCAGCCGCTCGTTTCATAGCACTGTGTACCCTCTTTGCGTGCAGTATTGCCTTAATAATCCCTGCCTCTATTCCAGCGCTGCCGCCTTATCCGGTACATACTTCTTATCCAGCAGCTTGTCGTCAACCCTGTCAAGAGCCGAACGGGGAAGAGATGAAAGCAGCGTCCAGCCCAAGTCGAGAGTTTCGTCAATGGAACGGTTCTCGTCCGCTCCTTGGCTTAAAAAGTACTTCTCGAAAAGTCTGCCGAATTTAAGATATGATTTATCCAACGGCGAAAGCTCGTCCTCGCCTATTACCGAAGCCAGCGCTCTTGCGTCCTGCACCTTTGCATATGCCGCAAAAAGCTGATTTGCGCAGTCCGAATGGTCGCTGCGCGTATAACCCTCGCCTATACCGTCCTTCATAAGACGGGAAAGACTGGGCAGCACCGAAACGGGAGGATAAACGCCGTTCTGATCAAGACTTCTGTCAAGCACGATCTGACCCTCGGTAATGTACCCCGTAAGATCGGGTATGGGGTGTGTAATGTCATCGTTGGGCATAGTGAGGATAGGTATCTGAGTTACCGAACCGTCGCTGCCCTCAACTACTCCCGCTCTCTCGTAAAGTGAGGCAAGCTCGGAGTAAAGATATCCCGGATAACCTTTTCTTCCCGGGATCTCTCCCTTTGAGGATGAGAACTCACGCAACGCCTCCGCATAGCTCGTCATATCGGTAAGGATAACAAGAATATGCATATTTTTCTCAAACGCAAGATATTCCGCCGCCGTAAGAGCGCATTTCGGCGTAAGTATTCTCTCTATAATGGGGTCGTTGGACAGATTCAGGAACATTACAACTCTCTGCAAAACGCCGCTTTCCTCAAAGCTGCGCCTGAAATAATCAGCCACATCGTTTTTAACGCCCATAGCCGCAAATACCACGGCAAAATCCTGACCGCCCTCCTCTGCTATCTGAGCCTGGCGTACTATCTGCACCGCCAGCTTGTTGTGCGACATACCCGAGCCGGAGAAAATAGGCAGCTTCTGCCCTCTTATAAGCGTTGTAAGAGCGTCTATGGAAGAAATACCCGTGTTGATGTAGTTTCTCGGATATGAACGGGCAACGGGATTGAGAGGCTTTCCGTTGATATCGGCATACCTTTCCGCATAGATATCTCCAAGACCGTCAATCGGCTTGCCCGCGCCGCTGAATACCCTGCCCAAAAGCTCCTCCGACAGGGGCATTTCCATAGGCTTGCCGGAAAAGCTTGTCCGCGTGTTTTTAAGGGAAAGTCCCTTTGTACCCTCGAACACCTGCAATACCGCACGGCTTCCGTCTATCTGAACCACTCTGCCGTTTCTGAACGTTCCGTCGTCCAAGCGGATCTGCGCCACCTCGTCGTACGCTATGCCCGTAACGTCGTCAAGAGCGATAAGCGGACCGTTTATCTCCTTTAGTCCAATATACTGTACAGCCATTATCTGCCCTCCTCCGAACATTGCTTTACGACCCTTTTCACCGTCTGGTCTATCTGAACGTCAAGGTCTGTGAACATTTCCGGCTTATCGTTTGGGATATCGTATTTCATCTTTATTACCTTTTCAAAAATACCCGTTGCAAGTATCATATTCAGCGGAACATTCTGCTCGATCGCCCCGCTGCACCTGTCATACAGCCTGATAATGCTCTTCATCATCCTGAACTGCTTGTCAAGGGGAACGTAGGTATCGTCCTTGTGATAGGCGTTTTGCTGTAAAAAGCCAACTCTTATGACCCTTGCCGTTTCTATGGTCAGCTTCTGGTCGTCCGGCAGAACGTCCGCGCCGATAAGCTTTACTATCTCCATAAGCTTGTTTTCCTCTATCAGCAGGGAGGATATTTTCTGCCTGCAAATAAGGAAATCCTTATCAACGTTCATATAGTAAAATTCACCCAGATCGTCGGTATACTCCGAATAGCTGCTGTTCCAGTTAATGGCGGGATAATGTCTTGCATATGCAAGAGATTTGTCCAGCGCCCAGAAGCAGCGCACAAATCTTTTTGTATTTTGAGTGACGGGTTCGGAAAAGTCCGAGCCTTGAGGAGATACCGCTCCGATAATGGTAACGCTTCCCTCGCTGCCGTTAAGGCTTTCCACATAACCCGCTCTTTCGTAAAATTCCGAAAGCCGTGAGGGCAGATATGCGGGGAAACCCTCCTCCGCAGGCATTTCCTCCAAACGTCCGCTTATTTCTCTCAAAGCCTCCGCCCACCGCGAGGTGGAATCAGCCATTATCGCTATATGATACCCCATATCACGGTAATATTCCGCAATGGTTATACCCGTGTAAATAGACGCCTCTCTTGCCGCAACGGGCATATTCGACGTATTGGCTATAAGCACGGTTCTGTCCGTAAGGGGACGGTTGGTCTTGGGGTCGATAAGACCCGAAAATTCCTCCAGCACCTGGGTCATCTCATTTCCGCGCTCGCCGCAGCCG
Organism: Ruminococcus sp.; assembly: GCA_023667165.1. Lineage (GTDB taxonomy): Bacteria > Bacillota > Clostridia > Oscillospirales > Ruminococcaceae > Huintestinicola. Next base: position 23,668 of record JAMPAO010000008.1, on the reverse strand, counting down.
ATATAAACGATAATATCGGCGTCGCACCATTTTGCAAGCTGATGCTGGGTCATGGTCTTGCCCGTGCCGAAGCCGCCCGGAACGGCAGCCGTGCCGCCCTTTGCGATAGGCAATATAGTGTCGATCACCCTTTGCCCCGTTATAAGAGGACGGTTGATAGGCAGACGTCTGCCAAAGGGTCTTGGCTGCTTTATAGGCCATTTCTGGCAAAGGGTCAGCTCATGTTCGCCGCCCTCGGCGTCTTTTAAGCGGAGAATGACATCGTTTACGGAGTATTCACCGTCATCGGCGGCAAAAGTGACTTCTCCCCTTAAATTGGGCGGGATCATGCACCTATGCTCTACCATGGGAGTTTCCGGACATACGGCATATATGCTGCCGCCCTCAAGCATATCGCCCTTGGCTGCCTTGACCGTGACCTTCCATTTTTTTTCGGCGTCAAGGTTATCGACGTTTGCACCCTCGGAAATATACACTCCGGAAAGCTCCTCTATCTTTTTCAGAGGACGCTCTATACCGTCGAATATATTTGATATTATTCCCGGACCCAGCACTGCCGATACGGGAGCGCCGGTGCCTGTAACAGGTTCTCCCGGGCGAAGTCCCGTGGTCACCTCGTAAACCTGAATTGTGGTTTCCTCGGAATTTACTCCGATGACCTCTCCTATGAGGCGGCGCGCCCCCACGTACACCATTTCAAGCATTGCAAAATCCGAAGTGTCCCGAACCTTTACAACAGGTCCGTTAATAGAAAATACGGTATTCAATTTTTCTGTCCCTCCCGCGAAGCCATAAGATTTTTTGACGCAAACAAGCTCTGCTGCTCTCTTAATGCGCAGTCGAACGTCCTGTCGGTAACGGTTCCCTTGTCGGTACGGAGAATGCAAAAGCCGCCGTATTTTATGTTCTCGTCCGCGGAGATCTCCGCGTTTATACCTTTGCAGGCGGCTCTGATATCCTTTTCAAACCGCATATCGTTCGGAGAGAGAAATATCCTTGAATTATCCGAAAGCTCCTCTCCGGATATCTCCTTAACAAGCCTTTCCCCGTATTCCTTGCCGGACGTATATTTGCGGAGCATATCCGCCACACGCTCGAACAGCTTGCCCGTAAGCTCCTCCCGCTTTAAAAGGACTTCCTTCTTCATATCCAGCTCCGCCTTGGAAACCATGCGGATATACTTTCCGGATATCATCTTCAGATTATCGCTTACATGGCGTTCTTCGGCGTTTTTTGCTTCAGCCAGTGCGCTTGAAAGAATGCTGTCCCTTTCCTGCTGCGCCTCGCTGATAATATCGTTTACCTGCTTATCAGTAACCGAATTAACGGCTGAAAGAAAGCGGCTGAGTTTTTCCTTTTCCAAAATATCATTCCTTTTCAAAGAGTGGCCGTCTTTTATAATTTAATACCTATCGCCTGACTGACATAGTTTGATATGGATTCGGTAACGTCCGCGAAAGCGTGGCGGTCGGGTATTTCCGATATGAGAGGAGAAGGTCTTGTGAGCTTGAACTCGTTCACCTTTTCCTCTATCATTCCGATGAGCCTTGCGGTCATAAGTATCACGGATACGTCGCTGTTTTCCATTGCCTCGGTCAAAGCCTTTTCGGCTTCCTCAGGCTTATGGACAAGCACGCCCTCTATCCCCGCCAGCCTCATGCCTGTGATCGTATCAACATTATCGCTTATAAGGAAAAATTTCATGGCAATATACCCTGTTATCAGCCGACAGCCTGTATGATAAGGAACGCGATAAGAAATCCGTAGAGAGCGACGCCCTCGCCCAGCGCGACAAAGATCATTGCCTTACCGAAGCAGCCCGGTTCCTCCGCAACCGCTCCGATAGCCGCGGGAGCGGCGTTCGCTACCGCGATACCGCATCCGATAGAGCCAAGTCCTACCGCCAGCGCAGCCGCAAGATAACCCATTCCCGCAGAGCTTATAACACCCGCAGTTTCTTCAACGACCTCAGCCGAAACGAAATTTCCCAGCGGAAGAACGACAGCCAGTATCATGATGCCGAAAAACGTGCAAAGATTTCCTATAATGGCATTTTTGGCTTTTGTTCCGTCCGTAAAATGCTTTATCCTTGAAATAACAGGAAGTGACAAAAGAACAACAATAACGAGGGGAAGCAAGAAAATGTACATTTTTAATTCCTCCAACTAAATAAAAATTATTCGATGATCTCATCGTAATTTATGCTGACAGGCTCAAAGGCCTTGCCGCCGCCCGTGTAATATCTTGAAAACATCTCGTAGAATTCAAGTCTGAGTACCTGAATACCCACCAAAAGACCCTCAAGACACATTACAAACAGGTTTCCTATGACCATGACCAGCGGAGAGAGAGTACCCGACATATCCGCCAGCGAAAGCACCACCGACATCATTCCCGCGTGGGAAAGCACGAAGCCTCCCACTCTTACAAAAGAAAGCGTATTGGTGGCATAACCCAGCAGGAACTCAAAGCATTCAAAGAAATTTGCGGCAATAAAGTCCCCCGGACTTTCATCTATATGAAAACCCTTGCCCGCCGCCAGGCTTCCCAGAGGCTCCCTGAAAAACATGATCAGCAGAGGAAGAACGATCAGGCAGATGATGTAAACGGGGCCTCCCACATTCAAGCCGGCCATGCCGCCCACCAGCAGCATAAGCAGTGCGCAGTAAAAGACCAGTCCCGCCAAACCGCTGTTTCCGAAAAGAGCGCGGGTGTAATTTTTTTCCTTAAATCCCATTATCATATTTACGAAAACCGACATAATAATTATGAAGATACCTATGCCGATAGCCGCATAAAGAACGGTGTTGATATTGTGTATCGCCTTAAACGGCAGGAAAGATATCCCCAGGGACTCGTACATGGGGTCGAGCAGCTCTTCGTACCCGAAAACGCTGCCGTACAGCGTTCCGAATATCATGCTTGAAACGCCCAGCCGTTCCATTATGCGCCCCAAGGTCATCTTTTTCCATTTCCAAAGAACAATGCCCAGTATCAGCACCAGCAGTCCCTGCCCCAGATCTCCGAACATTATGCCGAACAGCAGCGTGTAGGTGACAGCCACCAGCATGGTGGGGTTTGTGTCGTTGTAGGACGGCAGACCGTAAAGATCCACAAACATGGAAAAGGGCTCGGAGAACTTGTTGTTTTTCAGCTTGACGGGCGTTTCGATATCTCCGCTTTCGTCGCAGGGCTTCATTACCACCGACACAGATCTGAGATCCTCGAAATATTTTTTGAACCTATCTCCGTCCTTTTCCGGAACAAAACCCACAATATAGAATTTGTTTCTTATTATCATGACCTTTTCCCGCAGGTCGAACGTGTCGTGAAGAGCCTTGAATTTTGTGAAATACTTGCACAGCAGCGTTTTGTTGTCCGAAGCATACTTTTCAAGCTGACTGCGTTTCTCCTCCACGTTTTTCTTGTCCCTTTCGATGTCGTCCCGCAGATTTTTCGCGGCGTCCTCGGCGTTTCCCTTTACGAATTCGGGCATACGTATCCGTTCAAAGAAAAGGGAGTCCAGTATCTGGTCTATCTCCTCGATATCGGATACGGGAGCAAAGCAGAAGCCGTAGCAGTACTTGCTGTCCCTGCCGTACACCAGGAAGTAGAAGTTCTTGTCCTCGTAATAGGGCAGCTTCTCATAGCTGTCCACGGAAAATCTTCCGAATCTTACCTTGATGTGCTTGCAGGCGAATATCTGCTCAAGATCCATATCCAGCTTTCCGGCTCCGTTTTCGCCGTTTAGGTGAGCCACCTGCTCAAGAGCCATGGTATGGGTGTTAAGCTGATCCTCTGCTTTTTTCACCTCGGCTTTGAGCTTCTGGATACGGTTGCGCATGGAGCGAACCTCCTCCATAATTCGCTCCGCGTCTGAATCGTGGATATCCGACGCGTCGGTCTTCTCCGGCTTTATCCCCGTAAGCGCGGAAATTTCCGACAGCAGCTTGACAGTTGCCGTATAAGGATTTTCCCGTTTTGCGGTGTATTTTCCGCCGCCGATGTGAGCCGCCGCCGCGTTTTCCATATGAAAGCAGCCGCAGGAGCTGATGATCTCAAGCACGGCGTCAAGCTCGTCGTCTATTCCCGCAATGTCGGCAAACATCATTTTCTCAATAGAAGCCATATAAGGTACACCGTCCTTTCCGTTAATTTATCAGCAAAGAGCTTATCTCCCTCACGGGAAGCTCGTACCGTATGCTCTCGATTATCCTTATAATATTCTTCATCTCGATCTCCGCAAGAGTATTAAAGGTAAAAAAGCATTCGGGAGCGGTAACGGATCTGCTGAAAGCTCTTTTTGTCTGCTTGTATCTGAAATGGATAAGCGCCGCCTCGGGATTTTTCATGTCATATCCCTCCTCGGCAAGCTCTCTGCCGTAATAGGTCTTTGAGAATTTACCGAGAAAATCCTCCTCGCCGTTGGCGCTGTAAAGCTCGTCCATCTTCTTTTCGGGAATTTTCAGGTAAATAGGTATCATTCTTTTTTTTATTTCATGCCGGTCGGCGCTGAAATATTTGGTCATGCGGTAGGAGTTTATGATATTTATCATATCTATCTGCGTGCCGATATAATTTTTCATCCGGTTTTGGGTATCCGCTCCGAAAGCTCCGAGGGACTCTATGAGGCGCCCGAAATAGTAGGTCCTCAGCTTCAGCTCGCAGCCTGCGTAATCGATATGAACTCCCGGCTTATCGGTCTTGAACTGCTTCAATATGTCATAATAAGGCGTTTTTTCCGTCAGCGTCAGCAGCTCTGAAAAATCACGCACCTTTGCAAGCTCAAGAAGATTGAACGAGGTGTATTTGTTCATGTAGATCGGCAGAGTTGTGATATGATCCGTGGTTCCTGCGTTCAGATGAAGAATGCATATCAGTATCTCGTCTATCTCCGTTTTTATGACGATATAGTTATAAAACTCGTTCATGCCTATTTTTTCAAAGCCGGTTATCCTGAAATAATTTTCGATAACGCTTCTTCTGAGAATGTTTTCAAGATTGCCTCTGTGGAGAGTTTCCGTGTCTATTCCCTCCAGAGCGCGGGAAAAGTAGGTGTTTCTTTTCAGATACCCCGCCGCGTCCGCTACGGACGTACAGCTCATAAGAGCGGAATAATCCTCGTTTTTGAGTCTTTTGCCGTAAACGGCGTGCATTTTTGCCACAGTAGCGTTCAGCTTCCGTCCTCCCGCGTCCTTGCCCTTAGGGTTCAAGCTCATCGCCTCCTTTCAGCGCCGCATGGGTCAGCCGGATATAACGGCGGAAAAGATCTCCTCGCACCATCTGTCGGAATTCTCCTCAAATGACCGCGTCATTTCGGACATCCTGCGCTGCTTTTCCTCTTCAAGACGGGCAATTTTCTCGTCGGCTTCGGCTTTTTTCCGCTTTTCCAGCTTTTCAAGCTCTCTGCTCGAATTGAGCACGGCGTCCTTGATTATCTTTTCCTCTTCCCTCCTGGCGTTGCTGATAATGCGTAGCTTTTCCTTTTCGGCTTCCTCAAGCCTTTTTGTAGCTCCTCTGTCAATGTCGATTATGGATTTGATGATATCGTCCATACTTAGATCAGCACCTTGCTTTCCTGTAATGTGATCCCTTTCGGGTAATATTGCCTGTATCCGCAGGCGATCCGAGCATTTCGGATAATGCCGGCACGCTCTAATTTTTCAGACTGTGCAGAGGAGCGGGTATCTGACCGCCTCTGTTTATGAATTTAGCGGGAGAATTGGCGTTGACCCTCATAACGGGGCCTTTTCCGAAAAGACCGCCCCAATCCAGAACATCTCCCTCCCCGCAGCCTATGGCGGGGATTATCCTTACAGCGGTAGTCTTGCTGTTGACCATTCCTATAGCCGCCTCGTCCGCAATAATGCCCGATATGATCTCCGCAGAGGTGTCACCGGGGATAACTATCATATCAAGTCCCACCGAGCAGACAGCCGTCATTGCCTCCAGCTTTTCTATAAGAAGCGAACCGCATTCCGCAGCCGCTATCATTCCCGCGTCCTCCGAAACGGGGATAAACGCTCCCGAAAGACCGCCTATCCGCGAGCAAGCCATAACTCCGCCTTTTTTAACGGCGTCGTTGAGCATGGCAAGGCAGGCGGTAGTTCCCGCGCACCCGCATTTTTCCAGTCCCATTTCCTCAAGTATATAAGCCACGCTGTCGCCCACCGCAGGGGTAGGCGCAAGGGACAGATCCACTATCCCGAACGGCACTCCCAGCCTTTCGGAAGCCTTAACGCCCACAAGCTGCCCCACTCTCGTTATCTTATACGCGGTTTTCTTTATAATATCCGCCAGACCGTTTATGTCCGCGTCGGGATATTTCGCCAAAGCGGAGCGTACCACTCCCGGACCGGAAACGCCCACATTTATTATGCAGTCCGGCTCTCCCACTCCGTGAAAGGCTCCCGCCATAAAAGGATTATCGTCCACGGCGTTGCAGAATACCACCAGCTTTGCGGCGCCGAAGCACTGCCGGTCGGCGGTAAGCTCCGCAGACTGCCTTACAATGCCGCCCATGAGCTTCACAGCGTCCATGTTTATGCCGGTTTTCGTCGAACCGACGTTTACCGACGAGCATACGCAGGATGTAGCCTCCAGCGCTTCGGGAATCGTTTTGATAAATCTCTCGTCCCCCGCCGAAAAGCCTTTCTGTACGAGGGCGGAATATCCTCCGATAAGATTTACGCCGCATTCCTTGGCAGCCTTTTCCATAGTAAGGGCAAATTTAACGGGACTGTCCTTGCAAGCAGCCGAAACGATGGCTATGGGAGTAACGGAAAGCCGCTTGTTGATGATGGGGATACCGTATTCCTTTTCGATCTCCTCTCCCGTCCTGACAAGGTTTCCCGCACAGCGTATGATTTTGTCGTAGACCTTGCCGCACGCTCTGTCAATGTCGCTGTCGATACAGTCGAGAAGAGAGATCCCCATGGTTATTGTCCTTATGTCCAGGCACTCGTCCTGGATCATGCGGATAGTTTCAAGAATATCATATACGTTGATCATCGTCACGTTCTCCTGCGGTCATATGCTGTGCATGGAATTGAAAATATCCTCATGCATGGCGTGTATTTTAAGTCCCAAGCTGTTTCCCAGCTCCGTCAGCTTATCCTGAAGAGCGGAAAAGTCACTGTTCAGTCCGGAAATATCCACCATCATTATCATGGCGAACATTTCCTGCATGACGCTCTGTGTGACCTCGGTAACATTTGCGTTGTTCTCGGCGCATATACTGCTTACCTTTGCAAGGATGCCCACGGCGTCCTTGCCGATAACGGTGATGACTGCTTTCATAAATAAAGCTCCTCCAGAAAATATTTCATATTAAATTTTACCACTAAAATATTAACAAATAAATACATAATTGTATTTTTCTTATGATAATTACAAACATTTGCTTTATTTTTATGTTTATCCTGCACAAACGGGAAACAGCATACTATCGGCATTTTCCGCAAATAAGGCTGAGAATAGCCGAAACCGCATAATTTTAAGCGCAGTATCTAAAATTCGCCCCCGAAAAATATCGGAGGCGAAGAATGCGCCGAAGTTATTTTATAACGGAATACTCCAGCTTCATGATCAGTATGCGTTTTACATGAGCGTCAAGAATATCGTCGGTTATCTCGCCGTTTTCATAGGCGGCGGAAAGGTCGGCATATGCGGCGGCGTAATCTGAAACGCAGAGAAGATCGTTTCCCGCAAGCACGGCGGCGGTATAAACGGAGCCGTCAAAGGAGATATCGCCCACTGCGTCCATTCCCAGATCGTCGGATATGATAACTCCGTCAAAATCCAGCCTGTTTCTGAGCACGTCGTGTATCGCAGACGAAAGAGAGGCGGGGATATCGGGATCAATGCTGTCATAAACCGTGTGACCCACCATCACCGCGGGAGTTTTGTCCTCTCCCGCCGCTATGCCTCTTTCAAACGGAACAAAATCACGGTTGTAAAATTCGTAAAGCTCCCTGCCGTCATGGGCAGAACCCGTGTGAGTGTCGGTATTCTCTCCGTACCCCGGGAAATGCTTCAGGCAGGACGCCACATTATTTTCGCAGAACACCCTTACTATCGCCGAAACGCCCTCGGCAGTTTCCTCCGCGCCCTGCCCCATGGTGCGGGGATAGATATAGCTTGTTTCGTCGGAGGAAATATCAGCCACCGGAGCAAGGTTGAGGTTTATCCCCAAAGACTTCAGAAGCCGCGCCTTTTCCTCCGCGTCTATCTCAAGCAGCTCCGTACCGCCCCTCTGGAACAGAAGCTGCGGAGAGGAAAAAGGCTCGTCCCTGTACTGACTGTACTTGCTTACCCTTATTACCGTGCCGCCCTCTTCGTCGACGGCGAAAAACGGCGCGGTTTTTGCACTGTCCTTTATACTGTCGGTAAGAGCCTTGATCTCGTCGGGAGTACGGTTCTTAAAATCATCGGCATACATCACATATCCGCCGAAGCCGTATTCGGACATTTTTTCGGCGGGGTCGTCGGGTATTTTTGCCAAAAGGAGCTGAGCGAGCTTCTCCTGCGCGCTCATCTGAGCAATAAGATCGTCCGCGCGCTGTATTCTTCTTGTCATGGCGGCGTCCCGTGCCTTTTCCTCCTCTGACGATTCAGCACGGGATACTTCCTCGGCAGCTTGATTCAGCGCCTCTATATCGGCAATGGTTACGCCTACAGCGGGAGCGTTCTTCCCTATATTCGCGTCGTTTTCAATAAAATCATTTACCGAAGCGGTCACAGCGTCGCAGCCGGTAAGCATGGCAATACAGCACAAAGCGGACAATACCGCAGTTATTTTCAAGATAATCACCCTTTACCCGTTTTAAGCGGCAGAGCGGAAAACTATCCGTTATCCGTTCCTTGATATACATATATTATACCCGCAAGTCCGCCTTTTGTCAAGAATAATTTTTATCCCGCGCACCGTCGAGCGCATAATCATAATCGGGAACCGGATCTTCCCGCATTTGAACATTAGCGGCTCTTATATATTTCAAATATGTATCCGTTTCATTCCGTTTTTCATACCGTTTGTCGGATGTCTGTTGATATTTGCCGAAATAAATGGTATAATTAAGAAAAATTGATTCAATGGAAGAGGAAAACACATGAAAAAAGTTTTATTGCTTCTCGTTGTTATAGTAATGGTATTGTCTTTGTCGATAAACGCAGGTGCAGACGCCCCCGAGGATCATTGGGACTTTGAGCCTGAAATAAAATACTACGATGAAGATGATAAAAGTCATCCCGAAATTGACGGCGACGGATATTATATAGATGACGGATACGATCTTGTTTATAATCTTTTTGGTCGCTTTGATTATCATGATATGCGCTATTGGCGTACAAACAGCAAAAAAACCGACGAAACAATACAATTATATTTTCATGATGTCAGCTCTACACCTGCGTATGCAATGTATGGCTGTAAAAGCTGCGCTAAATTGACCGTGAGGATACCGGATACCGTAAACGGGATTCCCGTATCGGAGCTTTATAGAAGCAGCGATTTTAAGGCATTTGATGTCAATCCTCAAAACATATACCTCAAAAGCGACAGTCAAGCTGTTTTTTCAAAGGACGGAAAAAAGCTGATGTCCTATGCTTGTTATAATGAAAGTACGGAATATTTTGTCCCGCGAGGCACAGAGATAATTTGTTATGCTTCCTTTTGTGACTGCGACAATATCAAGACCGTTTATATACCTAACAGTGTAGAATATATAGCAAGGGTTTCTTTCCAAAACATGGATTCCCTTGAATCCGTCAGTTTCGAAAGTTTTGTTATCGAAATTGAATTTAACGCATTTGATGTGATTGATACGCTGAAACCAAATGTAAATCTTATCTGTACGGAAAAAAGCGATGTTGTTTCGGACAAGGATCGTCTTTCATGGGAAAAGATAAATGGTGCTACTTACTATGAAATTTATCAAAAATTAAGCAACGGCGAATACAAGCTGCTTACAACCAGAAAAGGCACGTCATGCAAGTTTACCACACTAAAGCCAGGCAAAAAATACACCTTTGCAGTAAAACCCGTAGCTGTTATCCCTGCGGCAAGTTACGATAAGGAAAAGCACGAGGGTAAATTCCCCGAAACCTTTACCATTGAGGGTACTATGTCGGAGGATATTGTGATTGTGGGGTGAAAAAATGCAGAGCGAACGTATTATTTGCAGAATCAATGACAGCTTATTCTAAAGAACAAGAATGAACGGATTTGTGGATAAGCTATACAGATTTGCAAATTCAACAAAACAGCAGGCGGTATATTAACCTTATTATCAACCCAAAACAAGGTTATTTAGGATAAAATACAAACAAATCCGAACTTTTTGTGAAGTTCGGATTTGTCTTGTTTGGTGCGCTGTAAGGGACTCGAACCCCTGACCTACTGGTTCGTAGCCAGTCACTCTATCCAGCTGAGCTAACAACGCACTTTATCTGTTCAGCTTTATTATTATATCATAAAATTTTTTGTTTGTCAAGCATTTTTATAAAATTTTTCCTTTTTTCAAATCATCCTTGAATACTTTCGGTAATTTCAGCCAAATATATTAACATCAAACAAAGAAAGGAAACCTTAAATATGAAAAAAGGATACATATTATCCGATTCGGCTCTTATTGCCATAGCTATGACGGCTTCTCTTGCTCTCAGCGGTATTTTCACCGCACTTACTGCCAAAGAACACCTTGAGCAAAGCGTCGTAAGACTGCATATTCTTGCCGAATCCGACAGCGAAGAGGATCAAACGCTTAAATTAAAGGTAAGGGACGCCGTTCTTGCGGCGTCCGAAGAGCTGTTTGCCCCGTATTCCACCGCCGAAGAAGCTGAAAGATCCCTTAAAGCTCAAATGGACAGGATCAAGGAAATATCCGAGACCGCATTACGGGAAAACGGCTGCGGCAGCAAGGTAGTGTGCGAGATGACGGAAATGCCCTTTGACGACAGAGTATACGGCGGCTACACCGTTCCTGCGGGAACATATACCGCCCTGCGCATAACCATAGGCGGAGGCAGCGGAAAAAACTGGTGGTGCGTTATGTACCCTCCTCTGTGCATTCCCTGCGCGGGCGCCGATATGACAGACGAGGAAATAATCGAGAAATACGGCGGAGAGCTTACGGCGGACGATATGCTCATACTTACCGAAAACGAAGATGTGCAGGCAAGACTTTATATAGCCGATCTGATAAAAAAGCTGATTGAGGGCGATAATCGGTCATCCGAAGAATAATGAGTTTTTTTCGGACAAATTGAAACGATAATCGAGAAACGGAGAGAAATCAAGAAAATTAAAGAGAATTAGAGAGATATAAGGATATATTTTGAAAAACTCTCAAAAAATCCTTGACAATCCGTTTTTTTCGGTGTATAATAAATGACGTTGTGTAAAGAAAAGGTATTATCCTGTTATTTTTACCGGCTGTGCGTCTTTTGCGGTCATGCCGGATAATGAGTTGCTTACAGGACGGTATCTGTCATTCTGTAATGCAACCGGAAAATTATATTATAAAGGAGATCTGACTATGTCAACTTATATGCCTAAGGCTAATGAGATCAGCCGTAAATGGTATGTACTGGACGCTTCCGGCAAATCTCTCGGACGTGTGGCTGCACAGGCGGCGGCTATCCTCAGAGGAAAGCATAAGCCTACGTTCGCACCTCATGCAGACTGCGGAGATCATGTAATAATCATCAACTGCGCCGAGGCTGTTCTCACAGGAAGAAAGCTGGAGCAGAAAACCTACAAGTGGCACACCGGCTGGATCGGCGGACTTAAGGAGATCAAGTACAGCGATATGATGAAGAATAACCCCGAAAGAGCCATGAAGATCGCTGTAAACGGTATGCTCCCCAACAATACCGTCGGCAGAAAAGCTCTTACACGTCTGAGAGTATATGCAGGTTCGGAGCACGGTCACGCAGCTCAGAAACCCGAAAATTTTGAGATATAAGGAGGGTGTAAGCTATGTACGAGTCAAAACAGCAGTATTTTTACGGCACAGGAAGAAGAAAAAGCTCTGTTGCAAGAGTAAGAGTTTACCCCGGCAGCGGTAAAATCACCATAAACGGAAGAGATATCGACGACTATTTCGGTCTTGAAACACTCAAGCTCATTGTAAGACAGCCTATGGTACTTACAGAAACATCGGAACAGTTTGATATAATCTGTACTGTAAAGGGCGGAGGCGTTACAGGTCAGGCCGGAGCAATCAGACACGGTCTTTCCCGCGCGCTCCTTCTGTTCAATCCCGAGCTTCGTCCCGCACTTAAAAAGGCTGGTTTCCTTACAAGAGATCCGAGAATGAAGGAAAGAAAGAAGTACGGCTTAAAGGCAGCAAGACGCGCGCCTCAGTTCTCGAAAAGATAACAGCATATTATCCGCTTTTCAAGGCATCCACCGGTCGGTGAATGCCTTATTTTTTTACGTTTCTTAATTATACAGAACTCGGCGCAAAAAAAATGTCACATTACATCGGAAATTATCATATATTGAAAGTGAGGATAAATAAACCTACCCGTTATATTTTGTAACGACTCAAATAAATTCACAGAAAGGAGCTGTAAAATGAACAACTCTATTAACGGAAAATGCAGTACAGCAGGACTTAACGTTCCTGAGGGAAAATTTCCGCCCAGCACGCCTCTTGCAATGGCTTATGTTCCGTATCAGCAATGGGAGGAAACCTATAAGGAGAATGTCGCTCTTGAAAAGGGAACTATTTTTCCGTCCCTTGATCTGCCGTTTTGCGGAAAGGAGGGCGCAGTAAAATATGGAAAATAATCAAAGACAACTGCTCAACCTTATTCGTATGTATGATTTTTATATGTATGAGCTTCAGCTTTATCTTGATACTCATCCTACAGACCGAAACGGATTGGCTGCATTCGGAAAATATCAGGAGCTGCGCCGGATCGCCGCGCAAAGATACAATAATGTATACGGTCCTTTAACTCCCATCGAATCGAGCTGCACCGAAGTGTTCGACTGGGCAAAGGGACCGTGGCCATGGGAAAAGGAGGCAAATTGATATGTGGGTCTATGAAAAAAAACTTGAGTATCCCGTTAAAATAAAAAGGACGAATGCGGCTCTTGCTAAAATCATAATATCCCAGCTCGGAGGTCCCGACGGAGAATTGGCGGCGTCCCAAAGATACCTTTGTCAGCGCTATACCGCGCCTTATCCGCAGGTTCAGGGCATTATGACTGATATCGGCACCGAAGAATTAGCACATTGAACATATCAATAAAATTAAAAATTATACTCTATCGTGCAAACCGCATCTGATGTGTTCCATCTGCCGCCGATCTGTTTGACATAAGTTATCCTTTCGCATACCGTTTTCAGCAGTTCGTTTTTCTCCGGTGCGTTTTTGCAGTCACCGTAACCATCGATAACATTCTTGATTGCAAGAGCCGCCTCCAGCGGAGTCAGTTTCATAGGCTTTTTTCTGTCAAGCTGCTGCAAACGCTCTTTCAGTTTGGTAAGTTTATCTGTTAAAATAGCATTTCTCTCTGTAAAAACTTCCGGCGTATATATTTCCTGCTCAAGCAGATCATACAGCTTTGACTGTTGTTTTTCCGCTTTTTTTATTTCAGCGTTCAATACAGCAAGCTCATTTTCATTTTGTGATTCGGAATTATCGCCATTTTTCGCCATTGCCATGTATTTATTATACCCGTCGTTCAACGCCGTCATGATAAGCAGCTCGATCTGACTTATATCAGAGGATTTGCAGGGGCATGCCGAATAAACACATAGCATGGCTGCTTCTCTGTCAGGATATGGTCTTCTAACCATTGCATGATCACACAAACCGCAGTACAGCAAGTGTGCAAAGGGATTTTGCAGCGGTTTTGTAAAAGACGTATGCGGATTTTTCCGTGATAAAATTACATTCTGCGAAAGCCGGAACTGCTCTTCGGTTATTATCGGAGGGTGATTTCCCTGAATTATCATACACTCCTCGTCGGAGGACTTCGGCCGTGAAACAACAACTCTGCCGTCAACTACCTGCTTCTTCTGTTTGCGCCAGTTCCAACGCATTTTTCCGCAATATACGGGGTTTGTAACAATCCCCTGAACACCCGAAGCTGTCCACTGCATCCCTCTTTTGGGTTTTACGCCCATATCATTCAGCATAGCAGCAATTTTGGCAAATCCGTAATTTCCGGCGCTCTTTTCAAACATCAAACGAATGAGTTCGGCTTCTTCGGGAACGATCTCAAGGGTAAATGACCTTTTTTCATAATCGCGAATTTTTTTATATCCATATGGGGCGAAAGTAGCGATATAATTTCCCTCTTTCAGAGAGGCAATACGTCCTGCCTGCATACGCCTGTTTATCGTCTTGTATTCCCGCCTGGACATGAAAAGGGAAAACTCAAAATATTCCTGATCTGCTTCGCTCCGAGGGTCATATGTTTTGGACGGAGTGATTATTTTTGTTCCGGAATATGTAAAAGTTTGTGCAACTATGCCCTGGTCGATAGTATCTCCCCTGGCAAGACGTTCTATCTCCATAACGATAACGCCCTCCCATGCACCTGCGGAAACCTCTCCGATCAGCTTCTGCATCTGAGGACGTGCGGCGATGGTATCACCGCTGACTATTTCTCGGTATATACCACCTACAGTCAGACTTTTCTTCTTGGCAAGCTCTATAAGCTGCGCCTCGTGCCTTGCAAGAGTCTCCCCTTCTCCTCGTGCTTCTGCCTCGGCGTCGGCACGGGATTTTCTTAGGTATATAAGGTACGGCATATGTTCACACCTTTGTTTTTATTTATACACCTGACCACGGTTATCTGCGTTTGCGATAGTTACCGTAAGCACTCCATGGTCAACAGTGTATAATATCCGATAATTACCCACACGAAGCCTAAAATAACCCTCATGTGCTTTGTAAGTGTCTATATCGCCCTCATACGGCAATTTCATAATTGCCTCAATTATGCGTTTTTGCTGTTTTGGAGGCTGTTTTTCAATGAATTTCTCAGCAGCTTTTTTGATAATGATTTTATATTTTGTCATATGTCGATACCTAACCTCTTAACAAAATCCTCTATAGGTTCGCCTTCACTGGCGTCAGCCTCAGCCTCAGCTATCATCTGCAAGTCGATCTCATCAGGCTCAGCTTCATTATACTTTGGCATGGAAAGACCCTTTAATATTTCAACAATAGCGTTCAGTTGGCTTTCGCTCAGCCTGTCAATAAGGCTGTAAGCAA
Source organism: Ruminococcus sp. (assembly GCA_023667165.1). Classification (GTDB taxonomy): domain Bacteria; phylum Bacillota; class Clostridia; order Oscillospirales; family Ruminococcaceae; genus Huintestinicola. The sequence continues at coordinate 8,428 of JAMPAO010000008.1, read as the reverse complement.
GTTCTCTTGTACTCATGGCAATTCCTCCTTGCAGTTATTATATGAAAATCCGCAGTACACATACCTTTAATCGTATGTTACCGCATATTTTAAATTGTGTCAAGACTTTATTGGCAAAATTTTGTCACGGTTCGTTTAATGTTATCACTTACTTGTCTAGTTCTCCAACTGTTGGAGGACTGTTTTTACGCCTTAAAATATACGTTAAACGGCATAGGTTCGACCTCAATACTGTCGGCTTTAACCGTATACAAGCCGGTATCGGACTTTTTACCGATATGTAATTTGCAGGATATTCTGTTATCTTTCACTCTCATACGTAACGATGAATCGCCCTCGGATAATGCGAAAGGCTCCAAATCACTATAATTATCTCCCGTAAGTTTCAAATGCTCGCATATTTTGTTTTCGATCTCGTCAAGGTCTAACACCTTGAGGTCGAAGCTGAATGCGGGATTGTTCATATTATCACTGTCCTTTTTTTATTTGCGGGTCTTATTTCACTTTCGATATAGATTAGAGAATGAAATTATATTTTAATCAGCAATTAGCATTTTTACCATAAAATATACGCCCAGCCTCTAAGTTCTTACGGTAATAACAACAGCGAGCATAAAACAAGTTGTTGTGCAGACACCTTTTTTCGTCTGAACATTCGGCATATTTACTGCAGCAGCCGAAATTCTCTTTAGGCGTGAAGCCTTGTAATGTGATTTCCAAAATATTTGTCAGATATTTTACAATATTAGGACTGTCAAGCGGAAACCAATACGAGATTTTGTGTATGTAATAAGTTTCTCCGTTTTCGTCAACTTTTTTTGAAGAATAGATTTTTTCTGCAGCGTCATCCGGAGCAATAAATTTATCTTTGCGGCTGTATAAAAATTCAATTTCAAATCTCTTAGATGTTTTCAAAGTTTTCTTTTTAATATGAAAAACTCTGTCGGAATGCGCAAAGTTGATAGGTTCGCATATCCACACCGAAAGATCGTCGGGAATAATTTCTTTTATTTCAATACCGGTATCCTTGTCTTTTGCCGTTTTTTCGGCATTGATTATTTTTATGTATTTTGCGTCAACATTCTGCGCTTGGCATACTTTTTCTATGATTTTCCTGATTCCCGTTTCTAAATCGTCAAGCAATGTAATTTCGTCTTGGTTATTAAATGTTAGTTGTTCCATGACTTAATTTACTCCTTTTATAAAATCGCACTCGTCTATTATTTTTATGACGCTCCCCTGTCGGTTATATTTTTCCGCTTTAATATACTTATTGCCCTTTCCGTCTTTCCAATCGGGATTTCCGTATTTACCTATAACAAGATAATCAAGCGATTTAATAACAGTACCTTTAATAACAGCGCCAAAAGAAATAAGCGTATTTTCAAGTTGTTCACGCTCTCCGCAGGCAAATTCTCCCGTAAGGCAGATTTTTTTACCCGAAACATCAACCGAGAATGAAACATCAAGCGTATTTGATTCGGTGGATATTATCATATCCGAAAAATATATAAAATCACGTTCAGACAGTACGCGAGCTGCTGTACGAAGAGCAACGCTGTCAATAAGTTCATCGGGAATACGCTTGATATACTTTTCGTACATATCCTCTCCTAAAATAAGATAATCGGCAGAATAGCAAAAGTAATCAGCATATTCCGCACCTAATTCCCTGACAATATTTTGTACTTTGTCATTATCAATGTTTTTAAAAGCTCCGTAAACAATACAGGCTGTTCCTTTAAAAATATTTTGCATACCCGATTTATTAACAACAGATGCATACTTTTTTTCGCCTTTATCTGTTTTTATCGGAATCGTTCGTGTATTATTTTCTGATATAAGTGGTTTTAATTCTTTATACAAGCTAAAATTCATATAGCAGTCTTTTTCTGCTCTGTGAGCCTCTGAACGATCAATATTCAAATGTTCTGCCAAATCCGTCAGCTTGTGACTCGGCAATTCAGGAAATGCTTTTTTGGCAAGAGAAAGTGTATCAATATACTGATTTTGAAAAGGCGTACCCTTAAATCGGATATGCAAATCATATATTATATTATAATCAAAGGAGTCAATATTGTGTCCTACCAAAACATCATCGCCGATAAAAGCAAGAAAATCGTCAAAAATATCCTCTATAGCGGGCGCGTTTTCTACCATTTCATCGGTAATGTGATTTATTCTTGTTGCCGCCGATGGAATATGAATTTTAGGATTTACCAAAGTTGAAAAGGTCTCAGCTACTTCGTCATTGCGTACTTTTAATGCAGATATTTCAATTATTTTACAGTCGGAATTTACCCAAAGTCCTGTGGTTTCAAGGTCAAATACCGTATAATCCGTAATACTCTCATACAGTTTTAACCCTTTAATTCTGGAGCCGGAAGTTATGGTTCTTGATACATTTGTCATTTTTTAGCTTCCTTTCATTATTATTTATTTTTACAAATTATCACTTTTGTGCGGTTTCTACATTCTTTTCCTCTATCCTGCCACGTGTCAAAGTTTTTAGTTCTCCATATATTGAGCCTTTTTCAAATTCTGTTAGTAAACTGTACATATCAAGAATTTCCAGCTCATTTGATGTTATCTCACGAGAAGGGTATACCTCTTTTTTATTGGGTATGTCATCAAGTCCAAGAAGGTAATCAGCAGAGCAATCAAGTATTTTAGAAATGTCATAGATTTTTTTTGCTTTCATACCTTCTTTGCTTTTGGCAGAAGATGATAGGGTATCTTTGCTGATTGAACATTTTTCATTTATTTTGTTAATTTGAATATTTGTTTTTTCTGAAAGATAAACAATTCTTTCATATGTTAATTTGGCATTATACATAAAAAAACTCCCTTATTTTTGTAACAATATCTAAATCTGAAATAAATTAGAATTATCTATCGACATTCCTAATTAAATCAGATAAAATATAATTAACACGATAACTTAAACAACAACACACAGTAAAGCTCCCGCTAACCTCCAAGAAAACGGCGCTTTGGAAGCTGAAAATGTGCTATTTAATTGTTTGGTCACTTTTATATTACCACATTATTCCGCAGTTGTCAAGTTGTCGTGCAAATTTTCGGCTGTTTACAACACAATTTTTGTTGTAAACAGCTAACGAGAAGAAAGGACGGTGAAAATATGCCATTTAAGATCAAGGTACGTCTTGCGGAGCTGGGCAGGAAACAGGTCGAGCTTATACCCGAGCTTGCAAAGCGGGGTATAAAAGTAAACTCGACGGAGCTGTCGCAGGCTCTTAGCGGCACAAACCGGCAGCCGAAAATGCAGGCTATATTGTCCGCTGCGAACGAGATAATTTCTGAGTGGGAGAAAGGACGGTGAAAGGATTATGTCAGCGGACATGCAACAAACAAGCTGTAGTCTGAATAAATTCTAATATCAAATGCGAGGTGATAAACAATGGCTGAATACGGTGCAAGAAAGGTTTATGACAAGAACGGCAAATACATAGGCGAGGCAAGATGGAGGCGTCCCACAGACGAGATATCCTCCGAAGAACGTCAGCGCAGACAGGAACGCTTTGACCGTCAGTGCTTCAAGTTCATGGATTATGTTGCGCAGGAAAAGGCGGAACGTGCAGCAAGGGGCGAGCCTGATCCGGAGAATATTTTCGAGGGCAGTTACAGCGTTCCCGTTGATATGACGCCTGATCTTATTGCCGAGATTGACAAGACGCTCGGACCTATTAAAAGGTGCTGAAATAACAAGGATGATTAAAAAGGAGGTCAATCCGAATGATGTATGATGAATTCACTGCAAGACTGCCGGAGGGAACACCCTCGCCGACGGCGGAACAGTATGAGATCATCGAGGAAGTGTACAGCACTCATCCGCTTTTTGATGAGGCTACAGGCATTAAAGACAAGATAGCCGAGCTATACAGCAAATACGGTATGCGGATAATCTGCGATATGCGTGAAACCGCCAAGCGTGCCGGAGAGATCAAGGACGATATCCAAAAGAAAAGACGCGAGATCGAGGAGCTTAAACATGAATACAAGGAGCTGTCCATGCGATGAGGAATTACACGTGGCTCATACCGATGCAGGCGGTAACCGCAGCAGCCGATCTGTACGCCTGCGGCAGTATATCCGGCAGGAGCTTGATGATACCGCTTATCATTTCTGTCATTGTGTTTTGGCAGGATTTGCGGCGGAAAAATGATAAAAAAATAAACCCATGACCGTATTACCGGTCACAGGCAAAACAAAATTCTACATCTGCATTATAGCAGTTTTTGAAAGGAATGTCAAGAGATATGGAAGAAAAATTTGTAATCCGCCGTCCAATCGGCGGAATAAGCCTTAACGGCTGGGAATACGTCACCAAGGACGAGGCAGGAGAGGATATCATGTTTTTTTGCAGCGAAGATGAGGCACGGCAGTATCTGATCGGTGCAGGATATCCTCCGGAGGAACTGCAGCAAGATTTAGACGAGTGTGCCATAGATATCTGTAATTGGGAGGAGGCGGAATAAAATGAAGTATGACAGCTCAATGAAAAGATACGATCCGGATATCCGGAGAAATCTTTACGCTATGTGCGGCGAGGATGAAAGCGCGGCAAGGCTCGCAAAGGAAAGCTCTCCTGCTTTGCTGCGGGAATATCTTAAAAAGGCTTACGGTCATTCCGGCCGTGCCGGCGGAGGAATTAGATACATTTGCAGTACGTCTAAGGGTGTAAATATAATATTGGACGGCGAGGTCAATAACGACGGTGATAAAACACTTACGCTGTCGTGGTCGCAGACTGCTGATTTTATCCGCAAGAGGATCGAGGAGGGGACGTGTGAGGAACCGGTCGGAAATCAGACGTCCGCCGAAACAGCGGATTTGCCGAATCCGTCCGTACCTGCAAATGCCGAGGAGATAGCAGGCAATTTCAATTATGCTGTGCTTTCCGCCGAAATGGGCGATTATCTTAAACGCAAGGAACAGCAGCTTAAAAATGAGTACATGAATTTTACGGCAAACTGCGGTGCGATTTTTGCGGAGGCACAGGAAAAATTATCCCGTGAAAAAGACGGAAACGGATTATTCCTTAAATGGATAAATTCTATGGGATTTAAAAAAGACACAGTTTACAGAATGATTGATGTTCAAAAATTTCGAGTTTCGCAAATTGCGAAACTCGGGCAGGCAGAATTATTCGACAGTCTTTCAAAATCTCTGCAATATGAAGTTTCCAAACCATCCGCCCCGCCGGAGCTTGTGGATCGGGTAATGAACGGCGATATAACTTCTCATGCGGAATACGTAAAGCTGAAAAAACAGCTTGAAGAAGAGCAGGAACGGGCAGACCGTGCAGAAAAAAGGCTGACCTCAAGCTCCGAAACGGTTTCGCAGCTTTCCGAAATGAACGCAAGGCTTGAAGCCGAAAACAAGGAACTGAAAAACAATCCCATAGAAGTCAAAGCGATACCCGAAGAGGAAATCGAGCGGCGGGCTTCGGAGATGTCAAAAGGCATTCTCCGAAGCAAGGAAATTGAGTTTGACAGCCGTTTACAGGATATGCGGGAGGAAAACCGCAAGCTCAAAAAAGAGCTTGAAAGCCGTACTGTAACGGATAACAGCCTTGACGACTGTTTCGGAAAATCCGAAGATATTCCGGCAAAAGATATTCTCGAGTTTTACGAAACGCTGCACGGCAACGCTATTTCGGCGATAAAGGATTGCGCGAGGTTTATCAGGGATAAGATCCCCGATAATTTCAAGGAGGACGCAAAATCAAGATTTGAAATGCTGGAAGAGCTTCTGGCAGACTGCAAAGAAGAAATGGAGGAATAAAAATGTCAGCCTTATATGAACTTACCTCGGAATTTGAATCACTGTTTAACAGATTTGAGGAGATCTCCGATTATGACTATTCCCTTGAGGAAAATCCCGAAGAAATGCAGCGGCAAATGCAGCAGGCATGGTTCGATACTCTTGAGGGAATGGAGCTTGAGATACAGGAAAAAGCCGAAGCGGTGGCGGTCTACATAAAAAATATAACCGCAGAGGCAAAGGCGCTCAAAGCCGAGGAGGACAAGCTCACCGTCCGCCGCAGAGCAAAGGAAAAGTCTGCCGCACGGTTAAAGCAGTATCTTATGGACTGCATGAACGCTGCAAAGCTGTCAAAGATCGATATGCCGAGGGCGGTTGTTTCCATACGCAATAATCCCGAAAGTGTGGAGCTTGCGGACGAAAATGAATTTATCGTCTGGGCGGAGCTTCACGACCGTGACGACCTTTTGAGATACCGTACGCCCGAAATAAACAAAACAGCCGTCAAGGCAGCCTTGCGCAGCGGTGAGGATATTCCCGGCGCAACTCTTGAAAGAACAAGATCTGTTATGATAAGGTAAGGTGATATTTATGGGAATACCGGTGTTGATAATGGGAGAAAGCGGCAGCGGGAAATCAACGTCAATGAGGAATTTTGACGCTGATGAAGTAGGCGTTTTTAACGTAGCCTCAAAGCCTCTTCCCTTTCGGAAAAAACTGAAAAAAGTTGATAAGGCAGGTTATGGAACGATTGCAATGGCGCTGAGAAATCCGAAGCTGAAAAGATATGTCATTGATGACAGTCAATATCTGTTGTCCTTTGAAATGTTTGAACGGGTAAAGGAAACAGGTTACAACAAGTTTACGGATATGGCGCTGCATTTCTACAATCTTATCCAGCAGATAATTCTGGGAACTCCCGATGATGTTATCGTGTATTTTCTGCACCATGTGGAAAGCTGTTCAGACGGCAAATTAAAGGCGAAAACAGTGGGGAAAATGCTTGATGAAAAGCTGACGGTGGAAGGACTTTTTTCAATCGTTCTGATGTGTGAAACAGATGGAGCAAGTCATTATTTTGTGACCCAGAGCGATGGCAGGACAACGGCAAAATCGCCAATGGAAATGTTCGACCTGAAAATCGACAACGACCTTAAGCTCGTTGACAGCGAGATAAGAAAATATTATGAAATCGGAGGAAACGAAAATGAATAAACCGCAGGATTTTGATACGGTACAGAGTTACAGCGAACGAATTCCCCTGCCCGCCGGAGGATATGTATGCCGCATAATGCAGGTGGTTGAAACCGCGTCAAGAAGCGGTGCGGAGATGATAAATATCAGTCTGGATATCTCCGAGGGTGAATATGCGAATTACTTTACAAACGCTTACAGGAACGATACAAGGCAAGACAAAAAATGGGGCTGTATAGCCTATCAGCTTACACGCGATCCCGTCAATCAGAACACCACCAACAAAGGCTTTAAAACCTTTATCACGGCGGTTTGCGAATCCAACAGCGGATTTGTTATCCCGTGGGGAAATAATTTCGGTCCGGGGTTTAAGGGTAAAACAGTTGGCGTAATATTCAGACGAGATGAATATTTGGGTGCGGACAACAAAAAACATTTGTACACAAAGCCTTTCCGGTTCTGCAGTGCCGATACCGTTCGCAGCGGTAAATTCAATATCCCCGAGGATAAGCTCCTTGACAGCGGACAGAACGGCGGATATATAACGCCCGATAACCGTCCTCCTCTGCCTGCCGATCTTTCCGATTTTGAAGAAATTGTTCCCGACGGCGAGCTGCCCTTTTAGATGTAAGAAATAAGAGGCAAGAGGTAAGAATTATCAAGCCTGCGGCTTGATAGTGTATTTGCTTTAGTGTGTTTCGGGATAATTTATTGTTTTGCTGTAAAAGGTGTGAAAAAATGAATAACATAACACTGAGAGATTATCAGGAAAAAGCCATATCGGACGTACATAAGGCATGGGCGGCAGGCTTCCGCCGTCCGTGCGTTGTAATGCCCTGCGGTGCGGGGAAATCCGTTACTGTTGCGGAAATCGCAAAACGTACGACCGCAAAGAAAAATCGGGTGCAGTTTCTTGTTCACAGGCAGGAGCTTTGCGAACAGATATATAACACCTTTGCTTCCTACGGCGTCGACATGACCCTTTGCGACATAGGCATGGTGCAGACGGTATGCCGCCGCGTCGATAAAATGCTTCCTCCGGCTCTTATCATCACCGATGAAAATCACCATTGTCTTGCGCCCTCATACAGAAAAATTTATGACGCTTTTCCGAATGCGTACTGCGTAGGGGTGACCGCAACGCCTGTCCGTCTTAACGGCGGAGGACTTGGAGATGTAAACGACTGCCTTATCATCGGTCCTACGGTAAAAGAGCTGATAGCATGGGAATGTCTTGCTCCCTTTGACTATTTTGCTCCGCAGCTTACCGATCTGTCGGGACTGAAGGTCAGGCGTACAGGCGACTACGACCCGAGGGATATTGATATTGCCTTAAACAAGCCGCACATTTACGGCGACATCATTTCCTGTTATAAAAAACTGGCAGGAAATTCACAAGCTGTATGCTACTGCGGCGGGATTGGCTTGAGCAAAAATATGGCGGGGG
>JAMPAO010000089.1 GCA_023667165.1 Ruminococcus sp. | reverse complement strand
GGGATATGACGGCCATCCGTATAACCGTGTGAGAAATGCTCTTGCAGTAGGCGATTTCAGGCCCGTGTATGAGTTTATGGACGAGGTGCGGGAACGCATTTCCGAAGATGATATCAGCGGCATAAACAGGTGGAACGGTGCGGCGGAGACTCTTCATAAACTCAAAGAAATAATGCCGCAGTATCTCGGCAGGGATTCCTTTACCGCATACTACTATTTCCCCGACGGATTTTCAAATGACAGCCTTTGGAGAATACGCAGGCAGTCGGATGAATATGCAATAGCGGCTCCCGCGGCGGCGATCTCGGACGGTTTTATGAGTGAAAATAACATTCACTTTTACAAAATCGGCAGAGATATTCACGGCAGCTTTGCCGATTTTGACAGCCGTAAAATGTTTGATGTTCTTTCCGACAAGCATCTTCTGGAAACTGCAAAGGCTCTTTCCAAAGCGGCGGGCAAGCCTTTTACCGAATTTGCTTATGATGAGGCAGATAACAAAACCGAGGAAGAATTTGACCGTATGAAAGAACTTTATGCGGCAGATATTTTTCGTATCTATCAGGTAAAATCGGGAGAGGACTATCATTACAAGCGTTTTGCGCATTTTGATGAGCTTAGAGAGGACGAATATCCGAATATAGCCGATTATGACCTTGTTTATACGGGAAATTTATCCGATTATTACGGCGTAAACGATACACCGGGCGAATTTGACAGCATATTTGCGGCGTTTAATCTTAACCGCCCCGATGATTTTACGGGGCGCAGTATGTCAACGAGCGATGTGCTTGTTCTTCACGGCGATACGCCTTATTATGCGGACAGTATCGGCTATAAAATGCTCAATAAGGATTTTCTCATATCCCGTGATAACGAAAAGGAAACTATCGGAAAAAACGAACCCGCTCTGTCCGATATAAATGTTGTCACTCCCGAAAAGATAGGCGAGGTCATAGAAACAAGAGAACCCCGTGATATTTTTCTTGCGCAGGATGGAGACCGTTGGGTGGGCGTTGATAATAGGACGGGCGATGCGTGGACGGAGGATCTCGGAACTAAAGACGAGGCTGTACGTTGGCTCAACGGAGAGGAAATTGACGAAATATCCAAAACCGATAAGGCGGAAATTCTTTCCGAAAAGGAAACAGCCGAGCCTTATGAGCCTAAACTCGGAGACAAATTCATTGACAAGCACGGCGAGGAATGGGAGCTTACCTCTTTAACAGGGGTACTTCCGTGGTACACGGATCAGTGCGCCATCAGGAGCATAAGCGGCGGCTTTTCGGTCGAGAAAAATGAGACTTATGCAAATCTCCTTGACCCCGCAAAATATACCCGCCCTGTCGATGTTTCCGAAAAAGAAATTGAAGAAGATAAACGCAATACAATAAAGGCTGCTGTGATAAGCGGGGATATTGCCGAACTTCGTGAACATCTTGAAATGAACGGGTACTATGCGGAATGGGACGGTAACACTTTTTTGGCGGACGCAGAAGAAATTGACTATATTAAAACCGTTATGGACGACAGAAATATTACCTACATAATAGGTAATGACACTCCGGAATACACGCCCAAGATCGGCGATATGATAGACATTAACGACAGTCTGCTTACCGTTGCCGATATAAGCGGAAACCTTATTACATTCACCGATTCGGAAACGCTTTTTGCGGAGCAGAGCCGTATGACCTTTGCGGACTTTTACGCACAGGATTTCAGCGTAGTAAGTGAGGCAGCAGAACCGGACGAACCCGCAGAGGATATTTCCGGGATTTCTCCCAATGCCGATGTTCCGGTGGAACATCCGGAAAAGAGTGCCGAAGAAAAGCCGCCCCAAAAGTCGGACGGTACACTCTACACATATGACGAGAATGACCCCGATAAGTCAAAAATACTGCTGCACAGCGTAACTTTCGACCTTACTTCCAAGCCCAAGCAGAAAAGGCAGCCCGAAAAACAGCCGGACGAACTCGGCAGCGAATTTTGGAACAGCAAGGATCATCTTGTTGACAGCGAAAGAGGGCAGAATTATGTTATCACCGATGAAAATCTCGGCGCTGCTGCACCCAAAGCACGGTACAGGGCAAATATTGAAGCAATAAAAACTCTGAAAGCAATCGAACACAATAATCTTAGCCTTGCCGCCGATATGTTCAGACCGCAGGCGGCGTCTCCCGAACAGCAGGAAATCCTTTCAAGATATACGGGCTGGGGAGCTATCCCGCAGGTCTTTGATTCATCAAACAAGGACTGGACTAATGAATATGAGGAACTGAAAGAAATTCTCACCGAGGAAGAATATTCTGCGGCAAGAAGATCCACTATGAATGCGCATTACACTTCTCCCACGGTTATAAATGCCATTTATCGGGGACTTGCAAAAATCGGCTTTGAAAAGGGAGATATACTTGAACCCGCTATGGGTATCGGTAACTTTTTCGGAGCTATGCCGGAAAGTATGAGAGGAAGCGAACTTCACGGCGCCGAGCTTGACAGCATTACGGGACGCATTGCAAGGCAGCTTTATCCGAAAGCGGATATTCAGGTCAAGGGATTTGAGCAGACAAAATTCAAGAACGACAGCTTTGATGTTATCGTCGGGAACGTCCCTTTCGGAAATTATAAAATTGACGATAAGGATTACAACAAGCACAAATTCCTCATTCACGACTATTTTATAGCAAAGTCCATTGATAAGGTCCGCCCCGGCGGTATTGTTGCGGTAGTTACCTCAAAGGGAACTATGGACAAGGAAAATTCCGATATGCGTAAGTATATCGCGCAGAGGGCGGAACTTCTCGGCGCTGTCCGTCTGCCCAATAACGCTTTCAAGGCAAATGCAGGGACGGAAGTCACTTCGGATATTCTCTTTTTCCAAAAGCGTGAACGTCCGATAGAGATAGATCCCGCAGAGGTGGAATGGCTCAGTCGTGCCGAAACGGAGAACGGTCTGCTTGTGAATAATTATTTCGTGCAGCACCCAGAAATGGTTTTGGGAAAAATAGTGGAGGGCAACAAGATGTACGGTACGCAGCAGGGCAATACAAGCTGTGAGCCTATTCCCGGAAAAGACCTCAAGGAACAGCTTGCCGAGGCAGTCGGGAACATCAGGGGTACATATACAGCCGCCGAAAAGAAGCCGAAGAGCAAAGAGATAGAGGACGTTATTCCCGCACCGCCCGATTCCCGCATATTCAGCTATTATGCTGTTGACGGCGCTGTGTATTTCCGTGATGATACCGAGGATATGACAAGGGTCAATCTTAAAGGCGAAAGTCTCAAAAAAGCTATCGCTATGATCGAAATTCGTGAGAACGTCCGTGAACTCCTTGACTTGCAGCTTAACAATGCCGATCATTCTCTTGACGGTGATATTGCGTTAAGCAGAAGTGATCTGAATGCCCGGTATGACGCATTTGCCGCAAAGTACGGACATTTTGACGATAAGAAAAACACCCGTATTCTCAAAGGCGATGACGGATATAACCTGCTTACGGCGCTTGAAGAAAAGGACAAGGAGGGTAACTACACAAAAGCGGCTGTTTTCAGTCACGACACCGTAAAGCCGAATATGCTCGTTACACACGTTGATACGGCGGAGGAAGCGCTCATACTGTCTGTGGCGGAAAAGGCAAAAGTGGATTTTGACTATATGACGGAACTTTGCGGACACGGTAAGGACGAGCTTATACGGGAGCTTGAAGGTCAGATTTTCAGACTTCCGCAGCAGGAAGAGGAGTATGTTACGGCAGACGAATATTTAACCGGAAATATTCGCACAAAGCTCCGTGAGCTAAACTACGCTCCCGAAGGTATGGACGTTTCCAAGCACAGGGAAGCACTTGAAGCTGCTATGCCTAAGAAGATAGAGGCAAAGGACATTACGGTAAAACTCGGTTCTCACTGGGTCGCTCCGAAATATGTTGAGCAGTTTATCAAGGCAAAATTCAATCCCGGCTGGAGAAGCAATATTGAAGTCCATTACAGCAAGGCTTCCGGACGATGGAAGATCGAGGGAATGGCAAAAAGCGATAAGACGGGTTACACATCTACTCACGATTTCGGAACAAGGCGTAAAAATGCTTATGATATTTTGGAGGGCATTCTTAATCACGAGGACTTGACCGTCAAGGACATAAAGCTTGATGAACAGGGAAACGAAATGCGGGACAGCAAGGGCAATTACATAAAGGTCACAAACCGTGAGGAGACCAAGGCTGTTCAGACTTGTGTAAGGCGCATTGAAAATGAATGGCTTGACTGGATATTCAAAGACCCCGACAGACGTGCCGATCTGGTTGAAAGGTACAATGAGATATTCAATTCTATCCGTCACCGTGAGTATGACGGTTCGCACCTTTCATTTATCGGTATGAACACGGATATTACTTTGAAAGAACATCAGAAAAATGCCGTGGCAAGGGCGTTATACGGCGGCAATACACTGCTTGCTCACGCAGTGGGCGGGGGCAAGACGTTTGAAATGATCACCGTAGCAATGGAGGGAAAACGTCTGGGACTTCACAGCAAATCTTTGTTTGCAGTACCCAATTCTCTCACCGAGCAGTTTGGCAGGGATTTCAGAAAGCTCTATCCTGCCGCAAATATTCTTGTGGCAACAAAAAAGGATTTTGAACCTAAAAACCGCAAGCAGCTTTTTGCCCGTATTGCAACGGGCGAATGGGACGCAGTAATTGTGGGACATTCGCAGTTTGACCGTATGGGAATTTCACCCGACAGGCTGAAAGGCTATATGGAAGCCGAAATAGCAAGTCTGCGAACGGAGCTTGAAGCGGCGCAAAGCATAGACGGTAAAAAGAGCTTTTCCGTTAAGGAAATTGAAAGGACCATTGCCAAATATGAGAAGAAGCTCAAAGACAATGACAAGATCGCAAAGGACAGCTACATAGACTTTGAGCAGATGGGCTTTGATAAACTTTTCGTGGACGAGTGCCATATGTACAAGAACCTCGGCACGGCAACCAAGATGTCGAACGTGGCAGGTATCACCGTGACAGGCTCGGCTAAGGCGGCGGAGTTTCTTATGAAAACCCGTTATTTTGATGAGATCACCGGCGGCAAGGGGATAGTAGCCGCATCGGGAACGCCTATTTCCAACAGCATGACGGAGCTTTACACAATGATGAGATATTTGCAGAGCGATTTGCTCCGGGAATGCGGTATCGATCATTTTGACGAGTGGGCTGCCGACTTCGGAAATGTGGTTACGGATTACGAACTCAAACCGGAATCGGACGGCAAGTATCAGCTTAAAACACGATTTGCGCAGTTTACCAATCTGCCCGAGCTTATGGGAATGTTCAAGGAATGTGCGGATATACGCACAGCAGACACTCTTGATATTGAAAAGCCGGAAACAAAGGTACACGATATAGTGGCAGAGCCGTCAAAAATACAGAAAAGGCTAATAAAATCTCTTTCCAAGAGAGCTACAAAAATCCGTGACGGTTTTGTTGATCCGAAAGAGGACAATATGCTCGTCATTACCAATGACGGACGTAAAATCGGGCTTGACCAGCGGCTTATGATACCCGGCTGTCCCGATGAACCCAAGTCAAAGGTAAATCTGTGCATAAACAATGTTTTTGATATTTGGGAAAAGACCTCGGAGAAGCGCAGTACGCAGCTTATTTTCTGCGATATGTCAACGCCCAAGCAGGCAGACAGGCAGGACAGATTTGAGATCTACCGCCCGAAAGAGGAGGGAGAGTTTGAATGTATCAGACGTAAAATAGGTTTGGGAAAATCCGGAACAAAGAAAGCCGCGGAAACCTTTGACGATGTGAAAGCATACGTTGACAAGGCAGCCGCCGACAGTCCCGAAGATAAATTGCAGACAGGAGATATTGCCGTGTTCCGAGTCCCTGCCGAGGACGGAAAGACTATTGAATCCCGTGCGGCGGTATTTATGGGAGGAAAATTCGTTGAAGAAGATTCTCCCGGATTGCTTGAAAAGCTGTATATATCACCCGTGGAGGATATGCCGCCCAAGACCTTTAACGTCTATGACGATATTAAGGACAAGCTCATAGCCAAAGGCATTCCCGAAAAGGAAATTGCATTTATCCACGATTATGACACGGCAGAAAAGAAACAGGGATTATTCGGGCAGATGAACAGGGGCGAGGTTCGTGTGCTGTTAGGCTCTACCGCAAAATGCGGAGCGGGTATGAACGTGCAGGAAAAACTTATTGCCCTGCACCACCTGGACTGCCCGCTGCGCCCCTCCGATATGCAGCAGCGAGACGGACGTATAGCGCGTCAGGGCAATGAAAACCCTGTTGTTGACATCTTCCGTTACGTTACCGACAAATCATTTGACGCATATCTTTATCAGATTCTGGAGAATAAGCAGAAATTTATAAGTCAGGTAATGACTTCCAAAACCCCGGAAAGGGTCTGCTCGGACGTGGACGAACAGGCGCTTGATTACGCCGAGGTCAAGAGCTTATGTGCGGGAAATCCCCTCATTAAAAGGGAGATGGAGCTTCAGACGCTTATCAGAGACATTAAATCGGAAAAGAACCGTTATAACGAAAATCTCTATGAACTGCAGGACAATATCAGGGTTAAATACCCCAATGAGATAAGGCAGAACGAGCTTTACGCAAAGCACTACGCAGACGACCTGAAAAAAGCAAATGAGAGCGAAAAAATTTCTGACAAGGACGGTAACGAGATGTATCCGCTTAAACTCGGAGATACTGTCTATACCTGTCTTTCGGAGGCAGGAGACGCTCTCAAAAATGCTGTTGTCGTTAATATGGCAAAAATGGCAGAGGGCAAAGAGGTGAGAATAGGAGAGTACAGAGGTATGGAGCTTTCTGTTATGTACAACGATTTCTCAAAGAAGTATCAGGCTTGTTTAAAAGGCGAAAAGCACCACTATTGCGACATTGTTCCCAACTACACTGCGGCGAATATCAGGAAACTTGATGACGCAATTGCGTGTATTCAGACCACCGCCTATAATCTCACGGCGAAAGCAGAGCAGAAAAAGTCTGAACTTGAGCAGATGAAGGCTGATGTTGAAAAGCCTTTTGCAAGAGAGGGCGAACTCCGTGCGGCTCTTGAAGAGCTTGAAGAAGTCCATATCAAGCTCACGGAATTTGAGCTTACGGACGATACTGCGCAGAAAGATATTTTTGAGCGGCTTGCGGAAATGTTTCCCGATATTATGACGGGTGACGTTACATACCGCAAATATCGGACAGACTGTGATGCGTTTATGCCGCTTGCCGTGGAAATGCAGGAGGATATTCTTATAATGGAGCAAAATTATGTTCAGAACGGCGATCTGATGTGCGACCCCCGCATTGATTTCAGGATAGATTACGAAAACAAAAGGGCGATACCCGTAAGCTATGAAAACAGCGGTCTCGGAAAGTATGAGCGGTTTGATGTTGACAACCCCACTCCCGAAGTGATGAAACAGGTAAACGATGTTCTTTCCTTTGCCGATAATTGGTTCGACAATATCGAAGCGCAGGGGTACAAGCCTGTGCAGGGTGATGATGAACCCGATCTTGGGAGGGACGATGTAAGCATATAACCGAAAAAGGGAACGGCGGCTCCGGTGTGGGGCTGCCGTTTTCTTATGGGTTAAGTTGAATGTATTCTCAAAGAAAGCGCAGGAAGGACTATGATTTACCGATCTTCGGATTAAAAGAAATACTTAAAATGAACGTATTATCGGAAACCGAAATATTCATATTGCCATCATACTTTTTTACTGCCCGCTGTATATTCAAAAGACCCCAGCCGTGATTTTTATCATCTCCCTTGGACGTGGGAGGAAGTCCCTGAGATATATCCCAATCTACAGCGGTGGGATTTTTTATTATAAGCACAACACAACCCTGCTGATAATTTCCGTAAACCGAGATGGTTTTTCTGTCGGGGATTTTACCGCAGGCTTCCACAGCGTTATCAAGAGCATTTGAAAGTATGATACACAGATCGGTACTGTTTATTTCTTGGGGTATTATTCCGTCAAATACGATTTGGGCGTTATGCTTTGCGGCCTCGTCCTGCTTATCGCTTAAAACTGCGTCTGCTATGTAATTTCCTGTTTTGATCAGAAACTTTTCGGCAGGGAGTATGCCGGACATATTTTTTATATACGTTAGTGTTTCGTCGTTTTTTCCGACCTCTATCATATTGGCAATGCAGTTCATATGGTTGAAATAATCGTGACGGAATCGTCTTATTTCCGAATTAAACTGTTCCACTTTTTCATAATGCGCAAGCTGTATCTTATTTTGCCGTTCAAGAACTGTATTTATCATCAGATAGTAATTTTTCCCCGCTGCATTGACAGCAAGAGATATTATCAATGCGGACGTAAAAATAATAAGTATCATAACAAGATATTCGGCAATTGACATCTTCAGCTCAACATTTACCGTAGTATGGTTCAAGTCGCGTATCAACCCGTTTTCTATGAAAAGAACGATAAGTATCAGAATGTAAATATGGTTTGGAATGATCTCGCTTCTATCCTTTACGGTGAAAGTGTCACGTCGTTTGCAGATCGTAAGAGAGCTTGCCAGCATTATAAATCTTACGGTAAACAGTGTGATCGTATGCGTCGATAATGAATTGCAGTTAAAAGGCAGCACAGGGGCTATTCCTGCGCTTAATACGGAACAGGTAAACTGCATTGTCAATGAGATAAGAAAATGACAGAGGCGGTATGTTTTTAATGAGTATAATGTAAGTGCGCATACCTTTATGCTGTTCAGAAAGACTGCGCTCCATTGGAACAGAGCAAAAGACCTGAAAAAACTTAATTCAAACAGAAAATCCGTAAGAATAATAACTGCACAGGAAACAATGCTTCTTGACTTTACCGGACGCCTGCACGTTATTGCCGAAAGCAACAGAATCTGCGCAAAAAGCAGAGTGCTGTCCGATAAAGCAGACAATACAAACGATGTAACGTTCATCTAAATTCTCCTTAAATTGTTGCTTATAATGTAGTTCTGGAATACTGTTTTGAAATCAGACAAATATGTTCGCCCGATGTATACGGACGCATTATTATCCAAGATCACGGAGGTGTTGTCAAATGATTTTATGTGAGCAAATGC
The DNA here is from genome assembly GCA_023667165.1 of Ruminococcus sp. Classification (GTDB taxonomy): domain Bacteria; phylum Bacillota; class Clostridia; order Oscillospirales; family Ruminococcaceae; genus Huintestinicola. The sequence continues at coordinate 1,694 of JAMPAO010000089.1, read as the reverse complement.
AACGATATATGCCTTATGGCACCTGATAAATTTTTCTCGTGAAAGCTGTTTTTCAATTTCCTTAAGGATCAGCGAAAAGGTATAGTCTTTATCGGGAGTATGTACTATAGTATGCCTGCCGCTTGATTCACAGTAAAGTATATCCGCTTCTCTGATCTTAATAAGTCCGTTATGAGTATTAAAATAAATGTAATTTTCATTCTCATAGCGCAAATAGTCATCCAATGAATCGAAAAGTTTCTCGCTGTCGATAGGTTTTGCGAGAAAACGAAAGGTATTCAGAGCAAAAGTATCAAGAGCAACAGCGGGGAATGCGCTTACAAAAATTACGGCGCACTTCTTGTTTTTCTGTCTGATTTTTCTGACGGTCTCTATACCGTTTATATCACTCATCTGATAATCCATAAAAACTATGTCAAACTCCTTTGAGCTTTCCAATAAAGAAGCTCCGTTTGAAAAATAATCCGAAACTATATCTATATGTCTTTTCTTTCCGTATTTCTCAAGCAGGATCGAAAGATTTTCTCTCCAATAGCTTTCATCGTCGCATATTGCAATTTTCATTTTAAGCGAATATCCTTTCTTGGCATTTTTTAAGGAAGTGCTGATTTAGGGTATTTTCCCCGCCGTAGGCGGGGAAAATACCGCTTGATATAAAGGTTTGTAAAATATGCCGATTGAAAAAACTATTTAATCGGCGTTTCCTTAATAATTATACCATATTTTGATTATATTTTCAATACAATTATGCGGTTTATGTCATTTTTTATACCATTCAACCAAAATATGTTGTTATAGTTTGTGCAATGTGCTATCCTATAATTGTAAAAATCAAGGAAAGGAGCGGTAAGATCATGGATTGCTGGTACTATGTCTTCTATCTTATCTTTGGAGAGTAATCGGTAATGGACTATTTGGAGCAGCAGTATATTGAGGTCAGAAACGTATTGTCATACAGGGCAAGAGTTGATGTGAACAGACTGAAAGATATTTTAAGGTTTGCCGAAAAAAATGTTGACGCACTTGGATTTACCGTAACGGAAAATTTGCTTTTTACCGTAACGGAAACCTTTTGCGAAAAAAACAAGTGCATTGCGGATATTGAGATACTTATCCCAGTAAACAAGGCATTTGAAAGCAGCGAGCAGTATATTTACAAGCCTGTCTTTAAGCTGGTCAATGCCGTGTCTGTTCGTCATTACGGTTTATATTCCGAAATAGGTTCGGTAAGGTCGTCTCTTGAACAGTTTTTATTGAAAAAAAGCTTGAAACCTGTAAGCAGCATTTACTACAAGGTCATACGCAACAGTGAGGAACAGCCGTGTGACAGCGTTCTTGACGCTTTCATCAGTGTAAATGCAAATCAACTATAGCAAGTATACTGTAATATCAAAGCCCGCAGAAATGCGGGCTGATTTTTTTTCGCAAACGCAGTTATTGAGCAATTGAGCATATAAATATATTCTCATTTAATGTAACGTTTTAGGTTTATTTAGTAATAAAATGTATTTAATTTATCTTTATTTTTGCAGTTTATGTAGTTTTTTCTGCCGTTCTGCAAAAATGCCTTGAAATATCCGGTTTTTTATGACATTATTAAATATATATATTGTCTCTCGGTTGGATTTACATACATTATAAAGGATCGGTGAAGTAAAATGAGTTACAAAAAAATCATTTCATGTGTTCTGGCA
>JAMPAO010000088.1 GCA_023667165.1 Ruminococcus sp. | reverse complement strand
AGATGAATGTGCTTTAAAAGTTATTGACTGTTTTATAAATAAAGATTCCGAAACGTTGAAAGAATTGTTTTGCAGCAAGGTAAAAAACAAAGTTGATTTTGATGAACAAATTGATGAGGCATTTGAATTTGTTAAAGGAAATATTATATCGTATGACGATCATATTACCAGCAGTTCCAGTGTGGATTATGACGAGGGAAAGTTAGTAAAAAGACACTATGGTCCGTCAATAAAAAATATAAAAACTGATGCCAAAAGAACTTATAAGCTTTACATTAACTTATACACTGTTTATGACAAAGACGAGGAACAAGTTGGAATAACTTCACTGACTATTTATGAAAATGAAGACAGCGAATATAGATTAGGTCTTCCGCCAACATGGTGAAAGGAAAATTATTATGAAAATAAAAAGATTTACATCGCTTTTCTTTAAGGTTAAAAGAAAAAATTGTGTAAATAAGATGAAAGTGTAAAATCCTCTTGTTTTTTGGAAAAATATGTGATATACTATTATATAAAGAACATTTCCTTTTGAACGGGAGGATCATATTTTGTTTGATTATACAGGTTATGAGTGCGGCTCCTGCGGCGAAAAATTCACCGCGGACGATGATATTGTTGTATGCCCCGAATGCGGCACGCCTTACCATAGACAGTGCTATTTGAAAGAGGGCAGATGTATAAACGACGAGCTCCATGAGAAGAAGATCAGTTGGAGATCGGCAAATTCTGCGGCTGCCGACGCCGTAAAATGCTCAAAATGCGGGAATACCTTGGGTAAGGAGCAGCTTTACTGCGATAAATGCGGTACTCCCACCGAATATTACAAAAGAGAAAACGGTATCAACGAGCCGAAAGACGTTTTTTCCATGAACGAAGACAAGGAAGGCTTTTCCGGCAGCGGTCAGAAGCAGACTATGGAAAATCTTTATCCTTATATGATAAATTACACCGATCCTCTTTGCGGATTCAATCCCGACGAGGATTACGGAGAGGGTGTAACGCTTAAGGATATCGGTGATTTTGTGGGAACTAACACACATTATTATCTGCCGAAGTTCCGTACGATGAAGCTCACCGGATTTAAGCTTAGCCTTAATATCCCCGCAATGCTGTTTCCGGAAATATATTTTGCGAACCGCAGGATGCCCTTGCTTGCTCTTCTTGTGCTGATACTCAAGACAATAATAAATATCCCCTCCGCGGCTGCTTCCATGCAGATGATGCTTGAGGACAGCAGGGTAAAGGAAATGATGATACAGGCATATCCGTTTTTGAGCGAGGCGGCGGAACGCATATCTGAGCTTGATCTGTATTCCGGATTTGCGGGGATCGCATATAATTTATCTAACATTTTGAGTTGGGTCGTATTGTTTGTATGCGCAGGCTTTGCAAATTATTTTTATTACCGTCATATTTTGTCAAAAAGTGCAAAAATCAAAGCCGAGGCAGAACAAATGGGACTTAACTGCTCGATGCTCCTCCGAGCCTCGGGCGGTACGTCGGCGGGACTTATGATACTGTTTATCGTTCTCTATTTTATAATGCAGTATGTTTCTATCGCGGCGGTGGCGCTGTTTATATAAATAAACAGATCTGATACTAATAAAAACCGCCGTTCATGCTTGCCGGCATGAACGGCGGTTTTTATTTTTATATGTCATTTTTTTTGTGCTTTTCTTCATATTTTTGTTTTGTTGCCATGCCGCCTCTGATATGCCGCTCTTTTTTATTGATCTCAAGGATCTCTTTTACCTGCGGGTAGAGGGACGGACTTATTTTCGGCAGCTTTTCGGTTATGTCTTTATGTACGGTCGTAACAAACAGGAAAATCGTTATCAAGCCCCAAATCCTCTGTAATACGCAGATATACGTCTATGCCGCCGTCTGCGCTCACAAGTATCTTATCCACTATTCTCTTCAGCTGAGCATTGGTCATTCCGCTCATGTCCGTGATGTCCTCCATAGATTTCAGCGTTTCGTTGATTATTTCTTCCAGTCTGTCGCTTTTGGTCATATTTATTTCAAGCAGCTTCATTTCATTTCGGAGCTGTTCGATCTCACGGTTGACGGCTCCGACTTTTTCGTTCAGCTTTTCTCTGGTGATAAGCTCGTCTACATACATATCCATATATTTCTGTGAAGTATTTTCCAGTTTTTTGCATTTTTTCGCAAGCTCGCTGTAACTCTCGCTGCTTATATTTTTTTCTTTGTACATTGCGCTGAAACGGGAAACAATGCTGTCAACAAAGCTTTTACGGTCGGATAAAAGTCCCGAAAAATAAATGTGAAGATCGTGGGTCAGATCATCTTCACGAATTATTGTTTTATTGGAGCAGCTGCCTGTGCCGTTAGCATTCCTGCCGCTGCATACCCACCTTGCCTGCCCTCGGTATACCGAACGCCTGAACGAATATCCGCATTCTGCACAGCGGATTATCGTGCTGTAAAGATAACGATTGCTCTGACGTTCGTGAGTTATATGGAAAGCGTCGTGACGGCTTTTAAGAAGATTTTCCGCCGACTCAAAATCATCATCGGAAATGATACGAAGTTCCGGACGGTCGGCTGTTATCCACTCCGAACGCTCCTTGGAAATACGTTCGCCTGTGAGAAAATCCTTTACCTCTTCCTTGCCGTTTATAATTTTGCCTGTATATACGGGATTGGTGAGAATGCGGCAGACAGCGTTCTGCGTCCATTTATTGCCCCGCTTTGTCTTGATATTTCTTTCATTAAGAGCAGCGGCTATTTTTGACGCACCGCACCCCTCGTTAAGGTACATGGAATATATCAGGCGAACTGTTTCCGCTTCACGTTCGTTGACGGTCATATTAAAATAATCGCCCGGTATTTTATCATAGCCGAAAACCAGATTAGGCACACGTCCCTTTTTGGCGTTCATCTGTTTGCCGAATTTTACGCGCTTGGAAGTGTTTGCCGATTCCTCCTGTGCAAGGGCGGCAAATATTGTCAGCACAAATTCCGAGCTTCCCAGAACTTTTTGATTTGAAGTAAGAAAAACCGTTTCAATGTCAAGCTCCTTAAGAGTGCGTATACTTTGGAGAAAGTCTACTGTATTGCGGGCAAATCGGGAAATATCCTTAACTACCACCATTTCAAACATGCCTTGCTTGGCATCTCTCATAAGCTGCTGAAATTCCTTGCGGTTCTTGACTTTTGTTCCCGAAATTCCCTCGTCGGCATACAGCTTGACAAGATTATGTCCGTTTTTTTTCGTAAACTCGGTAAAGAATTTTTTTTGTGTTTCAAGGCTGTTGAGCTGATCGCTTTTATCTGTGGAAACACGGCAGTATGCGGCTATGTTCATGTTATCACCTCATAATGTTATTATAACATATTGCAGGGGATTTGGCAAGTCCCTATTTGTCCAAAATTATTTAGCCGTTCATACGGTAAACAGTGTATTGCTTTCCTCCTATGGTTTGCCTGAAGTCATAACGGTGACACTCTTGCTTTGGCACAATTCTTCCCTTTGCTATATCATTATGGTAAAGTTTGTCGCTGACAAAAGTAGACCATACAAAGTTAGAGTTATATTGCCGTTTCTCCAAGTATTTTTTAAAAGCAACCTCAACCGGTGAATTTTTACCTTTTTTAATAAACACAAACTCGGACTCACTCATGTTATACCAACCAATAGGCTGTATACTGCCATCTTTACCGTTCATCATAATGCAGCCGACGTCATCTTCGGTATATATCGGGTTCCAGCCATCCTTTACTCCGACAGCATCGGCAGAATATCTGCGGCAATCCTCAAGAAAATTACGAAACAGCTGTACTTTCAGTTCCGGGTCGGGTTCTTTTAGCTCACTGCTGTATGAAAGCTCTTTATATAAATCCTCAACACGTTTCAGAATGCTATTGCAAATATCCTCCGAAATACCGTATTTTTCATGAAGAAAAGACATAAAGCCATGCGCAGCTGCCAACAGGCTTGTACAGTATCTGAGCGTTGTCTTTCCGCATTCCTGTTTATGGGCAGTCATGGTTTCTTTGGCATAGTCAAGGCTTTTTCCGAAAATGGCAGTGTTATACTGCATACTGTCTGCGAATTGTGCTATTAAACGCTCACGGTATCTGTTTTTATATTCCTTTAGTTTGCCTTTCAGAATCTTTTTCAGTTCTTTGGGAGGTATTTTTGTCGGAATGATTTTTTCAAATTCGTTTTCTTCAGTTTCCACCCATTTGAAATAAGATGATAAAATTTTTGTTGTTTCCAAGCACTTGTTCATCGATAGATATTCATTTGCATCATCTTTATCTAAAATATCATTTTTAAATGTATTAAAAAGTTTTCTGAATTTTCCCATATCAAAACCATTTGAATTTGATTCATCGCAGTTTTCCGAACTGTATTTAACTTGGTTGTAAAACAATATTACATTAATGTATCTTATACGACGGCATAATACAGCATAATCATCGGGACTGATTTCCGCTATATCTTTGATAGAATTTTCTAATTGTAGCAAAAATTCTTCAAATGCGTCATACTTGATTTCATAAAATATTTCCTCGTGCAAACTTATAAGTTTTTTATTTTTGTGGGAAATGACCAGTGTACAGTTTATACTGTCCTCCAGATAAACAATATATTCCCGAATCAAACGCCGCAGACCGAACAGTATATTTTCGTCAAGCTGCATAGGTTCGGAATAAAAGTTAAAATTCATGATATTATCGTCATCATTGCCGGCATTTAAAAAGATATATGAAATATCGGAATTAAGCATAGCTTTTAGGTTGCCTTTGGGAATTTTGGTCTTTATCGGGGTAATAGGAGGATCGGGATTGTAAATATCCTTTTTTCTGTATTCTCCGAAAAGAAACACAGGAAAGTCTTTGAACAGCCGGCTGTCAGTTTTCAATTCGTATTTGCCGTTTGTATCCGGTATTTTAGGCATAAACTTTGTTATTTTAAATTTTCGGTTAAGCGCAAAATCAACGGGATCACATCCCACTTTAACGTTAGGGCTGCCGAAACAGTTTACTATTGATGAAACATACTCTATTACATCGTCTTTTGACCTTTGATTGCAGTTAATATTAAGGGCAGCATGGCAAACAGGTTTTAAAAATCTGAATGTAAGTGAACGGAGCGAATGAAAAAATACAGGCAGGCACATATCATTGTCTATATATTTAAGTATTGAATTAACATCTTCCGCAGATAATCCTTTCTCTTTGGAAATATCTATAGATGACCGAGTCTGGGTGCTTATATATCTGTAATATTTGCCTATTCTTTTCCAGCCCGCTATGTATTTTCCGTAAGGCAGAGTATTATGTGTGCATAAGGCTGTAAGTCTTTCGTAAATATTATGGTCGGAACATAGTTCGGTAATAACGCTTGCAAAGGTACATTCCAAATGAACAGAGTAATTGTTATCGCTGCTGCGCAAATCGGATATACATGTAAAAATGGGAGTAAAACCGCCGCACACGCTTTTTCCGCTAATAATCCCGTAATAGCAATTATTTTTATACTCCATACTTATCTCGCCGGTAACATTGGAGTCAATTATATGTACGTTGCCCTTAGCATTGCAAAAGTTGTTTATTGTTGAGCTTACGCTGTATATGCTGCCTTGCATACCGGTATTATCCGAGCATTTACGCAAATTCACATAGAGGTCTATCTCTTTTAGGATATTGGGTTCATCTGGGGCATTAAGTATAACATTGACATGGTATGTCAATTCATCAGCCGAATGTGAACCTCTTTGGGGAATTTCTTCAAGAAGCGAATTATGAATAGTTTGTATTGCTTTCTTTTCGTTTTGAAAAATTGAGTTGTTATATCCAATAACAATTTTTAACTTACCCATAATAACTCCTCCTTGCTGCTTCTCATTATATACATATATTTATTAATTTTTCAACCATTATTGTTAAATATAATAACAACAAACCGACACTATCAACCAATGATATTTGGCGACAAAATAACAATATTTTCTTAAAATAAACATTTTATTTAATAATATGAGTACTTATATAAGATATTTCTGTTAAAAAAATTTTGCAAAACATCCTGCGAGATATTGATGCTAAAAAATTATCGCACCCCCAACATACTAATTAGTGTGTAGAACTGTATCCCACTAAAATCAAAACATATATTCTATACACGAATAACGGGAGCGGCAGAAATCATCAAAAAGCGAGGAATAATTCGGCAGCCCCCGGCATTATATTTATTGGGAGGGATCAATATGGATTCCATGCGTTTGAACATTCGCTTCCATGACAGCAATGATCCGAATGCAACAGTGAAAAAAATTTCGGAAGTTTTTTCGGGTCTGTGTACCGAGAAAATCAAAAAGGCCGTTGCAGCAGAGCCTGACGGCAAAACCTACATACCCCCGATACCTACCGGGGGAAAATAATAACAGCAGTCCTTGTAATTGGCTGCTGTTTTTCATATAAACGCAAAATCCCGGTATTCTGCACATATAACAGAATACCGGGAATGTGTTTATATATTTTCTGTATCGGGTTTCTCCCGCAAAAATCTTTTAAGCAAAAAAGCAAGGAAATAAGGAAAGGTATAAAATTTTCCGTTCCAACCAATATTGTTTCCGCAGAATTTCATACCGTAACAAATGTCGCCGTATTTTTCGCGGGTTATCAGATTATTGAGAGAGGCGGTCGCACCGTCGGAGGCTTTGACCTCTACGGGTATAAGGGAATGAGCATCCCTTACGAAAAAGTCCATTTCTACGGTGGATTTTTCATTTCTGTAAAAGTACAGGGGATAGCCCTGTTTTACAAGGGTCTCGGCAATTACATTTTCATACACAGCTCCCTTGTAGGTGTTAAAATTTTTGTTATACCGCAGATCCTCCTGCGCCTCTTCGTCCAACGAACCGATAAGCAGCCCCGTATCGCCGAAATATATCTTGAAATTATCGGGATTGTAATTGCCTTTCAGCGGCAGTTCCGGGCTTTCCATACAATAGCATATATTTATAATTCCCGCAGAAGAAAGCCAGTCCACCGTCCCCACATATTCACGGTTTCGGGCGTTCGCCTCCACCTTGGATATTTGGAATTTTTTATTGTCCTTGCCGAGAAATACGGGAATTTTTCTGTAAACATTCAGTATTTTTCCCTTGTCAAGCCCGCCCGCATACTTGGTTATGTCCTCCTCGTAATCAAGGAGCAGCTGCCGCTGAAGTTTAAGGGTTCCGCTGTAATTTTTATTTTTAACGAACATATTTACAATTGCAGGCATGCCCCCGAGCAACATATATTCCCGGAAATTTTCCGTCATTGCTTTCATCGCCGTTTCCGGCAAAGGTCTGACGTTTACCATATAATCGAACATATCCTCAATTTGGGCGGAAGTATAGCCTTTTGCCCAGAGAAATTCCTCGAAATCCATTGAATACATCTCATAGTCTTCCTTATATCCCACGCTGTTGGATTCTATCTCATTGTAATTTATTCCCATAAGCGACCCGGAACAGATAACGTCATATCTGCCGTCCTGCTTGAATGATTTAAGGCTTGTGGCGCAGTTGGGGCAGCCCTGAAGCTCGTCAAAGAAAATAAGGGTCTCATAGGGAACAAATTCAAAATCGGGATTTATCAGGGAGATATTACGGAGTATGGTATCAACGTCAAAGCCGTCGTCAAAAATGTTTTTATATTGTTTTTGCAGTATGAAATTAATTTCTATTACGCTTTTGTAATTGTTCCTCCCGAACAGGCGTATTGATTCGGTTTTGCCTATCTGACGTGCGCCTTTTACAATAAGGGGCAGTCTTTTGGGGGACTTTTTCCATTCTGCAAGTTTTATGTCAATTTTTCTTTTGAGCAGTTCCATAATCATCACTCCTAAAGTTAGTTTATCACAAAATTCCTCTTATGTCAAGAGGTGTTTTCACAAAATTCCCGTCATTTTTATAAACTATTCCTCAAAATTCCTTATATATGTATTATTATGTGGGTAATGTTATGACGTTTTTATAATATATTATTTCTTGAATTGTATTGAATACAAACGATATGATTATTACGTTATACTAATCACCATAATTCAATGAGGGATTTGTATAATAACTGTAAACGGTTAATATTATCTATATTTATGTTATTTAATATTTTTTTATATGACGGTAACATTGCGATAAATTTTATAACCGGAGCGTGAAAAAAATGAATGTTTACGGAATACACACATTTGAGATAATGGTATCTCGTCTGAACAAAGCGGATTATCATCTGCTTAAAAAGAGGCTGAAGCCGATTTCCGAATATATCAAAAAGGAAAAATACTACCTTGCGCATACCAAAAGAGATTCGGGAATACGGATAAGACTGTATACAAATCCGCACAATCCGCACTATCTTAGGGTGATAGTTAATCCGTGGAAACTGCTGAATAAGGTAAGCACGCCTATGGATAATGCAAGGCTTCTTCTGCCGGGGTTTGATACAAAAGCTCTGAAAGACCTGCTTTGTGAACAGCTGCGCATTTATTTGGGTGGTGAATTTGGGATAGACCGTTTTCAGGTTACAAGAATAGACTGCACTGCGGATATAAGGCTTGATACTCCCGATCACTGCGGTGTATACATAAATCAAATCAGAAATTCAATAAAAAGAAACACCGAAAGAGAAGAAAAAAAGCATGTTGATAACGACCCGGAACTGTACAAATACTGTTTCAGGATAAATCAGCCGGAGTTTTACGGTTTTACGGTATATGACAAACTGTACGATCTTATCCGGCAGAGAAAGATCGCCGACAAAAGGTATTCTTACGGGCTTCTGCGCTTTGAAATATCTTTTGAGCACAGGAAAATAAACGAGGTTAAAAAAGAGCTTGGAACGGATGATATTATCGGACTTACGGAATATTATACAAACCATTCGGAAGAATTTATCAAGAAATTTATCATGCGGAAATTTCAGGCAGGAGATTTTTACGGTTTTCCCGAAGTGTGCGGTTATCTCGAAAATAACTGCCGAAGAAAAATGCAGAACAAGCTCATTACCCTGCTGAATGACAGCGAGGATATGAACCGCAGGGAACTTGACGACAGAATGAATCGGATATTTAAAACCGAAAGAAAAATCAGAACGGTTAAGCAATCCTTAAAGGAACTGAAAGTAAATCTTGTTGTCATTCCCAGGAGATATAATATCGGATATTTGCCGGGGTTATATGGGATTTTCGGAATATCACGGCAATAGGAGCAAAAGGAAATTTTGCGGCTTTTCGCAATAGATATGCAACGGATTTTCCAAGTGTTTAAATAAACATCAAAAAAAGGAACTGCCGCCCGCCCACGGCAGTTCCGAATATTTATGCAGCCCCTAATTTTCGGTTACAATGCCATACACATCATCAACATAATAATGCCCGTCAAAGCAGTTGAAAATGGCAGTACATCTGACGCCCCGATAATCCGCAAGATAAAGATTTTCGCCGATACTTTCAATGATCTCGGCTGCGCCCAAAACATTGCGGTCGGTCGCCCTGTCTTTAAGGCTGTGGATATACGCCTCAACTTTCATCATACCCCTCCTCGTCCGTCTCAACCGCCGTAAATTCCGCATTGCAGAAGCTTTCCGAATCAAGAACATATTCGCTGTTCCGCCATTTGTCGGAAACGATCTGCTCCGCCTCTTCACGGCTGCATGCACGGGCAAATACGTTCATTTTGGATATTTCGGTAATTGTTACCTTGTATGTATTGGGTCGCTCGGAAAAGTCGCGGCTGTAAAAGTCACGCAGAGCAGTTTCATACTTTTCTGTATAATGCCCCCAATATGCGGAAATTTCATCACCGTCAAAATGAAATTGCCAAGTCACATACACATTTCGGTCGTTCTTTCCGAGGGCAATTCCGTAGAAGTCGGAATCACTGTTTTTTCTTCGGGCTTTCTCAATACGGAAACCGTAAACCGAGCTGCCAATTATTTTTTCAAGGTCGCCGTCCGTAATTTTTTTCATAGTCAGCTTGCCCTCCTAAGCTCATTATTAACATCCGAAGCGTTCACCAGTTCCATAAAACTTTTTCCGAATTTACGAGCGTTTTCCGCCTCTTCCGCACTCAAAGTTTCCACAGCCTCGAAATTATACAAGGCATAGGGCTGACCTGTTTTGTTGGTGGTTTTCTCCAGAGTTATCTTTGTGACCACTCCCGAAACGGGTATCATTTTCCCGATAAGCCTTGTCATATACCGCTGAAAAAGCATTTTGCTTGAAACAGGCACACGCACTAAAATGGGCATAATATTGTCGGGGCGGAGCAAGAATAAAACCACGCTCTCTTTGCAGGCTTTGGCATTTGTTTCTCCGTCCTTTGAGCCGAAATCGTTAAAAGGGCAAGTACTGCAAGCCTTGCCCTCATGGGAAACAAGGCTGTCCGCACTGAAGCAGACAGGCGGCGTTCCCTCCACGGGGTCGGGAGTGTCCCAATAGGCTCTCGGAGTTGTGTAATCAAGGATAATTCCCGTAATGGATTTTTCCGTAGTTTCCCCCGAAAGAGTTGGGATAGTGAATGATGTTGAGCCTCCCGACGGCGACTTGATTATGTCGAAAAGCTGCAAAGAAAGCGGCTGATTTTTAAGGTTGCTTTTGATAATGTCAAGGGCGTTGTTGCTAAGTGCAGCATAACTTGCTACCGATGTTTCCTGCATAAAACTCTTCCTTTCATTTACAGAAATTTCTTGGATCTTGCCGTTAAGTTTTGATTTTAAGCTGTCGGTGTTCATAGAAAACCTCCGTTAAACTGTTCTTACCGAAAATCTGCGGTAAGATATTTTATTTGCGTATTTTTCATACAGCTTGGGATGTTCCGCCTTTAAAGTCTTAGAACTTGTCCACATAGGCTAAAATCTGCGAAGAAGAGTAAGCAAATTTGA
>JAMPAO010000087.1 GCA_023667165.1 Ruminococcus sp. | reverse complement strand
TCTCGGCAAAATTATGCTTGAAAATCCGCACACGCCGAGATACTGAACAGGCTCTAAGAAAAAGAGTCGGGCTGCTAATCCAGAAAATCCTTGACCTTTTTGCTTCTGCTGGGGTGGCGCAGCTTTCTGAGAGCCTTAGCCTCTATCTGCCGTATACGCTCCCTTGTCACCTCAAACTCCTTGCCTACCTCTTCAAGGGTACGGGATCTTCCGTCCTCAAGACCGAACCGCAGCCTGAGGACCTTTTCCTCCCGTTCCGTAAGCGTGGAGAGCACCTCTCCCAGCTTTTCCTTAAGAAGAATGAGCGAAGCGGCGTCTGCGGGAGCGGGAGCGTCGTCGTCGGGTATGAAATCTCCCAAATGGCTGTCCTCTTCCTCGCCTATGGGAGTTTCAAGCGAAACGGGATCCTGTGCTATCCTCATTATCTCCCTTACTCTTTCCACAGGGAGATTAAGCTCCGCAGCGATCTCCTCGGGGGACGCGTCGTGACCGTTCTTATGAAGAAGCTGGCTGGACGCCTTTTTGACCTTGGTGATCGTTTCCACCATATGCACGGGTATGCGTATTGTCCGCGCCTGATCGGCTATCGCCCTTGTTATTGCCTGTCTTATCCACCATGTGGCATATGTGGAGAATTTGAAACCCTTGGTGTGGTCGAATTTTTCCACAGCCTTTATAAGACCCAGATTTCCCTCCTGTATGAGGTCGAGAAACTGCATTCCTCTGCCCACGTATCTTTTAGCGATGGAAACCACAAGTCTGAGATTTGCCTCCGCCAGGCGCTGCTTTGCCCTTACATCTCCCGTTGCCATGCGCTCTGCAAGCTGTATTTCCTCCTCCGGCGTCAGCAGGGGAACTCTGCCTATTTCCTTGAGATATATCTTAACGGGGTCGTCAATGGCGATTATTCCCTCCGTGGACAAAGCCATTTCCAGATCGTCGCCCAGACCTATATCCGATATGGACAGCTCGCTTTCCGCGTCGAAGTCCTCAATAATATCAATGTTCAGGCTCTGGCAGCTATCGTAAAAGGAATCTATCTGATCCACGTCGAGATCGAGCTTTTCCATTACGTCGTTTATTTCCGTAGTGGTGAGCCTGCCGTGAGTGCGGCCCTGTTCCATAAGTGTTTCCATTGCTTTATCGCTGTTATTCATATAATTTAAACCTCTCTTTCGCTGTCCGTAATACCGTTTTTCCCAAAATACAGCTTTCGGGGATAGGGATCGTTTAAGGTACGGCGAATTATTTTTTGCTGTTCCGCAGCTTTTTCGTATATTCCAGAAAATCGCTGTCCGAGCCTGCGGAAAGCAGATCTCCGCGGCTGTCCTTTTCATGTCTTTCCTTTAATATGCGTATGTAATCCTCCGCGGCGCTCCGGTTCAACTCGATATTGTCTGTTTCGGACAATATTGCGGTTATTTTGCCCATTTCGTCAGCGGAAAATTCACTTTGCAGTGATAATATGTTAAAATCCGCAGAGCCTTTCATGCCGAAAAGCAGCTTTTCGTAGACCTTTTTGTTAAACTGCGTCACAAAAAGGCCGGGAGGCAGTTTTTCCGCCAGAAAATCAAGCTCGTCGGGGTTTTTGGAAAGGTAAGCTATTATTCCTTTTTCGGCTTTGTATTCTCCGGGAAATGCTGCGGCGTCGGGATCGGCGCGCCGCACGGCGGAAAATGTGCGGATCTCGTTCCAGCCTTTCTTTTTTTCGGAATTTATTTTTTTCCCGATAACTGAATTTACCTGTGACTCCAAGGCTTCCTTCGATACTCCCTGCTCCTTTGCGAGCCTTGATATATAAACGCTTCTTTCCACGGGAGCGTTTATCTGAGCCAAGACATCCACGCAGCGCTTGAGATACTCCACCCTGTCGGCGTCGCTTGTGAGATCAAGACCGCTGCCGCATTTTTTTAATCGAAAGCTTACCGCCCCGTCGGAGCTGTCGAGCAGCCGCCCGAATCTTGCAGCGCCGAATTTTTTTATGTATTCGTCGGGATCCTTTGCCCCCTCCATTTTTATTATTTTGGTTCGCACTCCCGCCTCGCCCAGGAGATTTATCGCCCGCGAGGCGGCGTTCTGACCCGCTCCGTCGGAATCGTAGGCGATTATTACCTCGTCTGCGTACTGGGACATCAGCCGCGCCTGTTCGGGAGTGAGGGCAGTGCCGAGGGTAGCCACAACGTTTTCAAAACCCGCTTGATTGACCGCGATCACGTCCATATATCCCTCCGCAAGTATCAGCCTGCGTTCATCGGAGCGTTTGGCGAAATTCAGAGAGAAAAGGTTTCTGCTTTTTTTGAAGACCGCAGTGTCCGACGAATTAAGGTACTTCGGACCATCCCCGTCTATTATCCTGCCGCCGAACGCGATAACGTTGCCCCGCAGATCGATTATCGGGAACATCACCCTGTCGCGGAAGCTGTCGTAAACGCCGCCCTTTTTTCCCTGTCTTGCAAGATTTGCCGCTATAAGCTCTTCTTCGCTGACGCCGCCTGCTTTCAGGTGATCTGTAAGGCTGCTCCAGCTATCGGGCGCGTAGCCCAAACCGTATTTGGTTATGGTTTTGACCTCAAGCCGGCGGGATTTGAAATAAAGCCGCCCCTTTTCTCCGTTTTTTTCTTTCATCAGAACGGTGTTGAAATATCTTGCAGCCATTCGGTTTATTTCAAGTATCCTTGCTTTAAGGCGGGACAGATCGTTGTTTTTCGCCTCTTCCGGCATACTCATCCCCGCCCTTGCGGCAAGGAAACGGACAGCCTCGATATATTCGAGATTTTCCGCTTTCATTACAAAGGTGATGACGTCGCCTCCCGCTCCGCAGCCGAAGCAGTGGAAAAACTGTCTGCCCGTATTTACATGGCAGGATGGCGTTTTTTCGGAATGAAACGGGCAAAGACAGACATAATCCCTGCTGCTGCGTTTTAGCTGAGCATAGGAGGACATTACGCTCTCTATGGGATTATTCTGTTTTAGCTGCATAATAAAATCTTCGGGTAAGGGCATAATTACTCCTTAAAACGTCTGCCAGCCTTTGGGGATAAAAAGCTCGTTGTACAGGTTTATGGCATAGCCGTCGCTCATTCCGGAAATATAGTCGCATACGGCTCTTTCTCTGGAAAAACGGTTCATAAGGTTTTTGTATTCCTCCGGCATTTTATCGGGATCCTTGAGATAATACCTGTACAGCTTTTCAATAAGCATTTTTGCTTTTGATTCCTCAGCCTTGGCGGTGCTGCTGCAGTATACGTTGTCGAACATGAACAGGCGAAGCTCGTCGTGAGCCTTTTTAACGTCGTCGTCCATTCTTATGTCCGACGATCCGTTGCCGACGATAGACATTATAAGCGTGGTGATACGCTGGCTTTTGGTGCGTCCGAGTACGCTTACCGCACTTTCGGGGAGCATATCCTCAGTAAGAACGCCGCCTCTTACAGCGTCGTCGATATCGTGATTGATGTAGGCGATCTTATCCGCCAGCCTTACCACATAACCCTCCTTGGTGGCGGCTATCTTGTTGGTGTGGCAGGCGATACCGTTTTTGACCTCGTAGGTAAGGTTCAGTCCCGCGCCGTTTTTTTCTATGTAATCCACGACCCGCACGCTTTGCAGATAATGCTTGAAGCCGCTTGAACACACCTCGTTGAGCACAGCCTCTCCCGAATGCCCGAAAGGCGTGTGTCCCAAGTCGTGACCCAAGGCTATGGCTTCCGTCAGATCCTCGTTGAGCCGCAGCGCTCTGGATATCGTCCTTGCGATCTGCGCGACCTCCAGAGAATGGGTAAGGCGCGTTCTGTAATGATCGCCTATGGGATCGAAAAAGACCTGGGTCTTGTGCTTTAGTCTGCGGAAAGCGTTGGAGTGCAGTATCCTGTCCCTGTCGCGCTGGAATTCCGTTCTGATGGGACATTTGGCTTCTGCGCGCACCCTGCGCCCCGAATTTTTCGATACGCAGGCGTCCTCGCACAGCGTACCCAGCTCCGTTATCTCGATCTGTTCGCGGATAGTCATTGCCGTTACCCCTCTTTCGCTATGAAAAAATTCCTGTTATATAATATATACTCAAAAAACGTCAAAAAACCTTTTTTTGAAATACCTTTTTGTATATATGCACAAATTCATGCAAAATTCTCAAAGGATTTTTCGCCCTTTTGCATAATTATCTTGCCGTTAGCGATATCTGTCAGCTTTTTTTCAAGCTCATCCGCCTTATCGGTTTTGCAAAGCAGCGATATTTTAACGCCGTCCGAAAAGACTGTATCGGTCACCTTTGCCTCAAATTCGGGAAATACGGTCAGCAGCCTGCCGTAAAGACTGTAGTCCGCTGTTATTTCAATGGGATAACAGGAGCACATTATCTTTATTTCGGCGGCGTCCACAGCGGTCTTGGCGCTTTTGGAGTATGCCCGCACCAGTCCGCCGCCTCCCAGCAGTATTCCGCCGAAATATCTTACCACCGCGCAGCACACGTCGGTAAGTCCCTCCTTGCGCAGCACCTCGAAAACGGGAACGCCCGCCGTTCCCTGGGGTTCGCCGTCGTCGCTGTAGCGGGTGATGTTACCGTTACGCAGGATATAGGCATAGACCACGTGCGTTGCTTTGCGGTGTTCGGCTCTTACGGAGTTTATAAAGCCGACTGCTTCCTCGTCGGTTTCGGCGTGAGTTATATATCCGATAAATTCCGATTTTCTTTCGGTAAAGCTTTCCTTTGCTTTGCCGCTTATCGTGCGGTAATCCGGGGCGTCCATAGCTTTTCTCCTGTCTTAAAATTTGGCAATATCTTTCGCCATAATAAACTCTTTTTTTTATTTTGTCAAGGGGGAACATTTAAATTTGTGGGATATCACAAAAAAAGCCAAAAACATTTATTGCATAATCACAAAACAGGCTGTCAAGTCTTACCGTGACAGCCTGCCTGTGTTATTCAAATTCGTAAACCGTGCCGTTTATTGAAATTGCGGAAATATCATCTGCGTCTATATATTTGACTCCCCAGTCCTCGTCCGCATATACGAGTTTGTAACTCCATTCGGTCATATCTCCCGAGCGGCTTGCCGAGCCGTTTTCGGTTAACGCTTTCATATGTCTGCCGTCTTTAAGTATAATGTATATATCGCTGTTGTAAAACGCATGTACACTGTATTCTATGGTTTTTTCATATTCATTTTCGGGATAGACAAAATCAACTCTTGCGCCTGTTGAACCTGCCTCGATATAGGTCACGTCCGCACTGTTTTCATAGACAAGCAGCAGATCGTCCTCGCCCGAATAACGTCCTCCGTCCTCCTTTGGGTGAGTTCCGAAGATCCCCTGACAGAATACAAAGTTTTCCTCGGGATCGTCTAAGAATTTTGTCTGTCTGGCTTTGTCGCTGGGACTGAACACGAAAGAATACTCCCACTCCAGTTCAAGGACGATAATGCCGCTGTCGTCAACGTCTGCGGGGATAATGTTCTCATAAGTCGATTCTCTTTTGACATATCCCGTAAAATTCTCATGATCCATATTATAAACATTGTTTTCTCTCAAAAAATCATTATAGGCGTCGAGGGGATAAAAGTTTGTTCCGTCAACTGTGACCGTTTTGGCTTCGGAGGTTTTGTTTCCGCTGAATTCGGTGACTATTTCAATATTCCCCGATTCGTTGATATATGAGCCGTATCCGCCCGTAAAAAATTCGAAATCCGTTGTGTGAATGCCGCTTCGGAAATTGTCAAGACCGATCTCATCGGCGGGAAGGGGATTTACAAAATGGTCGGCAACGGGCGTGCCGTCCTTGCGTGTTAGCTCTGCGACCGCAATAATATCCCCGTCCGTGCCTGTCACGCCCTTAATGCTTATTTGGTAATCGTCGTCGGAAACCTTGTAGCTGAAATCCGTAACAGTACCGAAAAGAGCGTCGCCAAGCTCGCTGTCGTTTACCGTAGCATACATTCCGAAAACCGCGTTAAAGTCGATAAGACCCGTCACCGCCGCAGCGGTAACGCCGAAGGCAAGCACAGCGCAGACAGCGGCGGCAGTGCCGATAATATGCCTTGCGGATATTTTTTTCTTTGTGCGCACTGTTTCCTGCTTGAAATTCAGAACGCTGCTCACAAGCTCCTCCGATGGTCTTACCCGATCAAAAGCCTTTTTAATAATTTCATCTTTCATAGCTTAGTACCTCCAATTCATTTTTCAGCCGTTCTCTCCCGCGCTTTAACCGTGTGCGGACAGTGGCTTCATTCATTTTCAGAGCCTCTGCGATCTCCTTGCAGGACATTTCCTCGTAATAGTACATCTCCACGACTGCACGGTATTTTTCGGGCAGTCCCCGTACGGCGGCGATGACCGCTTCGTCTGTTTCGTTTTCAGCCTTTTCCGCCGCAGGGATATCATTGCTGAGTTCCGTCCTTTTTCTGAACCATGCCGAACGGCGCAGCAACTTGCAGCAGTTCAGCGTGACGCGTATCAGCCATGACCGCAGATGTTCTTCGCTGTCAAATTCCTTTTTGCAGATGTACAGCTTAAAAAAACGTCCTGAAACACGTCCTCTGCGTCCTGACGGCAGGAACATCCCGCAAAGGCTATTCTGTAAACCGTGTCCTTGTATCGGCGGACGGTTTCTTCATAATCGGGTATCATGAAAGCTCCCCCTTTCATTTGATCTTCTGTCAGTAATATACATCAGCGATCGAAAATGTTTCATTTTTTTCAAAAATTTTTACCGGCGGCGTAAATATCCTGCCGGTAACTGTAAGACAAATAAAAAATGCCGCTGTTATCAAATAAAAAAATCCCGCCTGCGCAGTTACACGCAGACGGGATTTTACAGTAATCGATATTGAAATTTGTTCATTCTGCCCGCGCAAAATCCATATATGCAGGTTTTTGCGCAGGCTTCATGTCAAATTTCTATAATTACTTGTCCATACCGAAACGCTTCTTGAAACGGTCAACACGTCCGCCCGTATCAACGAGCTTCTGTTTGCCGGTGTAGAAGGGGTGGCACTTCGAGCATATTTCAACTCTGATGTTCTCCTTTGTGGAGCGCGTCTTTATCACATTGCCGCAAGCGCAGGTGATGGTAGTTTCCTTGTACTCGGGATGGATTCCTTCTCTCATTGGTATGCACCTTCCTTTCATGAAATAATATGATGTCATAGCAGCCCATCACATTACCTCGGACAGTAGTGCTATGTTATGATCACAATAAATCAAATTATATCACATTATCCGTCTTTTTTCAAGAGGTTTGAGAAATTATTTGTAAATTTTCTGTTAAGACCGGCGGGGCTTTTGCTTCGCCCTGTTTGTCCGTTCTTTTCTGTCCGGCATATTTTGCGCTTATTCCTTTATTTCTCCGTTTTTGAGCCGCTTAAAATAATCCGCCGTGTCCCCGGCGATCACCCCGTTCAGCGCAAACAGCGCAATGATATTGGGCAGAGCCATAAGACCGTTGAATATATCGGCGATTGTCCATACCGCCGACACGGTCATATACGGACCTATAAAAACTGCGGCGATATAAAGTATGCGGTAGACCGTCACCGCTTTTTTGTTTTTGCCGCTGAGATATTCAAGACAGCGCTCTCCGTAGTAGTTCCAGCCGAGGATCGTGGTAAAGGCGAAGAAAACCAGACATATCATCAGAATAAATCCCGCAGCGCCGTTCGGGAGAAAATCAAGTCCCTTTTCAAAGGCGTCGGTGGTTATCTGTACGCCCTGAAGCGATTCGTTCCTCCACGAACCCATCATTACAATGGAAAGTCCCGTCATGGTGCAGATGACGATGGTGTCAATAAACGTACCCGTCATGGAGATAAGTCCCTGTCTTACAGGTTCCTTGGTTTTCGCCGCAGCCGCCGCTATGGGAGCGGAACCCAGACCGGATTCATTTGAGAATATCCCTCTTGCGACGCCGTTTCTCACGGATATCATCATAGAACCCAACGCTCCCCCCGCTATGGGGCGTATGCCGAACGCGCTTTGGATTATCTCGGTTACGGCGGAGGGCAGTCTTGTTATATTGCTGATAAGCAGAGTTACCACCGACAGCACGTAAAGCGCTGCCATAAACGGCACTACGATCTCGGAAACCTTGCTTATGCGCTTTATTCCTCCGATAATCACCAGTCCCGCAGCTATGGCAAGTACAAACGCCGTTATCACCGTAATAACCGAATAGCTCATGCCGAACAGGGTAACGGTATTTTCGCCGTTTGGGTCGAAAAAGCCGGTAACAGCCGAGGAAATGCCGTTTACCTGGGAAAATGTGCCTATTCCCATAAGTCCCACGCACGCGCCGAAAAACGCAAAGACTTTTGCCAGCCATTTCCATTTCTTGCCCATTCCGTTTTCAATGTAATAGAAAGGGCCGCCCAATACATGACCGTCCTTGTCGATATTGCGGTACTTTACGGCGAGGAAACCCTCGGAATACTTTGTAGCCATGCCGAAAAATGCGGCGGCTATCATCCAGAACAGCGCCCCGGGACCTCCCGCGCCGATACCCACCGCCGTTGCGACGCCTACGATATTTCCGGTGCCGATCGTGGCTGAAAGAGCGGTGCAGAGGGAGGCAAAGCCCGTCACCTCGCCTTTTACCTCTCCCGATCCGTCGTCGCTCTCGTTCTTGAAAAGCAGCCGCAGCGCACGGGGCAGATGGCGCACCTGTATAAACCCCGTCCGCGCCGTCAGCAGCAGTCCTGCCGAAAGGATCAGCACTATCAGGGGAACGCCCCAGACATAATCGTAGATCTTTACGAGAATTTCATTAAAGGTCATGATCTATCGCTCCGTTCTTTTTGGTGTTCAAGGACTTTTCCCCGATATTGTCCGTAAAATTAAGAGGCAAGACCGCTTTATATTTTATCTTGATCCTTTAAGGCAGCGCCGATCAAATCGCTTTTTATCTTGTATGTGCCGCAAATCTTCATATTAGCCGGTCTTTTCCTTGAGTCCCCTGCCTGTTTTCTGCCGGACGCCTTTTTTAAGACCGTTCGTCTGCCAGCAGACCGTAGATGCACAGGTCGCATACGCCCGTATTGTTGATATCCGCCTGCCTTACGGTACCCTCATATTTCAAGCCGCACTTTTTCATGACCTCTCCGGAGTTGGGATTTCGCGGGTCGTGCCAGGAAGCTATTTTGTTCACTCCCACCTCGTCGAACATAAAATCGCGCACCGTTCCCAGCGCCTCTGTCATTATGCCCTTGCGCCAGTGTCTGCGGCTGAGGCAGTAGCCTACAACGGCGATCTTCAGCCTTTCGTCAATAGGATGGACAACGGCGATAGAACCTATCGGCTCTGAGGGCGTTTCCTTGAAAGCGATGGTCCAATTGTAGCAGCAGGGACTTTTATACTCTTCCAGCCAGCCCTTTATAACGTTTTCGGTAACGCCGGTATCGCCGTGGGGCTGCCAGGTAAGAAAATGCGTTACCTCCTCGTCGTTTGCCCAGTTGGCGAACATGGCGGGAGCGTCATCAAGAGTGAATTTGCGTAAAATAAGCCGTCGTGATGTGAGAGTTACAGTGCCTTTGTGTTCCATTTTTCCTCTCCTTTGGTCGGTGCTCCGGTTTGATCTTTCGGATCGGTCACCGCATTTAACGTACAGGCATACTGCCGGCAGCTCACCGCTGAACAGCTCCGCAGTCTGCCTGTACGGATTCTCCGCTGATGATAATGTTCTTGCCGCTGTTTTTGCCCTTGTAAAGGCGGCCGTCCACAAGGATAACTATTGAATCCATAAGGTTTTTCCCGTTTTTTTCCACCTCGTGGCAGTCGGCAAAGCCGAAGGTCATTGTCACGTTAATGGTGCTGCTGTCGGCTTTGACAATGCTGGAGTTTATCCGTTCTTTTATCGAAGCCATGCGGTCAAGGCATTCATCGTGGCTGCCCAGCATTATAATGAGTATCTCCTCGCCTCCCCAGCGGCAGGCAAGCTCCCGTTCCTTCACGCTGTCCTTGATGATGTCCGAAACCTTTATCAGAACGGCGTCGCCGCAGTCGTGACCGTAGGTGTCGTTTACCTTTTTGAAGTTGTCGATATCTCCCAGGGCAACGCAGTATTCGCTGCCGCTTTCGGCAAGAGCCTCAAAGAAATCCTTAAGACTGTGGCGGTTGTACAGTCCCGTAAGCGAATCGTGCATGGCGGTATAGGTGAGCTTGTCGTTCGCGCCGTTTAACTGCCGTATAAGGGAATTTATCTCGATTATGAACATTACGATAAACACAAATGTGGTGAAAGTGCCGAAAACGATGTTCATCAGCCGCATCAGGCTGACGACACCGTCGGAAAGAGTCCTTTTGAAGAACCACTCATATAAGGGCGGCTTGAAAGTGAAATATATCTGGCAGCCCGCAAGGGAGGTCAGGGACAGGCACATAAAAATAATTATCATTTTGCTGAATATCTTTTTTCCGCAGGCAAAAAACAGCATATATGCCGATACCGCCAGCTCGACCATGGCGTATATAAAAAAATACGTGTCGTACCCCAGATGTATCGTGCATAAAACGGCGTGGAAGGTGATCTCCCCGTAGACCATCACCACCCATTTCAGGGCGTGCTTTTCAAAGTCGTCCGTGCCGCATTTGTAAGCGCCCGCTATATAAAATATTATGCTTACCACGTTTACGGTCATAAGCAGATATATTTTTGAAAGAGCAAAGACCAGGAAAAACACCGTATGTATCAAAGCGCAGGCAAAAAACATGGCTTGATATTTGAATTTGCTGGCTATATCCAGATCAAGCAGATTAATCTTCATTCGAAATACCTCCGTGAAACGCAGAGAAACAGATAGTTATATTTTATTATATCACATAAAGGAAAAAAATGCAACGTTAAAAATTCACAAAAACGCATACGGTATTACAGCGGGTTTATAGTCAATAAATTGGTAAAAATAAGGAACCGCCGTTTTTCATTCGCCGCAGGAAGACCGCTGTTTTCGGCAAACCGCCGCCCGTCAAGCGGAAATTTAGCGATGTTT
>JAMPAO010000086.1 GCA_023667165.1 Ruminococcus sp. | reverse complement strand
CATATTTCTCGTTGAGTATCTGCATACTCATTTCGGGGTTGATATTTACCTTGTATGAATACTGTTCATAGTGCGCCATAGAAAAAAGAAAATTCAGCAGATTATGACTTTTAAATCCAACACATTCACAATGAGGACGAGTACAACGATTGCTACGGAAGAGGGCGTGTGCATACGGCATTGAAGCTGAAAAAGAAAGCGGGAGAGATTAGCGTGGATATTCCCTGTTAAGGCACGGTTCGCAAGGATATGGAGTATATAGGACTTATCCACAAGTCTCGCAGAAAGCTCAATGGTATCACAAAAGCAGACCGTGAAGCGATGAACTAAGACGATCTTCTAAAGCGTGATTGCACAGCGAAAAAGCCGTGCGAAAAGTGTGTGACTGATATTACGGAAATTAAAGCAAAAGACGGAAAACTGTATGTTTCCGCAATATTTGACTGCTTTGATCTGACAGCACTTGGTCTTGCAATGAATACCAATATGAAAGCGGAGCTGTGCGTCAAGACATTGGGGAATGCTGCAAAATCGTACAATATCAAAGAAACGGTACTTCACTCCGATCAAGGAAGTCAGTATTGTGCTGCATACTAATATTTTACACTAAAGACCGGAGGTTGTTGAGGAGAGGCAACTTACAGACAGAGCCCCCGCAGTATAACCGTTTATCGCGATCATACTGTGGGGGCGGATATTTTAGATTTGTTCCCCAAAATAGATTATATTTGCATTATGAAAAAACAACCATTTTTAAATATGTATTCTTATCCTCCAGCCAACTTTTTTACCATTTCCAAAAGAACTCCTCCTGCTAATGTTGCAAAAGTTCCGCTTGTAAATGCAGCAAAATTGTTAGATATCAACTGCCTTAACTTGTTATGTTCTTCTTCGTCAGCATATTCTTTTGCCTCCAAAGCATAAGTTCGCTCTGTTCTGTCATTGGAATTAATGATTACATCATTGAGCAGTTTTGAGAATTTCTCGTAGTCAATCTCGTTACTGCTGTCGCTACCTATTATAACAGGACCATTTATTTCACCACTGTTAATAACGCTGTTACGACTGTTAATATTCACACTCATACTATTACATCCTTTCATTTACCTTATTCGAACGCCATCGTTAACTGTACCTTTGTTGATAACACATTTGTCAAAGCTGACAGAATAATGCCCTGCGCCAGTTTTAATACACCCGGTAATTAATGTGACTACCCTTTCCAAGAACTCTCTTTCCCGACAGTGGAAATAAATCGTATTACCGCTGTTAAGACTGATTGCAAGGTCTTCGCCACGCCCCTTGTTGTATATTACGACGGCGATTATCCATACTGCGGCAACTAAAAACGCCAACCATCGTGCTTCGCCAACAAATATTCCTCCCAAAGCAATAAAAAGGGCATAAATCCATGACTTGTTTGACGGAATGGGCGATATAGAAATCATAGAAACGTTATTTGTATTTATGGCTGTATTGCCATAATAAATAACATTATCGTCGACTGTAAAGCCCGGTACCGAAACCTTAGTGTCCTTGTTTTTAAAAGCTGCCATTTATCACTCCATTTCAAATTTCCCATACCATGTCAAATCAAGCCAAGGTAGGAATTAATATATCAGTAATCAGCATAATGCTGTTCCTGCCAAATAAGGTTTGCCGATTGTTATCTCAAATTTTAATACAATACGGCATAGGACATATTGCTGCTGCAATCAGCAGCGATAACATATTTGGCTCTCAAAACTAAGCTATTCGTCTTTAATCTTGCACCCGCGTGCAAATTCCTCAAACAAACCGGAAAGCTTCTCATCAAGTTTCTTGCGGCTGTTCGGTTTATGCATTTCCATTGTGCAATCCAGCAATTCGCTTTCGTCAATCTGCAGCAGATAGGAAATGCGGTGAACGCTTTTGTTTCCCATTTCGGCACGAAATTTGAAAATGCCGTGCTCCACTGATTTTACCTCGAAAAGTTCTGCTTTGCCGTTTTGCTTCTCCCAAGCATTGCGAATATTATCCTCGCTCATATCGCATTCAAGCTCGGCAGCAATTCCTATATAGAACGCCGCAACCGCTTTCTCGGAATCCTCTCTTGGATAATAACCGTATAACTGATAAACCTCGCATACTCCCTTGTCCTCTTCATCAGTGAAATGCTTGTCACGGGGAGCCGATATAGCCAGTTTACTTTCATTTAAAAGTTCAATATCTTTTTTGGGGTACGGATTTCCCGCAACTTTGTAGGCAATCTTTCTGCTGCGGTCAAGAGCCTCAATTATCATTGCGCCGAGCACTTCGGGGTCGGAATAATCGGTAAATTCCAGCGGTGTGTCAAAGGTCAATACGTCTGTCTTTCCCAATGAATACGAACTGTCAAGAAAATATCGGCTTCCGTTTTTATAAGGCCACCAAAGAGTAAATGCGTACTTTTTTCTTGGAATATAATACTCAAGAGTACAATAATCATAATTTCGATACAAATCTCTATCATCTTTAGCATCCATACATCTCAAATAATATCTGTCACGAGAATCTTTGTACTGTTCAAACTTCATACCAACCAGCTCTTCAAACTCGGCAATTGATAAATCGCCTAAATCTTCAAATTTTTTTTTAAAGTTTGCTCGCAAGCATTCCGACTTCCTTGATATTATGTTCATCGGTTTTGTAATACTCACAATGTGTCGTATATCTATTACCGTCTGCTTTTGCAATATCAATTATTGTTTGAAAATATACGACATTATTTCTTCTGCGTACAGTTAATGGTATGCGTGAGGTAAAATCAGCTCTTAATTTGAATTTCATTGAAATCTTCCTTTCTGTCCTTTAATCCTTGAACCTGCACCGAAAAGCAAATTCCTCAAACAAACCGGAAAGCTTCTCATCAAGTTTCTTGCGGCTGTTGGGCTTGCGAAGCTCCATCGTGCAGTCAAGCAGATCGCAGTCGGAATTTTCTAAAAGGTAGGAAATTCGGTGAACTTTTTTGTTTTTCATTTCCGCACGGAATTTAAAAATGCCGTGTTCAACCGCCTTGACCTCAAAAAATTCCGCCTTGCCGTTCTGCTTTTCCCAAGCGTTTCGGATATTTTCTTCACTTATTTCCCCGTCAAGCTCCGCAGCCATTCCGATATAGAACACCCCGAACGCTTCCTCGGAATCCTCTCTCGGGAAATACAAATACGCCTGATACAGCTCGCCTACTCCGTAATCATCGTTATCGGAAAAATGCTTGTCACGGGGCGCAGATACAGTCAGCCTGCTTCCGTTTGCAAGTGTGGTATCTTTTTCGGGATACGGATCTCCCGCAACCTTGTCAGTGATCATTCTGCATCGGTCAAGAGCTTCAACTATATTTCTGCCGAGCTTTTCGGGATCGGAATAATCGGTGAAATCCAGCGGCGTATCAAATGTAAGTATTCCGGGTTCTCCTGTGGAATCCGAACAATTACCGATACTTCTTTTTTTATACCACCAAAGTATAAATGTATATTTATTGTCGGGAATACTATACCGGATACTGATGCAGTCATATGCAGACTCGATTTTTTTGGGATCTTTGGCATCCATAAATTCAAGCCATTGGATATTGTTATCGTTTAACAGTTCATTACTGTTTTCGGTCAGCATTTCTTCAAGTCCGTCTGCTGTAAAGTCGCTTATTTCATGAAATCTGTTCAGCAGCTTTTGAGCCGTTAAACCAATTTCGGAAACATTATCGTCAGTGATCTTATCATATTCACAGAACGAATGATACGAATGATGGTTAACTACTTCGTGCTGTATTTGAAAATAAAAGGTCTTGCCCTTTCTGTATATGCTTAAGGGAAAGCGTTTTGTAAAATAATCGGGTTTCTTTTTGAATTTCACCGGAATGCTCCTTTCCTATATGCTGCAAATTCGGATGAATATTGAGGATCGCCCGCTCCGTACGGTATAACGGGATTTACCGCAAAACGCATTTCCCCGCCGCAGATCCGGTCTGAGGCGGGGAAAAATATACCTATGTTAAGGCAACACCGCGCAAAGAACGGCTAACGCCTTTGTGCACGTCTTGCTTGCATATTTTTCGTCATATTGCACCAAAATTTCTTGACATACGCCAGTATGCCTGCGAAATTTTAGTACAATCTGACGAAAAATCTGGCGTTCAATCTTTGATTGAACAAGCGCAACACCGCACGCAATCTTTGTGCGGTATTGCCTTAAAAGACCGAACGCTTACGCCTTGCCCACAGAACCGAAGATCTCCATCTTCTCCTTGACCTTGTCCTTGATGGCGTCAAAGCCGGGAGCCAGCAGCTTTCTGGGATCGAAACCCTTGCCTTGAGTGTCCTTGCCGGCTTCGATGTACTTTCTCGTAGCCTCCTGGAACACGAGCTGGCACTCGGTGTTGACGTTGATCTTGGCAACGCCCAGGGAAATGGCTTTCTTTATCATCTCGTCGGGGATTCCCGTGCCGCCGTGGAGAACCAAAGGCATATCGCCCGTTTCCTTCTTAACGCTCTCCAGAACGTCAAAGCGCAGACCCTGCCAGTTTTCGGGATATTTGCCGTGGATATTGCCTATGCCGGCTGCAAGCATGGTCACGCCAAGATCGGCGATAGCCTTGCACTCCTTGGGATCGGCGCACTCGCCCATGCCCACAACGCCGTCCTCTTCGCCGCCGATAGAGCCTACCTCCGCTTCAAGGGAAAGACCCAGCACGTCGCAGGTATTGACCAGAGCGGTGGTCTTTTCAATGTTCTCGGCGATGGGATAATGCGAGCCGTCGAACATGATGGACGAGAAGCCTGCGTTGATACAAGCCTTTGCGCCCTCGAAGGAGCCGTGGTCAAGGTGCAGAGCCACGGGAACGGTGATATCCAGGCTGTCGAGCATACCGTTTACCATGCCCACAACGGTCTTGTAGCCGCACATATATTTTCCCGCGCCCTCGGAAACACCCAGGATAACGGGGGACTTCTGCTCCTGCGCGGTAAGCAGGATAGCCTTTGTCCACTCCAGATTGTTGATATTGAACTGACCTACGGCGTATTTGCCGTCCCTTGCTTTGTTAAGCATATCCTTAGCTGAAACAAGTCTTGACATTGTATTGTACCTCCAAGCATTTTTTTGCGGATCGCTGCCCGCATACCTATGATACTATTATACTCCAATATTTTCTTTTTTGCAAGACGTAAAAAGGATTTTTTTATTTTTTTATCATTTTTTCCTTTCTCTGCCTATATAATATACAGCGTCCTTTTTGAATGTTATGGAAAAAAGAGGAAAATGAGAAAATATATTGAAAATTTTTTTTATTTATATTTTTCATAATATTTTTTTCGCCGCAGGTATTCCCAAAATTTCGGGATTCGGCTAAACGACGCGGTTAGACGTGAATATGCATTATTCGTTTGTATTCGACAATAACAGTGCATTTGTTTTTTGTTCATATTTTATTTATTGACAAAATTCGATTTCCATACTATAATATTTACATGTTTATGTGTATGGTAAAAAAATGCGCTGAAAACGTGTAAAAAAAAACAAAAAACGCTGAAAGGAGAAAATGCTCCGCAGGGGGTATTAAAAACGTTATGAAAAATCTAAAAATTTCTCAGAAGCTGATTGTTGCATTCGGCAGTATCATAGCAATGCTGCTGATAGTCGTGATCCTCGTAATATCTACGCTCGGTTCATTGGGCAACATCATCGACGAATTTCATGAAGAGGACGTTAACGGCGTTGTTTATGTTGACGAGGTGTCGGAGAATCTGCAGGAAATGGCGAAGAATCTGCTCCATGCGGCGGCGGACAGCACCAACGACGTATCAAGCTACTTTGCTTTGGCGGAGGAATGCTACTTTTCGGTAATGGACAATTTGGAGAAGATGAAGCCTCTGAAGGTCATAGATGCCGCAGAAGTTGCTACCATCGAAACAAACTGCGAAACTATATGGAGTACATATGAAAGGTTCATCAACCTTGTAAACGAGGGCAGCGTGTCGGCGTCGGTAGACGCTTACGACAACGAGCTTATGCCCGCCATCCTGCAGGTGGTGAACGCGACAAACAATATAAGAGAAGACGTTCTGGCGTCTTCCGAGGAGGACTATAACAGCGCTCACAGGCACGCCGTTACCGGAAGGGTCATCGTTATAGCAGTCGGAATAGTTGCAGCGATCTTTGCAGTCTACATGGCGGTATATATCACCAAGGCCATCTGCACCGGTCTTAGACAGGTACAGCAGGCGGCTATCAAGATGGCGGAGGGCAACTTCGACTCCGTTATCACATACGATTCAAAGGACGAGGTGGGCGACCTTGCCAACAGTATGCGTCAGATGGAGGCTATTCTCCGCGGCGTTATCAATGACATAGAATATATGCTGGAGGAGCTGGCGCAGGGTAATCTCCGCGTACAGTCCAAGGACGAGGGTCACTACGTGGGAACGTTTTCCTATATCCATGACGCAATGACCAAGTTTATAGATCAGCTCAATATTACAATGCAGAAGATCACGACTTCCTCCGACCAGGTGGCTTCCGGCTCCGAGCAGGTGTCCCTGGGCGCGCAGTCCCTTTCGCAGGGCGCTACGGAGCAGGCTTCCTCCGTTGAGGAGCTTGCGGCGGAGATCAATATCATCTCCAACGTTGTAAAGAGCACCGCAGAAAAGGCAAACAACGCTACCATAAGCACGGGCGACGCGGTAAGAAAGTTGGAAGAGGCAAAGGACGAGATGGGCGCTCTTGCTCAGGCGATCAAGGAGATCAGCGAAACCTCCGAGGCTACCACAAAGATCATCAAGACTATCGAGGATATCGCATTCCAGACCAATATCCTTGCTCTTAACGCAGCAGTAGAGGCGGCGAGAGCGGGCGCGGCAGGCAAGGGCTTTGCAGTCGTTGCCGACGAGGTAAGAAACCTTGCGGGCAAGTCCGCAGAGGCTGCCAAGAATACAACAACGCTTATCGAAAGCACCGTTTCCGCTATCGAAAAGGGCCGTGCTCTTGCGGATAAGGCAGTTGAAGAGATGAATATGACGGTAAGCGCTTCTCAGAAGGTTCTCGATATCAACACCGAGATCTCCAGCGATTCCAAGAACGCGGCGGAATCCGTCAACAACATTACCTCCAACGTGGAGCAGATATCCAGCGTTGTACAGAACAACGCGGCTACAGCCGAGGAGTCCGCAGCGGCTTCCGAGGAGCTTTCCGGTCAGTCCCAGATACTCAAGGAGCTTACGGCAAGGTTCCAGTTCAAGGCTACCGATTATTGATCTGCCGAAATTTGAAAATCTATCCCCGCTGTAAAAAGCGGGGATTTTTTGCAGGAGGATATATGAAAAAGCATTTGTTCGCCGTACCCGCACTGCTGCTTGCAGCCATAACGATCACCGCTTCCGGCTGCCAAAAGAAAGAGCCGCCGGATCCTGCGGGATTTACCGCCATACCCACCACGGCGAACACAGCCGAAAGCGATGCGGAGGCTCCCGCAGGCGTGGAAAATTTAGGAAACGAGAGCAGCTATAAGGTGAAGCAGACGGAATATTTTTCACTGTCCTCCGAAAACGTTACCGCAGAGAGCGTTACCGTACGCTTGAAAAACAACATAGACCAAACTCTCGCATGGGGAGCGCAGTATTCCCTTGAAAAGAACGTTGACGGCGTGTGGCGGGAGGTAAAGGTCAAGGACGGAAAGGAATACGGCTGGACAATGGAGATGCACACCCTCGAGGGCAATGAGGAAACGTCCTTCGATATCGTCTACGGTTCATTCTACAGTCTGTCGGGGGGCAGCTACAGGATCGTCAAGGAGTATGAATATTTGCAGCCGGTCGACGGAGCAAAGATCAAAATGTATGCCGCCTGCGAATTTGAATTGGAATTTGAATAAATAAAAGCGCTTTCACACATACGATGAAAGCGCTGTTTTTGTCATTCCATACGGCAAACGTATTCGCTCACTTCATTCCCGCCGCGCCGCGCATTGCCCGTACCTCCTCGGGAGTAAGCTCCCGCCATGTTCCGGGTTTTAGCATACCCAGCTTCACGGGACCTATGGAGGTCCTGCGCAGTCTGACGACCTCCAGACCCACAGCCTCGCACATACGTCTTATCTGCCTGTTCCTGCCCTCTCTGATGGTTATGCGCATTACGCTGCGTTCCGTGCCGTCTACTTCCACCTCTGCGGCGGCGGGCAGGGTCATTTTGCCGTCAAGCATTATACCGCCGCATAAGGCGACGATCTGACTGTCGCTGATCTTTGAGTTCACAGTTACCCTGTATGTCTTGCTGATGTGGCGGCTGGGGTGCATAACGTCGTTGGCGAAAACTCCGTCGTTGGTAAACAGCAGCAGTCCCTCTGAATTGCGGTCGAGCCTGCCGATAGGATACACCCGTTCCTCAACCCCCGTCAGCAGCTCCGTAACGCATTTCCTGCCCAGCTCGTCCGACATGGTCGTAACGTAGCCTCTGGGTTTGTTGAGCATGATATACAGCTTCTTCCGCCTTTTGCTGAAGCGCACACGCTCTCCCATTACGGTGATAACGTCCTTGTCGTTTGCCTTGTCGCCCAGCTTGGCAATATGTCCGTTTACCTTTACCTCGCCTCTTGATATAAGCTCCTCGGCTTTTCTGCGGGAGCATACGCCGCTGTCGGATAATATTTTCTGAAGTCTGATCTTTTCCATTTTTTACATTCCTTATTCAATAAACGTGTAATACCGATCTCCGAAGAAGATCATGCGTAAATGCCGCCCGAGAAAAAGCGCTCCTTGAAAAAATCAACGATCCTGCGGCTAAGTCCTTTGCGCGGCGGCTCTCCGCCGGTGTAAGGAACGTTTTCGGCTGAAATAAGCGGTATTCGGTCGATCTCCCTGCCGCCGTCGTATATGATAAGCGTGCCGACGCTGCGCCCCTTTTCCACGGGAGCATAGACGAACTGCGGAACGGCGATTTTCCAGGAAATATCCGGAGCAGTCCCCTTTATTATCGGGCAAACAGGCGCGGTGCAGGGGATAAGAGTGAGATTATCCCTGCCGCTGCTGCCCGCAAGACCCACGGTAAAATAGGGATCTGCCTCCAGCGGCACGTTGGCTACGGCGGTAAAGCCGTAATCAAGCAGCTTTTCATGATCGTTCCAGTCGTCGGGAGCGTTAAGGGTAACGCATACAAGAGTAACGCCGTCCCTTTCGGCGGCTGAAACCAGGCATCTGCCCGCTTCGTCGGTAAACCCCGTCTTGACCCCGATACAACCCTCGTATCTGTCAAGGAGCTTGTTTGTGTTGGTAAGCCATCTGTCGTAAGGAGGGTTCCCGAAAGACAGCTTGACGGAGTGCTTTCCGCATATCTCCCTGAATTCGGGATTTTTCAGCGCATAGGAGGCAAGCTGCGCCATGTCATAGGCGGTGGAATAATGCCCGTCGTCGTGCAGTCCCGAGGGAGTTACAAAATGCGTGGATACAAGTCCCAGACTTGCAGCTTTTCGGTTCATAAGCTCCGCAAAGGAGGGGATATCCCCCGCCACGCGCACGGCGGCGCAGTTTGCCGCGTCGTTTCCCGAGGGCAGCAGCATACCTATGCACAGATCGCGCTTGGATACGATGTCGCCCTCTCTCAGTCCCATAGACGAGCCTTCCGTTTTCACAGCTTCGCTGTCCACGGTAAATTCTTCGTCAAGTCCTCCGCTTTCAAGCGTGATGAGCGCGGACATGATCTTGGTGGTGCTTGCCATAGGCAGTCGGGTATTTTCGTTTTTACCCCATACCACTCTGCCTGTTTTCGCCTCTATCAGGACTGCCGCTTTTGCGGAAATATCCGCGGGAGGAGCGGAAACGGACTGAACCACCGTATCTGCGGGAACTTGTACTATCAGTGCGGACATCAGTATTGCAAGGAGTTTCATAATGGTATTGACCTCCGTTATATTTTATAACACATTTCTATGCGGCATAACGGAAAAAAATACGAAAGCTCCAATTGTTTTGTCAAAGCTGTGCCCCTCGGATGCACAGCTTAATAATCCTCAAGCATTTCCTCCGGCAGCTCAATGTCGTCGGTATCGGTGCTTGCTGCCGGTATTTTTGCCTTTTTTGCGTCCTTTTCCTTTGTATCGTCCTTTTTGAACAGGCTCGCCACCTTGTTGAATACCTCGGGAACCATGTTTACCACAGCCGAGGAAGCCGAAACGTCAAGATTCATCTGCATAAGCTGAACCTCGCCGCCGGATATTACCAAAAATCCCATGGGAGTTACGGTAATGCCCGCGCCGCTTGCGCCGCCGAAAAGCTCCTTGTCCGATTTGCTGGGCAGATCCGAGCCGCCGCCCGCAAAGCCGTAGGACACCTTGGAAATGGGTATCACGGTAACGCCGCCCTCCAGACTGACCGGAGTTCCCATAATGGTATTCGCGTCCCCCAGCTCATGCACCTTGCTCATTGAAGAGGTTATAAGATCTTTTACCTTTGTATCCATTTTTTAATATTCCTTTCATGTTTTATTGAGGTATATCCATAAGCCGCGATCCCGCATTTTGACGGAATACGGGTGCGTGCCTATTTTTCATTGTCCTTGCTCATCAGCGTAAGAACCGCCGAATATTTTTCCTTTTCCCTGCCGTAGCGCAGGAGCACGGCGAGTATTGCCGAAATAAGACTGACGGGGCGAAGTTTTATCCTGCATTCGCCGTCGTATCTGCATTTTTCCGCAGGAGTATTGTACAGACAGTCTATATTGACCGAGATCAGCGAGATGCTGATAAAGCACCGTACCGCCGAAATGGCGTTGTAGACCGCCGCGTTCAGCTTTCCGTACAATATGGCAGCTTCCGCCGCGTCCTCCGAGGCTGCGGCGAAGTCAAGCTTTATATCGTCAATGCGCAGCTTTTTTCCCAGACCTTTCAAGGGAGGCATTATCAGCTCAAAAAGGAGCCGGACAGCTCTTTTTTTCTCCTCAAGTCCGTCGAGAAAGCCGCCGATCCTCTCGTAAAACGGCGGTTTGCCGCTGCCGTCGGGCGTTTTTTCCGCCGCGTCTTTTTCGGGCGGCTTTTCTTTTTCACGTTCGGGCGGCTTTCCCTCGGCTGCTTTGGCTTCCGCTTCGGAAGAGCTTTTCCCTGATTTTTTTTCTTTTTTCTTTTTTTCGGCTCTTTTCTTTTTGGGGAATATGTC
>JAMPAO010000085.1 GCA_023667165.1 Ruminococcus sp. | reverse complement strand
TTAATTATTTGTAAACTTTGCTTTTTAGGTCTTGACTTTATTTAGCAGGTTTTTACATAGGCTCATATCCCGGCAGATCCGACCTTTCTCCCCTGTTTTGACCCGTTTTCTCCGGATGGATCGGAATAACCGTACATGGAAATTATTTCAAATCCGTCCAGCAGGCTGTCTATATGGTCAAAGGCAAGGCTTGTCCCTCTTGCTACACATCTTAAGGGATCGTCTGCGGCATAGGTTTTTACTTTCGTTTCATGGGCTATGAATCTGTCAAGTCCTCCTATAAGCGCGCCTCCGCCTGTGAGCATTATTCCCTCGGAGTGGATATCCCCCGCAAGCTCGGGAGGAGTCCTTTCAAGAACCTCCTTTACGGCGTCAGTTATCTCTCTTGCTATGTCTGTAACCGCCTTGTATATATCATAATCGTTCAGCTTCAGCTTGGCGGGAAGACCCGTAACAAGATTTCTTCCCTTGACGGTCATTTCTCTGCTCCCATCGGGAGAAAAAACGTTGGCAAGGGTGATCTTGGCGTTTTCCGCCGTTTTCTCGCCTATAAGTATCCTGTATTTGTTCTGCACATACTTGATAATTGCGGCGTCGATCTTATTTCCCGCCAGCTTTACGGAATTTTTTACCACAATACCGTTCATAGAAAGCACGGCTATATCGGTAGTACCTCCGCCGATATCTACGACCATTCGTCCGCGAGCCTGCGATATATCCCCGCCCGCGCCGAGAAGAGCCGCCACCGGCTCCTCTATGAGAAATACTTTCTGAGCGCCCGCCTGACGTGCGGCTTCGATCACCGCTCTGCTTTCAACATCGGTTATAAAGGACGGAACACACATAACGATCCTCGGCATAAGAAGCTGTCCGCCCGTCACTCTGCGGATGCATTCCTTTACAAGACTTTCCGTCATGTCGTAATCCGAAATAACGCCGTCGCAAAGCGGTCTTATTACGGCAATATGATCGGGAGCTTTGCCTATCATTTTATAGGCTTCCATCCCCACATTTATTATCTCCCCCGTTTTTTTGTTAAACGCGACAACGGCAGGCTCGTAGAACACCACACCCTTGTTTTTCATGCTTATCATTATATTGGCGGTTCCGAGGTCTATTCCGATATCCATATTACATATACCATCTTTCAAATTAATTCTTTTGCCTGCATGTGAGTATTATTTCTCTTTGTCTTCCTGCAATGAAACGGCGGTCTTCCGCCTGGAATTTTCCCTTGATACGCCCAGAACGATAAGTCCTATTCCCGCCGCAAGAAGATACACCCACCATGTGCGGCTGTTCCACAGCTTTAAGGTAAGCATAAGCGCCTCCCCCGCTCCGCCGGCTACGGACAAACCGAACCATTTTTTATTCTTGCGTATATGGGAAAAGATAAGCATGAGCAGTATCGCTCCTCCGAGCATTATGGCGTCCTCGGCATATCTGCCGGTATAAGCCGCTGTGAACAGATATATAAGGCATATTATACCGGCGGCGAAATTTACTCTTCCGGATAATTGGGGATTGCCTTTATGTATTTTTCCGAACAGAACCGCAAACAGCGCTATTGCGGCGGCATTCCATTCGTCCTCAAGAAGTTCCATCGGCGGTAAAAAGGGCTGAAACCACAATACGGGCATTACAAATGCGGCGGAAGCTGTCAACAAACAGCGGTTGAGCTTCGGATCATTTCCATATCTTGACATATTGAGCAGCACCAGTGAAGCGGTTGCAAAGGATGACCACCGTATATATTTCCCCGTATCAAACGCATCCCCGAAAGATACGCTGAAAAAAAGCAATGCAGAACCCACAAGAGATGACAGGGAAAGGAAATCAAAATATATATTGTCTGCGCTCTTAACTATCGTATTGCCGTAAAAAACAAGTCTGCCGAAAAGATTTGTCAACGCCATAAGACCTATTATAAATACCGCCGCTTCATTTATTCCGATAATACCGGAGAAATATGCAAACGACTTGATATAGAAAGCGATCATTGCAGCCGTTATAAGGAAGGTTCGTTTTTCTTTCACAGCATATATGCATGAGCAAATAATAAGCGCTGCTCCGCAGACAAGGAACAACGGCGTTTCAAACATACCGCCGATCCCGATATTTTCGGCATTGTCGAAAGCGCCGCTTACAATTAATACCGCAATACCGTACACAGGCATGAAAAAACGCAGGAAAGAGGAGATACAAGCTTTAAGGCTGCTTGCTCCGCCCTTTGGCAGCATATATACGCCGAACAGCAAAATCATTACAGCCGCAGGAAGCAAAAAAGCCCTTTCTTCAAGTCCCGCACATCTTCCCGCTTCAAAAACGGCAAGGTACAGAGCAGTAAAAAAGCCGCCTGATAAGACGTGGATATACGGACTTTTCCTCTTTACAAACGCATTTACGCCCGTAAACAGGGTCAGAGCCAGCGGCACGGATATATGGGGCGCGTGAAGCATTGGGATAATATATAACAGAAAAATCACCGAAACGCCTATCTCCATGGGCGCTGACAATTTACGCAGCCTCGGAACGGCGGTGAGCAAGCAGGCAGCAGCGCAGAAAATCACGGAAGCAATACAGTATGAATATGTAAGCGAGAAGCCGGCTCCGCATACATATATGGGTCTTATTACGGCAAAGACCGCAATTGGCAGGAATACCCTGCCGAAATTGCTTTTGACAGCAGATATAAACGCCGCTCCTGCGGCAAGCAGCCAAACCGCCGCAGACGGTACAGGTTCGCAGCACATAAAGACGAGCAGACTCAAAACAATACAGCTTACGGCGCCGGTATATACGCTGCCCAGCTTTTCCTTGGCGGGAGTAAGGGTAATGAGCGCAAAATAAACAAATATCACTACAGCCGAACACAGCGCCGCCGCATCGTTATTACCGGCAAGATAACCTATAAAGCTGCCTGTTTCCGCAGAAAACCATATCACCGCGAAAACACCGAACAGCTTTCCGCTGCCGCCGTTTCTGCAGGCAAGCAGTATTACCTGCACGGCAACCGCCGCGGAGGATATAAGCTGACTTGGATGAAAATCAAAGCCGCTGTCAAGCATAACTGCAAATCCCGCTGCGATAATGGGAACGCAGACCGCTTTTTGAATAATTCGTACCGTATTTTTTACGCTTTCCGGTACAAAATCTATAAAGATAAGCAAGGTATAAATCACCATTACGGCAGAAGCTGTAAGAATAAAGCTCTCGGCGGAATTGGGGCGTATTCCCGAAAGCATTCCCGTCATAAGGTAGACCGCAAATGCAGCCGCACCAATTTCGGGGCGCTCCGACTTTAACGCTCCTGCCAGAAATGCCGCAGAAAACATCGCGGCGGGAACTATCTGCTCCGCGCCGCCGTGCGAGATAAACAGCGACACGACTGCCGGTACAAGGGTGACCACAACGGTGAAAAATCTGTACTCTCCTATGATAACGCTGTCCGTGAAACGCTTTTTTAATCCCGGTTCGGCTATAACGGCGGCTACTGCGCAAAGTCCGACGGCTGCCGAGGAAAATGCGGGGGTATAAACGCTGCCGTGGAGCATAAGAAAAGCCATGGACGCCGCTAAAGACAAAAAGGCTATTCTCGCATATATCTTGTTTTTATAGCTCTTGGCGCCGATAAAAAAGCATACCGACAGCAGAATGAACATTATCATGCAAAGAACGAAACGCCCTCTTCCGTCAAAGGAAAGAAAATCTCCGAACACTCTGAGTTTTCCTCCTGCGGCAGCGGAAGCAGGCAGAAAAACGCTTCCGAGGATATAAAAAATACGTCCCGTACTTTCAAGCTTAAGTTTATATCTTGCAATATAATAAACTGCGAAGAAAACTGCCGAAAAACTCAGCAGCACGGCAGATTTGAACACTGCATTCAAGGTTCCCCATGCAGCGGCGGCAAAGACAAAGCCTGCAAGGATAATGAAAAGCGCGCCGAGAATAAGTATGACATTTACGGGCGGACCGGATTTCAATTCCTCATTCTTACTGTTCATATGCTCATGCCGCTTTGCGGTATCGCCGGTATATTCCGCTTTTCCGTTTTGCACGGGAAAATAGTACGACGGCAAGGCTGAACTGTCCCTGTTTCGGGACGGTTTGAGATTATCGGATAGATCGGCGGACCGATCCGGTGATTTGACATCGGAAACGGCTTTAAGCTTGCTTTCCAGATCGTTTATCCTTACTCTTTGATAAATGCACAGTATCCCGAGAGCAATAGGAGATAAAAGCCATAAAATAAGAAAAATCACAAAACCCGTAAATATCGCCTGCCTTTTGAAAAACCTTATACATTTATTATAACCCCAATAAAAAGCAATGTCAATATAAAAAATCATTTATCTTTATATCCTAAAATAACCGAACGGATACCGGAAAAACCGTTAATTATATGCTGCGTTCTAATTCAAACGTCTTTCGCGTCTGAATTGTCTCGGAGTAACGCCTTTATATTTCTTAAAACTCTTTATAAGATGGCTGCAATCGGAAAATCCCGTTTCCTGACTGATATAATTCAGGTCAAAATCGGTAAAAAGAAGGAATTCCTCCGCTTTATAAAGCCTCATTCGCTCTATATACTGCTTACAGCTCATGCCGTATTGCTCATGGAATTTTTTGGCAAAGCAGGAATAGCTTAATCCGCATTGCACCGCTATATCGGTTACTTTTAGATTTTCGGAAAGCATGAGATCTATGTATTCCGTTATATTTTCTATGGAATGATCCTCCGTTTGCGGGATAAGACGGCTGTCGATCACCAGTCCGTCCTCGAGCCACAGACGGACTGTATTCATCAGAAGTTCATATATGTTCGATTGAAGAACCAGATCCCTGCCGTATTTATAATATGTAAACTCCGACAGGCATGCCGACCATATTCTTCCGCATTCGAGCCTCTCAGCCGCACTGACGTCAAAGAATATCCTCATTCCGATCTTTTCCGCATAACGGAAAATACTTCTCAGCTTGGGAGCGTATGCGGGAGTCAGATTAAATCTGTTTATATCAAACTTCAATACCGCATACACGGGCAGACACCCCTCGGAGGAGTATATTGAATGCACCTCCGAGGGGTGAAATATTATCATTTCCCCCTTGTTCAGGGTATAGAAATTATCTCCGCAGCGCATTTCCGCCCGTCCGTCAAGCATATATATAAGCTCCGCGAAATAATGCCAATGCGGTTTTACGGGAAATATTTGCCGTCCGGAGTCGAAAACAAAGCACTCGATCGGATTGTTCAAGGAATCGCTTTTTTCAAAAAGACCGCTCATCTCAGATCACTCCAAAATAGATTTTTACAATTTTTTATGCATAAATATTATAGCATACAAATCAATAAAATGCTATACTGAATTGTAAATTTGATAAGAAATACGGCGGGAACAGGGTGCTTATCCGCTACGGGTCGGGTTCCGCGGTCAGATCCGGACTTATTGATAAAAAACGCTCTCTTGAAAAAAGAAGACGATATACCTCTTCTTGTGAAAAATCAAGGCGTCGTCTGCGGAAAAACGGGCGGCTTTATGCCGCTGTCGGAGAAAGATATTGCAAAAATATACAATATTGCGGCAAAAGCCGAAATATGAAAAGGAGAGTACACTATGGTACAAGTAAAAGGAAGATGGACGTTTATTACGGGAGCTGCAAGAGGAATAGGATATCTCACCGCAAGATTTATGGCTGAGCAGGGCAGCAATTTAATACTTCACAGCAAAAAAAAAGAACACTGCCGAAAAGTTCTCGGCGAGGCAAGAGCTGCGGGGATAGAAGCATACGCCGTTCAAGCGGAGTTTTCGGACATTGACAGCGTTCGGACAATGCTTGATGAAATTGACCGTATGGGCATGGACGTGGATATTGTCCTCAATAATGCGGGAATGCAGATAGCATACCGCACAGATTATTTCAAAACGCCCGTTTCGGATTACACGGAAAGTTTTAAGATAAATACCATTGCCCCCGCAATGATATGCTATCACTTTATGCCTAAAATGATGGAAAGAGGCTTTGGCAGGATCGTAAATACCACCAGCGGCATAAGCCTTGAGCCGGAACAGGCAGGATATTCCGCAAGCAAGGCTGCGCTTGACAAGATCACTATAGACTTAGGTTCCAAGGTTGAGGGAACGAATGTCATGATAAACCTTACCGATCCCGGCTGGTGCAGAACGGATCTGGGAGGCCCCAACGCTCCAAACGCTCCCGAAAGCGCGATCCCCGGAATAGTTGCCGGCGTTTTTGCCGACGATAAAAAATCCGGACGGTATCTAAATGCGCCGTATTTTACGGGACTTACTCTCGAAGAAACCGTTAAAAAGGCTGAAAAGGAATTTGACAGTCCGTACCGAAAATAAAGCGCTGTTCTTCAGATCAAGATACCGTCAAAATGATCCATTTCATGCTGAATTACCTGTGCTTCAAAATCTCTGAAGGTCTGTTTCCGCCTTTTGAATTTCTTGTCCAGATATTCAACGGTGATGACGTTATACCGTTTTACCGTACGGCGTCCGGAAAGCGACAGGCAGCTTTCCTCCGCATTATAGCACTGTTTGGAGTGATCCGTTATCTTAGGGTTTACCATGATAAGGTATTCGCTGCCGATCTGTGCGGCTAAGATAGTCTTTGTCACTCCGATCATATTGGCTGCCATACCTGCGCAGTGTTCGGAATTTGCCAGTACGGTATCAAGCAGATCACGTATCGTTTGCTGATCGGATCTTACCGCAGGCGTTGACTTTTGCTTAAGAAATATCGGATCTGTTACTATTTCTTTTATCATATTTAACTCTCCCTGATCTTGTAAAGATAAATTTTTACAGCTTACATGATTAATTGTATCACAGCTTACTCGGATTTTCAAGCGATAATGTTCAATTTATCCCCGAAAAATTCAAAAATAATCTATTGACAATATATGTATTCAGATTTATTATGAACATACCGAAACCGAAATTCCGATAAAAAGGCTCGGTAATGTTAATACCGATCTCTGCTTGAAAAGTATGTAAAAATACCGCCAATAAGTTTGCATATATGCTTTTTGGGGGTGGTATATGTGCAATGTTTTTCAGTATGAAATATTTATAAAAACACTGCGGTACAAGCCTCCGCAACAGATCGTACAGACCACGGGGACTTTACTGTTTGAAAGGACGAAATGCGTGTTTCAGATAAAATGGATATGGGAAAATCTCAAGGGTTACAGGGGAAAGTATATTTTTTCGCTGTGTATGACTGTCACAGCGCAGATGATGTACATTACCAATCCCGTTTTCGGACAAAAAATCGTCGATACCTTTATTTACAGCGAAAACGCGGCGGAAAATCTTTCGAAAAAAAAGGATCTTCTTGTACTGCTGTGCTGCGGAATGATCCTGTTTACGCTTGTAAGAACGATCCTTCAGTTCAGCTCCAATATGCTTTATGAAGTATGTTCGCAGGGTATGCTCGCAAAAATAAGAACGTATCTTTTTGCAAATGTACAGAAACAGGATATGACCTTTTATGACCGAAACCGCACAGGCGACCTTATGACAAGGCTTTCCGGCGATCTGGACATGGTAAGGCATACTGTATCATGGATACTGAAAACTTTGGTGGAAAGTATTGTGCTTTTTACTACCACCACAGTATATTTTTTTGTGCTCGATCCCATAATGGCGCTGTGTCTGCTTGCGCTTACGCCGCTGATCTTCATTATCTCCGGCGTTTTCAGAAAGGATGTGGGACCGAAATATGTCAATCTGCGCGAACGGCTTTCACGGCTCAATACTCAGGCTCAGGAAAATATTGCGGGAAACCGCGTTGTAAGAGCGTTTGCACGAGAGGATCACGAAACAGAAAAGTTCCGCGTGAAAAACGAGGATTATGCAGAGGCGAGCAAGGACGCTTCATTGACGTGGCTCAAATATTTTCCGTACATGGAAACGACAGCGCAGGGACTGACCGTGGTTCAGCTTATAGCGGGAGGGATCTTTGTTATAACGGGCAGACTTACAATGGGAGAATATGTAGCTTTCAGCGGACTTATCTGGACTCTTTCAAATCCAATGAGAAACGTAGGCGCTCTTATTAACGATCTGCAAAGATTTATGGCTTCGGCAACAAAAATCATTGAGATATATTATTCCTCTCCCCTTATCACAGACCGTTCGGACGCTGCTGATATGCCGGAAAAGCTGAGAGGCGATATCGAATTTAAAAATGTTACTTTCAAATATGACGATACTGCGGTTTTGGAAAATGTAAGTTTCAGAATAAATGCGGGTGAAACGGTTGCGATAATGGGTGAAACAGGATCGGGAAAAACCTCCCTCATAAATCTTATACCCAGACTTTACGATCCGTGCGGCGGAGAAGTGCTTGTGGACGGAACCGACGTACGTTTCATCAAGCTGAAAACTCTGTGCAAGAATATAGGAGTTGCCATGCAGGATGTGCTGCTGTGGTCCGATACCATTGACGGAAACATAAGCTTCGGGCGCAGCGATATGCCCGAAGAGGACGTTCGTAAATTCGCCGCTGCTGCCGACTCAGACGGGTTTATAGCAAATCTGAACGACGGTTACGATACCATTGTCGGCGAACGCGGCGTCGGACTGTCCGGAGGACAGAAACAAAGGATATCGCTTGCAAGAGCGTTGGCTGTCCGTCCCGCGATTTTAATACTCGACGATACGACCTCGGCGGTTGATCTTGAAACGGAAATACATATACGTGAAAATCTCCGCAGCCTTGATTTCAAATGCACCAAAATAATAATTGCGCAGCGTATCTCCTCGGCAAGGGACGCGGACAAGATAATCATTCTTAAAAACGGAAAAATTTCCGAATACGGAACGCATGAAGAGCTGCTCCGGAACAAGGGCGGCTATTACAGGGAAATATATGATCTCCAGTACGGACAGCAGGATAGATCCGTACTTATGTAAAACAACGGAGTGATAAAAATGGCAAGAAATAAATACGATATTGACGAAACGCTTGAATCTCCCTTCGATATCAAGCATCTGAAGCGCGCTATGGTTTATGTTTCAAAATATAAAAAGCGAATGATTTTTTCTCTGACGTTAAGCGCTCTGGCGGTGATCATCGGTTTGCTTTCTCCCGTTATAACACAGTTTGCGCTGGACGAGGTGATCCCCGATAAAAACATTCCCCTGCTTCTTATTTCGGCGGGATTGCTGCTGCTTACTATCATTGTGAACATTGCTTTTTCCACGATTCGTTCAAGAATAATGACAAAGGTAGGTCAGGATATCATTTTTGATATAAGGACAGATCTGTTTGAGCATCTGCAAAAGCTGTCGTTTGAATATTACGACAGCCGTCCTCACGGAAAAATACTGGTACGTATCATAAATTACATAAACAGCGTATCCGATACATTGTCAAACGGTATCATTACATTTATCCTTGAGATATTCAACCTTATATTTATTGCTGTCTTTATGTTCGCCATGCACTGGAAAATGGCTCTTGTCATTATGGAAGGCGTACCGTTTCTTGCGGGATTTATTCTGCTTATAAAGAACCGCCAGCGCAGGGCATGGCAAAAGGTAAACAACAAGAGTTCAAATCTTAACGCATATCTTCACGAAGGACTTGTAGGCGCAAAGGTCACACAGCTTTTTGGAAGAGAAGAGGAAAATGCAGAAATTTTCGGAAAGCTTTCCGAAGCATACCGAAGTGCGTGGATGAAAGCTGTGACATATAACAATCTGTTTTGGCCTACAGTAGACACGATCTCCACGGCAGTAGGCGCCGCTATTTATTTTGTGGGTCTTGCGGTTATAGGTCCCGCTTCGGTTTCTTTGGGAACGATAGTTGCAATGTCAAGCTACGCTTCGCGTTTCTGGCAGCCTATACTTAATCTTGCAAATCTTTTTAATAACTTTGTTAATGCCGTTTCATATCTTGAAAGAATATTTGAAACGCTTGACGAGCCGATCAAGGTCAGCGACAAAGCGAATGCGGAGGAGCTTCCGGTAATTCAAGGAAATGTCGGGTTTGAAAATGTTTCATTTTCATACGACGAAAGCAAGACCGTATTAAAAAATCTGTCCTTCGAGGTTAAAAAGGGTGAAAATATTGCCCTTGTCGGTCCTACGGGAGCGGGAAAAACAAC
Organism: Ruminococcus sp.; assembly: GCA_023667165.1. Classification (GTDB taxonomy): domain Bacteria; phylum Bacillota; class Clostridia; order Oscillospirales; family Ruminococcaceae; genus Huintestinicola. Next base: position 1,331 of record JAMPAO010000085.1, on the reverse strand, counting down.
AATTGTCAACCTTATATCAAGATTTTACGATGTAACGGACGGAGCGGTGCTTATTGACGGTTACAATGTTGCGGACGTTACGCTTAAATCGCTTCGCTCGCAAATGGGTATAATGCTTCAGGACAGCTTTGTTTTCAGCGGTACGATAGCAGACAATATTCGATACGGAAAGCTTGACGCAACCGACGATGAGATCATTGCAGCGTGCAGGACAGTCTGTGCCGACGAATTCATAAAGGAATTCCCAAACGGCTATGATACGGAAATAACCGAGGGCGGATCAACTCTGTCGCAAGGTCAAAAACAGCTTATCGCCTTTGCCAGAACTCTTATCAGCGACCCTAAAATACTTATCCTTGACGAAGCGACATCTTCTATCGACGCCAAAACGGAAAGACTTTTGCAGGAGGGACTGCAGCGGCTGCTTGAGGGCAGGACTTCTTTTATCATAGCGCACCGGTTGTCGACTATACGTAACTGCGATAAGATCATGTATGTTTCAAATATGGGCATAACCGAATGCGGAACTCATGATGAGCTGATCGCCAAAAAAGGCGATTACTTCAACCTTATTTTTTCAGACAGCAATTATTCGGAAAAATTCTTCGACGCGGAAAAGGCAGTGTGAACACGTTCTAATACCGTTTTCAGCACCGGCATAAACGATCCCTCATGATCGGATACTGCGATCATGAGGGATCGTTATGCTTTTCAGAGCAGCTTCATAAATAAACGGATCAGCTTCCCTCTCCGGAAAGAAGCGCTGCCGGATCTGTCCAGGAACCGTTTTTCTTTATTCCCAGATGCAAATGAGAATCCTCCGATATTTCCGATTCGGCAGTGGCACCCACCGTGCCTATGGCAGTTCCGGTGCTTACCGTATCGCCCTCGGTAACGTTTACGTCCTTGGAGAGATTACTGTAATAACCCTCGTATCCGCTGCCGTGGTCAATAACGACGGTAACGCCCATCATAGGATCTGACGAAACGCTTGTAACAGTGCCGGATGTCATTGACTTAACGATAGCTCCCTGCTCCGCACCGATATCTATACCGTCATGGGTTTTCCATACACTGAGCGTCTTTGACTTGACAAGCTCGCCGTCGGAATAATCACAGATTATCTCGCCGTTTACGGGGATAATGATACTGTCGGTAACGGTCTTTTCAGTACGTACCTGCTGTGCCTGCTGCAGTTCCTCTTCCCCCCCGAATGCGTCATGCTCGAGTATCATTTCTTCCTTTGCCGAGGTTTCCTCTGTTGTCTTTGGAACGTTTTCTGCGGGAATATTTGCCGCTTGCGACTGTTCCGGCTGCTCCGTTTCGGCGGG
>JAMPAO010000084.1 GCA_023667165.1 Ruminococcus sp. | reverse complement strand
ATTATCGAAATTATACTGTTCTTTACGTTGCTGCAAAAGCTGCTCATTAATCTCATCTGTCAGATTTTCCTTTTTATAATCGGCCGAAAAGGCTTCACTTTTTCCTTCTCCGATAGATTTCTCTATGTCCCTAACAATCTTTGATATATTTATTTTATCATATGAAAATGCACTTCCGGTGCGTGAATATTGATAACGTTCCGCTACCCTTGAAATGAGCAATTTTAAGCTGTCTTCACCTTTTGCACTTTCTTCGACTGCTCTTTTTAAGAAATATTCACCGCGCTGATTTATAAATTTTATTATATCATCAGAATATTGCGGATATGTTGTGAAAGTCCTAATAAATTCCTTGCCATATGTTAAATTATCCGAATGTTTAATAAAATCGTCAAAATGAGAGTTGAGTGCTTTAACAGCCGCTTTTTGCTGTGTTGCAGCCGCAAAACTGTTTACTATGCAAAATATTTTTCCAAAAAAATTTCAAAAAGCCCTTGACAAATAAATTTTTATATGATATACTTACAATTGTTGTAAGCGATTTTGCCGTTATTAACGGCGGTTATTTCAGAATACTGTGAAAGGAGGCAGACAAATGTTCAACCGTTTTAATACCATAGGATCAAAAAAATATCAAACAGAAATTTGTCCTTTGTCTGCCGTTCCGCACTTTTGAACCGTATTTTTAGGCGGCATATATTATAATGGATCACGGACGTTTCTGCTATCGGAAACGTCCGTTTTCTTTTATGGACAGGAATCAGAAAAAACATACGGAAAGGGGAAATATGCCTTGAGTATTTTCAAAAAGACAAAAAAGGAAGAAAACACCGATGAATTCCACAAGGATTACGGACTTATAAGCAATTGCGGATTTATTTTCGGCAAGATAATCAAATACCGCAGATCACTGATTTTTTTCCTTATTGCGGGAGGTATCGCGTCGGCTTCGATGTCTTACATATGGAGCTTTATCGGAAAGCTGGTCATTGATATGATACAGCTCCAAGCGGAGGGCGACGGAGATATCGCTCCCCTGCTGTACCTTACCTTGGGCACTACGGCTGCGGAGTTCGCGCTGATGTGGCTCAATATGCTTTCGCAGGTAAAGCTGAGCGTGGGTTTTACCTACGTGCGGCTGATGATAGTAAAGGAAAGGATCGCAAAGACCCTTTCAATGGAATACGAAACTCTTGAAAGTCCCGATATGCTGGACAGGCTGCAAAAGGCGAAAAGAGCCACTGCGGGAGATTGGCAGGGCGTTCAGGGAATGATGACCTATATGCAGTCGATGGTAAGATCCCTTTTCTCCACCGTAATGGCTGTGGCTATAATGACGACCTTTAACCCGCTGATAATACTTGCAATTGTATTCTGCAGCTTTATACAATTCCTTTTTTTCGAGTATATCAGAAAAAAGGACAAAAAGGAAATGTGGGACGCCATGATGCCTCACTGGAGAAAAATGGAATACATGGAAACTGTTTCCACCGACTTTTCCTACGCAAAGGACATAAGGCTTTTCGGTATGAAAAAATATCTTGCAAAAAAACAGCACGAGGTATACAGCACCGAGCTTGCGCACTGGGTAAAGTCCCGTCAGTACTGGATATATAACTCAATGTTCGCTCATGCCGCCGCTCTTGTTATGCAGCTTATCATTATAGGCTGGCTGCTGTACGGCGTTATTTTCAACGGAATGTCTATCGGCGATTTCACCCTTTACTCCGCCAGCGCAACGGCTCTCATCAACGCCGTAAGGGATATTCTTTCCGGTCTTGTCGGTCTGCGGGAAAGAAGCGCGCACACCGACGATTACCGCAGCTATATGGATATCCCCGACGGTAATATAGACGGCAGAAAGGTTCCGAGAGCTGACAAATACACCTTTGAATTCCAAAACGTTTCCTTTAAGTATAAGGGACAGGATAAATACGCTCTTAAAAATATCAGCCTTACCCTTTCCCCCGGGGAAAAACTGGCTGTGGTGGGATTAAACGGCGCGGGTAAGACGACCTTTATCAAGCTGCTGCTGCGGCTGTACGACGTTACCGAGGGGAGAATACTGCTCAACGGCACGGATATAAGGGAATTTGAACGGGCGGACTATTATTCCCTGTTCGCTCCCGCGTTTCAGGACGTTACGGTGTTTGCCTTTCCAATGTCCGAAAATGTTTCCATGAAAGAGCCTGCCCTTACCGACAAGGCGGAGGCGGAAAAAATGCTTATAAACGCGGGACTTGGAGAAAAGCTTGCAAAACTGGAAAAAGGTGTGGACACGGAGCTGCTGAAAGTCCTCTATGACGACGGCGTCGATCTGTCGGGCGGAGAAAAGCAGAAGCTGGCTCTTGCAAGAGCGCTTTACAAAAAGGCGGACGTTATCGTTCTTGACGAGCCTACAGCCGCTCTTGACGCATTGGCGGAATACAGACTTTATCAGAGCTTTGACGAGCTTATAGGCGGTCAGACTGCGGTGTACATTTCACACAGACTGTCCTCCACGCGCTTCTGCGACAGGGTGGCAATGTTCAAAAACGGCGAAATGGCCGAGATAGGCACTCATGAAGAGCTTATGGCGAAAAAAGGCGCGTATGCCGAGATGTTCGAGGTACAGGCGCAGTATTATGTGGAGGACAAGGACATTTTCGATATTCCGGAGGAGGCAGAGTATGCAGGATAAGAACACAAAAGCGTCGCCCGTAAGGGAATCGCTCAGGTACTGCTTAAGGCAGATAAAACAGTACAAAAAATCGTATATACCCATTTCGGCGATAGTTATATTATTAAACGCCGCGTCCCCCTTTGCAAGCATCATATTTCTGCCGATGATAATAAACGAGCTGACAAGCGGCGATAAGGACATAGGCCGTATCTTTACCTTAGCGGCGGTCATGGTTATTTCGGAAACGGTGATCAACGGACTTCACGCCTGCCTTACCGTTCACCTTGCCAAAACGGAGGATCTGTTCCTCAACGCCTCAAGCGAGGAAATTTCTCTGCGCTGCATGGAGATAGATTTTACCCTTACGGAAAACAAGGCGGCTCTGGAGCAGATAAAAAAAGCAAGGGACGGTATCCATTGGTCGGGAGGCACGCATAATATATCGGCATGCTTTGTCAATATAGTTTCCTATGCATTACAGCTTATGGGAGTAATTGCGGTGATAATCGCAAGCGCGCCTACGCTTTTGCTGATAATAGGCGTTCTCCTGACGGTTCAGGCGGTGATAAACGCAAAGAAAAACGGCATAGACATAAAAAATTACAGCGAGCTTTCGAGCATTGACCGCATTTTCGGACACGTGTGCTGGGAAATGGACGATTACCGCTACGGCAAGGATATCCGTCTTTACGGGGCGGCGGGAATGATGACGGAAAAATCCGCCCAGCAGATAAGCCGAATGGTTGATTACTTCAAAAAAATAAACGACTTGAAATTCCCCCTTGAAATTGGAGATATCACCGCAGGATCTCTGCGGGATTTCGGCACTTATTTTTATCTGGGCGCTCTTGCCATTACAAAAAGAATAACCATAGGCGCCTTTTCCCGGCTCCTCAGCGCGGGAGGAACGCTGTATCAAGCCACAAACGGCATTATAATGTGCGTACAGGACATTATCAAGCGCAGCAATTATATGTATGAGATAACCAAATTTATGAACTATCCCGCTGCAATGGAAAAGGGTACAAGGTCTGTTTCGGGAAGCGGCGGACATGAAATAGAGTTCAGAAACGTAAGCTTTTCTTATCCCGGCAGCGACGTTGAAGTGCTCAAAAATGTTTCGATCAAGCTCAAAAGCGGCGAAAAGCTGTCGGTCGTGGGACTCAACGGCGCAGGCAAGACCACCTTTATAAAGCTCCTCTGCCGCCTTTACGACGTTGACAGCGGCGAAATTCTTTTAGACGGCGTAAACATAAGAGAATATGATTATGAGGAATACATGAAGCAGTTTGCTGTGGTGTTTCAGGATTTCAAGCTCCTTGCATTTTCGGCGGCGGACAATGTTCTCCTAGGCAGCGGCGATCCTCCCGAAGCTGCCGACCCCTATTTCGAAAAAACGGGACTTCTCGGTAAAATAAATTCTCTCCCCAACGGCAGGGACACCATGATGTTCAAGCAGTTTGACAAGGAGGGCGTGGAGCTTTCCGGAGGCGAGCAGCAAAAAATGGCTATAGCAAGAGCTTTGTACAAAAATTCTCCCGTGGTTATCCTTGACGAGCCTACAGCCGCACTCGACCCTGTGGCGGAGTATGAGATATACCGTCAATTCAACGATCTTGTGGAGGGCAAAACGGCGGTATACATATCTCACCGTCTTTCCTCCTGCAAATTCTGCGAGCATATAGCGGTATTTTCTCAAGGCACTGTTATGGAATACGGCACTCACGACGAGCTTGTTCACAAAAAGGACGGCATATACGCGGAGATGTTCAAGGCTCAGGCACAGTACTATATTTAAAGTTTAAGAACCTGTTCTTAAGAAATATGCGCACGTCTTTTCGGCAAGATTTTGCCGAAAAGACGTGCGTTGAACCTATTGGTATGGGTTCTTGCACTTTGCTCCATTACAATTTCCGCACACCGAGAAGGAAGAGTATATTTATTATATCACTGCCAAATCCCAGACCGCAGAACACCGACAAAGCCGACACAAAGGCGGATATGCCTATGGTTTTCGATCTGTCCGCCGCCGCTCTGCCGATAATAAGTATTACTCCCGCCGCGCCGAACGCCGCCGCAGTGCGGGCGCACATCATCAGAAAAATGTAGCTCGATATGCTGATATACGGCTCGAAATCCCGCATAAATTCAAGGCTCTGCACGGGAGCGTCGGGAAACTCAAAACCCAAAGCTCCGTTTATTTTTATAAGCTGCACAGAATGCACCGACAGACACAAAAGGGCGCAGAGGATCATCACGGAAAATATCTTGCATATGTCAAGTCTTATCCTCCCCTTAAGGGTGGCTCTCGTTATTGCGCGTATATCTTCCCTGCCGTCTGCCGAATACGTTCCGGATACCGCAAATATTATCCCCGCAAGAATTATCAGGGCGGCACGGCTGACGGTCTTTTCATCGCGGACAAAAAGCAGCTCGTAAGCGTACGGCTTTATGAGCATAAGAGTATTTCCCGTGCGGGCGGTATATTCCATTGCGCTTTTTACGTTGTCAAGGAGAGGCGTCAGTTCGTTTAGCTGTGCGGTCGCCTCTTCAAGATAGGAAAGTATTCTGCCAAGCTCTCTCGGATCATAGCTTTCCTGCGCCAGCAGCTTTTCAAGAGAATTGTTAAGTCTGTCTATGAAATTTTCCAGCCGGTCTTTCTCCTTTGTCATATCCGTAAGAGTCTTTTCGGTTATATCTCCCTCGTACTTTGCGTACCATTCAAATTCATAAGGATCGATGGGGTAAAAATAATCATACTGCGCCGACTGGAAAAGCATTGCCCCGAACATAAGCAAAACGATTATCCCCCCTTTCTGCTTAAAGACAAGCTTATATATTTCCCATGAAAAAAGAGAACGGCATCTGCCGTGCTTTTCGGCATATCTTTTTATCCTTTCAAAAAAATTTTCTTCTCCGAAAAGTCCGTCGGCATATACTATCTCGTTGAAAAATATTCCCGCCGCCAATGAAAGGACAAGAAGCACGCCGCCGAAAAAAAGACTTACCCGCACTGCCGTTACGGGACGTCCTAAAATGTTTATGTTGCAGTAGCGGGAAAAAAGCTCCTTTGAGCGGATAAGGGAGAAGATATTGAATATACCGAAAAAATTATACTCGGAAACCGCGGGGATCCTGCTTGCGGCAAGCTCAAAGGCTGCAAATACCGAGGATGCGGCGTATGTCAGACCCGTACCCGCATAGGACAGCGCATAGAAAGCCGCACCCGCCGAGGCTATGCCGAAAGTCTTTATAAGGTACATCAGAAGAAGATACTCCCCCGATTTTATATCAAAGGGACAGAGCTTAAACTCGGGTACGGACTGTATCTGCATTTGCATATCGGGGACGCCGTAGCGCAGGATTATGACAAGAAAATTTCCTCCGTATATCAGGACCGCTCCTCCTATCGCCGCCGCAAAGACCGTCAGCACGCCTTTTAGGAACAGCGGCGTTCTCCCTCTGAAGGTACTTCTTACCACCGGCAAAAGACCTTTTCTTCTGACGTCCGACAGGGAAAATACCGCTATGAAAACAACTGCGCCCAGAAATATGTCCGACAGGAAATGATCCGACAGCAGATTTATACCTCTGTTATCGCTTAGGGTCAGGGTAATATTTTCAAGTCTGCCGTAATCCTCGGCGGTCTTTATAATGCTTGCCTCGGTAAAGCCGTCCTTTTCTCCGAGGATAAGCTGGAGCCTGCTTTGCTCGTAGGTATATTTTATAAAATCGGGATAGGACGCTATGTAGCTTTCCAGCTCCTCTCCTTGGAGGGTGATGCTAAGATTGTCGTCGCAGCTTAGGTAAAAAAGAGAAAGATTTAAGACGGCAACGATCGCCATAAGGACTATATTTTTTTTGCTGCACACTCTTTTCAGCTCGTTCATTCTCTTCCCTCCGCATAAAAAAGATACACGTCCTCCAGGGTGATATTATCGGCGTGAGAAAAGCTGTCGGGTATTTCCTCCTCCGCAATGCGAAAAGTAAAGCCGTCCTTTCGGCGTATCATCTGACCCTTTCCGAAACGTTTCATAAGCTCCGCCATATCCTCCGCGCTGCCGTTTATCTCTCCCACCTTTTCCCTTATCTCCTCCGTAAGCTCATGTGGGGTACTGAACCTGATGAGCCTGCCTCTTTTAAGAAATATCACTCTTTGGGCGATACACTCTATGTCGCTCATAACGTGGGTGGCAAGAAGGATTATTTTATTGTCGGCGATACGGGCAATATGGTTGCGCAAACGTATCCTTTCCTCGGGATCAAGTCCCGATGTAGGCTCGTCCAGTATAAGTATGGACGGATCGCCCAGCATTGCCGCCGCCAGCATTACCCGCTGCTTCATGCCTCCCGAAAACGAGCCTAACGGCTTATGGGCAAAGCCGTACAGTCCCACAAGCTCCAAAAGATCTCCGCTCTGCTCCTTTATGTCCTTGCGTTTCATGCCCTTTAACGCGCCTATGTAGCGCATGAACTGCCCTGCGGTAAAGTCCTCGAGAAGTCCCTGCACCTGAGGAGCGTAGCCGATATTTTTTCTGTACGACCCTCCCATGTCCAGTATCTCCTTTTGATTCCAAAGTATCTCCCCCTCGGTGCGCTTTATGTTATCCGTAAGGAGCTTGAGAAGCGTGGATTTCCCCGCTCCGTTCGCTCCCAGCAGTCCGTAAACGCCTTTGTCAAGATAGAGATTTATATTATCGAGAACGGTTTTTTTACCGTATCTTTTGGTAAGGCTTTTTATTTCAAGTTCGGACATTTTCTCCTCTCCTATCCTTTGACTTTTGTATTACGGCGCTTTAACGTATGATTTCATTTGCGAAAGCGGCGGAATATATATAATCCGATCCCCGTTCGTTGTCAATGATATAAGCCTCCCTGATCTCATACGCCTTTGTCCAGCCGCCGCCAAGATCATTCATATCCGCCGAATATATCCTGCTGTCAACAGGATCGTTTATGGAAAAATTCGACGCCTTTGCATACAGTCTGTCATTAAGGACGGCAAAGCTGAAAATAATCTGTTTTTGGATATGATCTTCGTACCCCTCTTTAAGAGGATCAATATCTATTTTTCCAAGAAATCCGCCGCTTTCGTCATATACCTCGATCTTGCCGTCAAATATGATAACGAGTTTTCCGTCGCAGTACATCACATCCCGGGGATATCCCTCGAATTTTTCTATGACAAGCTCCATTTCCTCATAAATATGCTCGGGGTCGCCGGAAACGTCGATATCCTTGGGGAACGCCCACAGTCCGTACGTTCCGTCATCATATGCGGCAGCGGAATAAAAGCTGTCCTTTCCGGCAGCCTGAAAATACATACACTGCTTTATTTCGCCAGTGTTTATATCATAGGATCTCGTTTCGCTTGTATGCGCAACGGTATCGCTCCATCTGAAATAGACCTTATCTCCGCTGCCTTGAAGCTCTAAGGGATAGGGGGAAAAATAATTCTCTCCGCTGACTATAGTTTCCGTCTTCCCCGAGGAGATATCCATTTTGACAAGTCCGCTTCCCGCAAAGCCGAAGGTACTGTCCCCCATGTTAAGGTGATATGGCAGATAGGCAAAACCCTTGTGAATGATAAAGCCTTCGTTCGAATAGTCATAGGTTTCTCCCGCGGAATTTTCCACCGTAAAGGCGTCGCCCACTTTGGTTACGGACGAACCGTCGGCAGCAGCTTTGTAGAGAGAAAAGGAAACGGTATCGTTCTCGCCGCTTACGGTATAAATATAAATCGAGCCGTCGTACATCAAAGTGTTTACGACCTTCAGGCTCATGTATGTGGCGGTGCAGCCGTCGCCTCCCTCATGCATACATTCGGGTTTTGCGCAGAGGAAAAGCTCATTTCCGGAGTTCTTCTCGTAATACCTAAGATACATATATCTGCCGTTGCTGAAATAACCTTTGTCCGTTTCCATAACCGGGCTTGTCCAGTGATTTGCGGGGTTATCCTCCGGCAGACTGTCAGCCGTCTTTCCGCAGGAGCATAAAACCCAAGCGGATAACAGCAGCACCTTTATAAGGCTTGTTCTTTTCATAAACGTTTACTCCTTTCTTAAGACAGCACGGCAGTCAAAACAGCCGTCCCGTTGATATTATTATAACAATACGGTAAAAAAAATCAACCGCCTGCGTAAAAGCGGTCGAAATTTACGCAGAAGCGGTCGTTTTATGAAACGGATATTAAAACGGTAACGGTAAACTTACCGTCCTTAACCGATATTTCTATACCTCCTCCGTATTTCCCGGCGATATTTTCAATGCGCCTGAGTCCGAAGCCATGGTATTTAGCGTCGCTTTTGGTCGTTTCGAAATTTTTGTTTATCCCCGCCTCATTACAGGGGTTTTCGCAGACGATGCATATCAGGCTGTGTCTGCGGCGGGCGGTCAGACGTATTATCCTTTTTTCGGGAGGGATATCCGACGCCATTCCCTCTATTGCATTATCAAGGAGATTTCCGAAAATACTGCAAAGATCAATGTCGGAAATACCGCCGCAGTCCGCGTAAAGTCCGAGTACGACCCTTATCCCCTCTTTTTCCGCTCTTTCGGTCTTGCTGAAGATAAGCGCGTCGGGAACGGCTCTTGACAGCAGCGTCGGAATATTGCTTCCGTACACCTCTCCGGAAAGCTCCCGCAAATACCCTTTTGCCGCTTCGTAATCTCCGCTGCCCATAAGGGCGGAAAGCGCGCGCAGATGATTGCCTATATCATGACGAAGCTGCCTTGCTTCCTCCTGTCTGCGGCATATTTCGCTGTAATATCTCCGCTCTTTCTCCTCCACTGCTTTTTCCGCAAATCTACCCGCCTGCCTGCGGTAGAATATCCATGCCGCCGTCAGGCAAAGCATCATGAAAGCGATAAAAACATTAACGCTGCTTACGGCATTTCCCATGATATTTATGTTTTCGTATACGCCGAATATCCTTTCGCTTGAAAGAGCGGAAAAAACGTTTGCCGAACGGGGCAGATCCGTGAACTCATACATATAAAGCTGACATAGGAATATCCCCGCCGCTGCCGCCGCCGTAAGTCTTTTGCCGCTCAAAATAACGCCGGATGCCACAAGAAAAATTATCAGGATAAAAAATATCTTGAAAAGGATCCTTATGCCTATAAGAGCTCCCATATTAAGCAGATATGCGCATGAAAGGAACTCCCTTGAGGACTGGACCGATCTGGAAAGAGAACCTGTCCCGAAAAAGCGTTCCGAGGCGGCGATGTTGAAAAAATAACACGCCGAAATCAAAACGGAAACTGCGGGAGGCACTGCGGAAAGAGCCGTTTTTTTCACGATCAGCATAGGCTCGGCTTTAAAATTAAGGCATAATACCGCCGCTGCCGCCGCAGCAGCAAGCATGACCGCAAGATCGGTCGCTCTGTCGTCGAAAAGCCGCCTGATCCCCATATCTCCCGCCGCAGACAGCTTAACGTTTCCCAGACTGTAAAAATCCCTGCCTGTTTTCACGGCGTTCCTGTAGGCAAAGCTGTCTTTCGATATAAAGGATGCTGAAATTATATTCTCCGCATTGCTGCGAACCCTTTCGGAAAATCCGTCAAAGCCGAGCGCATATTCGATACGCGCGGCGGAATATTCCAAAGCGAACCTTTTGGCTTTTATCTGCTCATCGGTAAGACCGATCTTTTCCGATGTTTCCTCCGCCCACTGCATTCTGTCGGAGTCGGTATATGCGCCCGCCTGAAGATACGCCGAAAAATCGCCCGACAGAAGCTCTCTTGCAACCTGTGCGCTTTTTATTTTCCCTATCTCCTCACGGACGCTGTCAAGGAGCCTCGGATAATCCTCATAGGAATATTTTTCCGCGGCAGCGTCGGCAGCCTTTACCGCCCCTGTTTCAAGTATCACATTTCCCTCGGAAAAATACTGCACGGAGGAATATGCCGCACTGACAATGATCCCGTTTAGCGCCAATGCGGAAATTATCACGCATATAAGATATATCAAATAGCTTTTTTTCATTCAGATGTTCCTCATAGAGCGCATAAGAGCGGCGACCGTTTCCCTGCGCCTGCGGCGGCTGAGAGGCAGCACGGTGCCGTCAGAAAGCTCAGCCGTATCGCCGCCCAAGCGTTTTATTCCGCTTATATTAACATAGACGGATCGGTATATTTGAACAAAGCCGTCCTGCGGCAGCATTGACGCCGCTTTGTTTATAGGTACGGATGACTTTATTTTCTCCTCCGAAGTATGCCAAAGAGTGCCTCTGCCGTCTGATTCCACAAAGAGCAGCTCCGAGGGAGAAAGAGTTCGGGTAATATTATCCGTACCCGTAACCGCAAGCGGCTTGCGGAAATACTCCCCGCAAAGGCGTTCCATTACCGCGGGCAGCTTATTTTCCAGCTCTCCCTTAAAAATGTAATCGAACGCCGCCACGGAATACCCCTCCGCCGCACGGTCTTCTATACCCGTAACAAAAACTATGGGGACTGCCTTGTCAACATCGCGGATCCGTGCGGCGGTTTCCATGCCGTCGCTGTTTTCAAGATTTAAGTCGATAAACATCAGGTCGAATTTTTCACCCGACAGCACAGCCTCCAAAAGCTCTCTGCCGTCTGAAAAAAGCTCCGTTTCCGGAGAATGCTCCCTTAAAAGCTCCCTTGCAAGAGCGGAAAGACGCTGTGCAAAATCCTTTTCGTCCTCGCAGACCGCCGCTTTCATTATAATCCCCGCTCCTTTACGCCTGCTCCTTTTTCCCGTATATTCATCGTTATCGGGATCATAGACATTTACAGTATTTTCGCTTACATTATAGCATAAATACTCCCCGCTGTCAAATGTATTTTCCGAACGTGGCTTTTTTATGGTAACTACTGTTATGTCGGGAATAAGCATTGACTGTTTTCTTTGGTTGTGGTATAATTTACATTATCGGGGTACTTGATAAATTGTAATTTGAAGAGATAAGATTGGGTGAAGGAATGGATAATTCAATTGAAAAAAAGGACGGATTAAATTCAAATCAAATAAAGTTTATTGCCATTATCGCAATGACAATAGACCATACTGTCTGGCTTCTGTTTCCGGGATGTCAACATATATTGTGGGTGTGGTGTCTTCACATTATTGGCAGAATAACAGCGCCTATTATGTGGTTT
>JAMPAO010000083.1 GCA_023667165.1 Ruminococcus sp. | reverse complement strand
TTTTAATAATATCTTCTTTTTGGTCTTTATATTTTTTCTCTTTGAAATATTTTCCGAAAAAGCAGCGTATATTATGTTCTCTTTTTTTCTCATCGGATTTACTTTTCTTTTGTTCATTTTCTTTTTTATCATGCCCGATAGCTTCATCGGAAATTATTTTTGGTTTATCATCGGATAAAAATTCAATAAACGAATTTTTTAACGAATCAAACATATATGTAAGCAATGCAAATATGCTTACATCAGTGTTTTCGGGTAATTCTTCCTGCCTTATCGCATTAAAATCATAATGAAATTTTTCAATGTTATCATTAAAGTATTCAAGCGCGCAATTACATATATTATTGCAAAGATTTGTGACATCAACGATCATTGCTTTGTATTTTATCTTGCCGTCGCATATATTGAATGTATTTTGCGAATCATGATTCTGGGTATCATCTCCGAGAAAGAGAACAAACTTATTTATCTGATTTGTTTTGTCTTTTATCTTGTTTCCGTTTATATTGGGTGAGCCTGTGTGCAGGTAGGTGTTTCGCAGGTTATATACTATTTCACCGTTGAGCCAAGATTTTTTCCCGGCTTTATCATTTCTTTCCCGTGACATATATTTATCATACCACTGCATATAACGCTTCCCTATTGACGTTTCATCGGGAAATTCTGCCATGCCGCATATATCGGGCAGTGCAAGAGCCAGCGCAAGTGCGGAAAAATAACACTTGTTTTCCAAAGACTTTTTAATGTCTTCCACATACTTATCTATCATAATATTATTTCTCCTTTTAATATTACAGTCCGTTTTCCGCCAGTCTGCAAATTATCTCGTTTGATACCGTCACACCCTTGTCCGTAAGTCTTATCCTGCCGCCCGATACCGTCAGAAATCCTCCCTTTTCCAAGGGCTTTGCGGCGTTCAGCATTTTAATGGAATCTCCCGTATCGTAACCCTCGGAAAGCCGCAGGGAGAGCATCAGACGCTCCTCCTCGGAATACGGCTCTTCCTCGGTAACATAGGTTTTCTGAACATCATCGGCAATGAAACCGTTCAAGTCGCTCTTTACCGCAAACCTTTTTCCGTACGCGCAGGAATGCGCCGAGGGACCTATCCCGATGTAATCCCCGCACCGCCAGTATTTCAGATTGTGGCGGCATTCGAATTCATTTTTCGAAAAGTTGGATATCTCATATCTGTAAAATCCCTCTTTTTTCATTTCCTCCGCAGCTATCCCGTAAAGCTCCGCCGTAAGGTCGTCGTCGGCGCAGCGGTTTATCATATTCTTGTCAGAGAAAAGGGGAGTACCCTCCTCGATTTTGAGCATATAAGCGGAAATATGGGTCACGCCGAGCGAAACGAGTATGGCAATATTTTTTTTCAGACTGTCGGGAGTCTGAAAGGGGATACCCAGCATCAGATCCGCGGAGATATTGTCAAAACCGGCCGATACGGCGTTTTTTAACGCCTGCACCGCCTGCGCCGAATTATGAAGTCTGCCGAGAGCCGCAAGCTCCCTGTCGTCAAAGGACTGTATCCCGACGGATAAACGGTTGATCCCTGCGCTGCGAAATCCCGACAGCCTGTTTTTTTCGGCGGAGTCGGGGTTGCATTCCGCGGTTATTTCCGCGCCGGCTTCAATATCCGCCGCATCCAGCATTCCGCCTGTCATTTCCGGACTTAGCAGAGAGGGAGTGCCGCCGCCGAAATAGACCGTATCATATTTTTCGTTATAATGCTTTATGTTCCTTATTACCGCCTGAACATAGGCTTCTGCGGGCGCAGCGTCCGTTTGGGAATAAAAATCGCAGTAAGCGCATTTCCTTTTGCAGAAAGGAACGTGTATATATAAACCTAACGCCATTTTTTTAACCAATTTGCTTTTTAGCGGATATTACCGCAAATTTACGGCATGAGTAAATGCAGCTTACCCTTTTGAATCCGCATTCATTCAGCATTTTTATCTCCGAGATGACCGAACATTCCCTGTCTAATTTGCGCCTGTTCCGCCACAGATCTATGTCATGTTCCGTAAGTCCGCTTGCGTACAGATGTTTTTCCCAACAGGAATTATAGCTTTTTTCCGTTTCCGCGTCATCGGCGCAGAATTGATCGAAATTGATGAAAGAACCGTTTTGAGGCAGTCTTTCGTATATTCTTGAAAAAAGCGCCGCCTTTTGACGGTTTTCCAAATGATGAACGGAAAGCGCGGAAACTATCAGATCAAACTCTCCGCGAGGCAGACCCTGCGAATAGTCCGCTGTAACGCAGGAAACATTTTTGCAGCCTGCAAATCTTTTTTCGGCAATTTTCAGCATTTCCTCCGCTATGTCCGCAAGAACAAAGTCCGCTTTCGGAAAATGCTCATACAAAAAATGCGACAGCAGACCCGTGCCCGCCCCAAGATCGAGTATTTTTTCCGGATAAGTGATATCCTCGGCAATAAACGCTGCCGAACCCTTGTAAAATTCGTCGAAGCAGGGTATGAACCTTCTGCGGTTTCGGTCGTATTCATCCGCGATAATGTTGAATTGCTCCTGCATATTGTCCATATTAAACCGTTGCCTTTCTCAAATATTTTTCATTTGCCGCCGCCGTCCCTTGCTTCTATTCGTCTAATTTGAGCACAGCCATAAACGCTTCTTGGGGTACTTCCACAGTACCGAGCTGCCGCATACGCTTTTTGCCCTCCTTCTGCTTTTCAAGGAGTTTTTTCTTTCGGGTAATATCTCCGCCGTAGCACTTTGCAAGCACGTCCTTTCGCATTGCCTTGACGGTTTCCCTTGCAATGACCTTGCCGCCTATGGCTGCCTGTATTGGGACTTCAAAAAGCTGACGCGGAATGTTTTCTTTGAGCTTCTCGGCTATCTTTCTCGCTCTGCCGTAAGCCTTGTCCGTATGGATAATAAAGGAAAGCGCGTCTACAACGTCCCCGTTCAGCAGTACGTCCAGCTTTACCAGCTTTGACGGGGCATAACCCGTAAATTCGTAGTCAAATGAGGCATAACCCCTTGTGCGGGACTTGAGAGCGTCAAAGAAATCGTATACTATTTCATTGAGAGGCAGATCGTAATGCAGCTCGACTCTTGTTTCGTCAAGATATTTCATATCCTTGAACACGCCCCGCCTGTCCTGGCACAGATCCATTATATTTCCCACATAATCCGAGGGGGAGAGAATGGAAGCCTTTACCATAGGCTCTTCCGCCTGTGCGATTACCGAATTGTCCGGGTAATTTGACGGATTGTCGATAAATACCGTTTCTCCGCTTGTAAGCCGTACCTTGTAGATGACCGAGGGAGCTGTGGTAACAAGGTCAAGGTTGTATTCCCTTTCTAGCCGTTCCTGTATTATCTCCATGTGGAGAAGTCCCAGAAATCCGCAGCGGAATCCGAAACCCAGCGCGGCTGAAGTTTCCGGTTCAAAGGAAAGAGCGGCGTCGTTTAGCTGCAGTTTTTCCAGAGCTTCCCGCAGATCGCCGTACTTTGCCCCGTCAGCGGGGTATATTCCCGAGAAAACCATGGGGTTTACCTCTCTGTAGCCCGGCAAGGGTCCGTCACAGGGATCGTCCGCGTCCGTTACCGTATCGCCCACCTTTGTATCTCCTATTGACTTGATAGAAGCTGCGATGTATCCTACCTCTCCTGCGTAAAGTATTCCCGAGCTTACAAGCTCCACTGCTCCCATGTAACCCGTTTCCGTAACGGTAAACTCCGCGTTTGCAGCCATAAGACGTATAGTCTGTCCCGCCTTTACCGCGCCGTCCGTTACTCTTACATAGATGATAACGCCCTTGTAGGGATCGTAATAGCTGTCAAAAATGAGAGCCTTTAACGGCGCGTTTATGTTTCCCTTTGGGCAGGGGATATCGCTTACAGCCTTTTCCAGCACTGCCTTGACGTTGGTGCCGAGCTTTGCGGATATCCGAGGAGCGTCCTCTGCGGGTATCCCTATAACGTTCTCCACCTCCGCGCAAACTCTTTCGGGATCGGCCGAGGGCAGGTCGATCTTATTGATAACAGGTACTATTTCCAGATCGTGTTCTATGGCAAGATAGGTGTTTGCAAGGGTCTGCGCTTCTATCCCCTGAGAGGCGTCCACCACAAGGACCGCGCCCTCGCAGGCGGCAAGAGAACGGGAAACCTCGTAGTTGAAGTCAACGTGCCCCGGCGTATCGATAAGGTTGAAAACATAGTCCTTGCCGTCATCGGCTCGGTAATTGAGTCTTACCGCGCGGGCTTTTATGGTAATGCCCCGTTCTCTTTCAATGTCCATGTTATCCAGCAGCTGATCCTCCATATCCCTCAGCGCGACGGTTGAGGTAAGCTCCAGTATCCTGTCCGCAAGGGTGGATTTTCCGTGATCGATATGAGCAATTATGCAGAAATTACGTATATTTTCCTGATTATATGACAAGCTAACACATCCTGTTCGGTTTTAGATTCAAAGCTTTGCTTTCAACAAGCAGAGGGCGTGCTTCACCCGCCGCTGAACGGGGCGGGGAACATCTCTCTGCGGTTATAATAACATATTATACCACAATTCATAACGGTTGTAAAGGATTTTTTCAGACAGTTCCCGGGAAAAAGCATTTGCATAGGCGGAGCAAAGCGGATAGACGCATATCCTCGTGACAGACGGTGAAAAAATAAGACCGAATGAATTTGTGAAAAATTTGCATATTTTTATATGAAAATTTTACCTTGACCAATTTGAACAATTGTGATATAATATGAATAATATTGTATAAAATTACCGAATATCGGAGATGAAAACTATGAAACAGTTTGCTTTTAAGTACAGTACCCCGGACGCATTTGAAAACGAGCTTGGCGAATTAAAAAAGCAGAATATCCCGCAGGACAGAATGCTTTTCTACATTTATTCCGAGATACTTGAAAAGGAAGCTATTAGCGCTGTCTGCGGCGTTATAGAAAAGGTTTTTCCCGACAGCGATTATATCGGCTGTTCCACAAGCGGCAATATTGTCGACTGTGAGCTTGCGTCCGATATTTCGGTGGTCTGCGCCGTATTTGAAAAGGAAAGCACGCGCTTTATGGTGCGCCTGTATCCGACCGCGTCCGAAACGGGCGACGATACATCCGAGAGCATAATCAAGGATGTGGAGGCTAATCCTTGGATCAAGGCTGCGGAGATGTATTTTACCATTCCCGATGGTTCGTTCACAAGGTTCTGCAGCGGAATGGACAGACTTGATAAGAATATAAGGCTTTTCGGCGGCGTTTCATGCAGCGATGACATAACAAGCAACGACTGCATGGTTTTCGCAAAAAACGGCGGATTTACCGTTCACGCCGTTCTTGCCGTTTTCTACGGCGGTGAGGATTTTTACGTCGACGATGTGAAGATAACCGGCTGGAAACCGCTTAAACGGACGTTCCGTGTAACAAGCTCGCAGGGCAGCGTTCTCAAGGAGCTTGACGGCATACCGGCTTACGATGTTTACAGCAAGTATCTCGGTATAGAAAACAGCGATAACTTCTTTTACAATACTCTCGAGTTCCCTTTGTTTTACGAGCATAACGGAACGACTATACTTCGCGTGCCCGTTTCGAGCAATCCCGACGGTTCTATAGTGATGTCCTCCGATATCGATACAAATTCCACTGTCTGCCTTTCCTACGGCGACCCTCAGACGGTTGTGGACAGTATAACGGAAGAAAGCCGCAGCATAAGGGATTTCTGTCCCGAGGTGCTTCATATATTTTCCTGCGCCGCCAGACGGGCTTTCTGGGACAGGAACAAACCCACATACGAGCTTTTGCCCTTTAAGGATATATCCTCCTCTGCGGGATTTTTCTCTCACGGGGAATTTATCCGCACAAACGGTTATCTCAATCAGCATAACGTTACCCTTGTTATCGCTGCAATGCGCGAGGGTGAGCCGCGCAGAACCGTATACAGCGACAAAAGCGCGTCCCTGTCGCTGTCGAAGATCCCGCTTGTGTCCCGTCTTGCGAGATTTATCGCCGAATCCACGAGAGAGCTGGAGGAGGCGGTGGTCACGGACGGACTTACCGGACTTTACAATCGCAAGGAAATACAGTTAAGGATCGAAAATCAGCTAAAAAATGTGAATAAATACGAATTTTCCATTATAATGCTCGATATAGACAACTTCAAAAAGGTCAACGATACTTACGGCCACCAGACCGGAGATACCGTTATCCGTTCGATCTCCGATATCCTCAGAAAGGATAACGGCAGCGGAGGATTTTCCGGCGGACGGTGGGGCGGTGAGGAGTTTATGCTTTTGCTGCCAAATACAAATCTGCCGGCAGCCGCCGATGTTGCCGAAAGCATACGCCGTGCCTTTGAGGAAACGAAATATCCGGACATTCCTTCCCAGACCGTAAGCGTGGGAGTGACCCAGGCAAGATGCGACGATACGATAGATTCTCTCTGCACACGGGTAGACAGCGCTCTTTACAAGGCAAAGCAGACCGGCAAGAACAGAGTCGTAAAGGCATGATCTTTGCAAAATACGAACATGTTCCGATTGGCAGCCCCGTTAATAAACGCATTTGAACCGATTTTGCCGGTCAATTGCGCCGGACAGTGCGCTTATCCGAAAACGCTCCCCGCCGCAGTAAAAACATAAGCATAACACGAAAAAGGTCTGTAAAGCATATGGAGGAATTAAAATGCCGTTTTCAGCCAAAACTCTTGATTTTCTGTTTGAAAACCGGATCAATGACAGCAAGTCATGGTTCACGGAGCATAAAGAGGATTATGAAAACTATGTTAAAAAGCCTTTTAAGGAGTTTACGGAACGAACGCTGCCCCTTATTCGGGAGATAGACGGACAGATAGGAACAGTGCGTATTTCGAGGATATACCGTGACGCAAGATATGCCAAGGGCAAATCCGTTTTCAGAGAGAATATGTGGTGTACCTTCGGTCGGACAAGAGATCTGTATAAATCACTGCCATGCTTTTATTTCAATATTTCACAGAAAGGCATGGAATACGGCTGCGGCTTTTACTGCGCCGCTTCGGACACAATGGACGCGTTCAGACGTCTTATTATCGACGACAGCATGGCTTTTATCTCCGCGAAAAACGCTTTTGAGGAGCAGGACGTTTTCACATTTTACGGGGAAATGTACAAAAGAAACCGTTTTCCCGATGAAAGCGAGGAAAAGCGTATTTGGCTCAACCGCAGGGATATAGGTTTATCGGCGTTAAGCACTGATTTTGATATGCTTTTCAGCGATAAGCTGCCGGAAAAAATATCGGAGGATTTCAATAAGATTGCTCCAATATATGAGCTTTTCATGAAAGCCGAGGAGATGTCGGATCGGCGCAAGTAGTCCTTTTCCCGTTTGACGGCTGTTTGACCGTCGATTTACCGTGACGCTCAAAAATTAGAACTTTTTTACAAAAACCTCTTGACAAGTAACCGATTACTATAGTAAAATATACTTAAAGTGTAATCGGATAAATTTTCCTTATCCGTGTTTCCGGCGTTATCATTCAATAATATTTTGGAGGTTTTAAAAAATGAGCGAGTACTTCAAGAATATCGGCAAGATCCCCTTTGAGGGCAAAAACAGCACCAATCCTCTTGCGTTCAAGTATTACGATCCCGAGGAGATCGTAGGCGGCAAGAAAATGCGCGAGCAGCTTAAATTTGCCCTTTCTTGGTGGCACACCATGGGCGGCGACGGCACGGATATGTTCGGCGTGGGTACTGCCGACAAGACATGGGGTCAGACCGATCCCGCAGAAAGAGCTAAGGCAAAGGTAAACGCCGCTTTTGAAATAATGGATAAGCTGTCCATAGACTATTTCTGCTGGCACGACAGGGATCTTTCTCCCGAATACGGCAGCCTTGCCGAAACCAACGCAAGGTTTGACGAGATAGTTGACTACGTTGACGGTATGATGAAAGCAAATCCCTCCAAAAAGCTTCTTTGGGGTACGGCAAAGTGCTTCGATCACCCCAGATATATGCACGGCGCGGGCACATCTCCCTCTGCAGACGTGTTCGCTTATGCCGCAGCGCAGATCAAAAAGGCTGTGGAGGCTACCGTAAAGCTGGGCGGAAACGGCTATGTATTCTGGGGCGGCAGAGAGGGCTATGAAACGCTGCTCAATACAAATATGGCTTTGGAGCAGGACAATATGGCAAGGCTTATGAGAATGACCGTCGACTATGCACGCTCGATCGGCTACAAGGGCGATTTCTACATCGAGCCTAAGCCAAAGGAACCCACAAAGCACCAGTACGACTTCGACACCGCCACGGTTCTCGGTTTCCTCCGCAAGTACGGTCTTGAAAAGGATTTCAAGATGAATATAGAGGCAAATCACGCTACTCTTGCAATGCATACCTTCCAGCACGAGCTGAGAGTTGCAAGGGACAACGGAGTTTTCGGTTCCATCGACGCAAATCAGGGCGATACTCTCCTCGGTTGGGATACCGATCAGTTCCCCACAAATGTTTACGACGCTGCTCTTTGTATGTATGAGGTGCTCAAGGCGGGCGGATTTACCAACGGCGGCTTGAATTTCGACGCTAAGGCAAGAAGAGGCTCTTACACTCCCGAGGATATCTTCCACAGCTACATTGCGGGAATGGATACCTTTGCACTGGGACTTAAGATCGCCGACAGAATGATCTCCGACGGCAGGATCGACAAGTTTGTTGCCGACAGGTATGCTTCCTGGACAACAGGTATCGGCGCGGACATCATCAGCGGCAAGGCTACCATGGCTGACCTTGAAAAGTACGCTCTTGAAAAGGGAGAGGTGACCGATTCCCTTACAAGCGGCAGACAGGAAATGCTGGAGTCTGTCCTTAATAATATCATGTTCAGTCTTTGATGTGAAAATCTGAAAATACGGAATGACCTTTAAAAGCGCGCAAACCCGCTCTATCAGACGCTTTACAAGGCTTTCGGCGCGGCTTTGAGTACAAATTGAGTACAAAGCGGCCGCGCCGAAGGCTCTTTGCCGGTGCGTTTGCGGGTGATACCGATTGATACTGCAGCATCTGAACAAATTGAAATTTGAAGGGAAGGTTATTTATGATGTGTAACAGTTTGGATGAGGTAAGGGCGAATATTGATAAAATCGATAATGAGATTATCAAGTTAATTGCCGAAAGAGGAAAGTATGTAGCTCAAGCATCGGTGTTCAAAAAAGACGAAGAAGGCGTAAAGGACGCAGGGCGGGTTGAAAAGGTAATTGCTAAAGTAAGAGAAAAATCCAAAGACTACGGCGCCGATCCGGATATGGTTGAAGCACTGTATAGGGAAATGATTTCAAGATTTATAAATATGGAAATGTCAGAATTTCATAAAAACGTTAAGTGACAAATTGAGATTTAACCGCTCTACGCTTCGTGTGTGTTCATTGGGTCATTTATCATGTATAATATTAGCTGAAAGGAGAAAACCGAGTGGGTTTGGAGGATAGGAATTGAAATTTCTATCCTTTGTCTTTATCAGAGCAAGAGAAACGATTTGCCAAACTCATTTATACAGTCCTAAACATAACGGAGGTAAAATTAAATTATGAAAATAGAAAAATGTACGAAAGAAGCATTTACTGTAATAGGTAAAGAGGGCTCTACCGCTGACGGGCAGGATTTTATTTCAAAGCTGTGGGACGAGGCAACGGAAAAATCCGGTGAGATCGAACATCTTGTCAAAAAAGACGAAAATGGCAGTCCCTGTGGATTTTGGGGCGCAATGTCCGATTTTTCCCGCACCTTTGCCCCATGGGAAGAAAATTTTACCGAGGGACTTTATCTTGCTGGCGCAGAGTGCGGTGACAGTGCAGAGCCTCCGGAAGGATGGACAAAGTGGGTCATTCCCGCATTTGAATATCTGTACGCCGAATGCGAGGATGACAACACATTCTCCGAAATGATAAAATACTTGCAGGACAACAATATATCACTTGCGGGAGCGGTGCATGATTTTATCTGTCCGCAGACCGGAAAGAAGTATATGTTTTTCCCGATAAATGCAAAAGTTTAAAACAATACCGCACAAAGGCGTTAGCCGTTCTTTTTGCGGTGTTGCATAAAAAATAAAAATGATAAAGGAGAAATTTTTATGCATTATGTAATTGGGATCGACATCGGCACAAGCGGAACAAAGACAGTGCTTTTTAACGAGAAAGGAGCGGTCATTGCCTCAATGACCGTTGAATATCCCATGTATCAGCCGAAAAACGGATATGCGGAGCAGGATCCCGCAGACTGGTACAATGCGGCGGTGAATACCGTAAAGGGCGTTATCGAAAAAAGCGGCGTTTCCAATGAGGATATCGTGGGCGTGGGTCTTTCCGGACAGATGCACGGTCTGGTAATGCTTGACGTGGACAATAACGTTATCCGCAATTCCATTATCTGGTGCGATCAGAGAACGGAGCGGGAAGTGGAGCAGATGAACGAGCTTATAGGCAGGGAAAAGCTCATAGAGATCACCGCAAATCCCGCTCTCACAGGCTGGACCGCCGCAAAGATACTTTGGGTGAAAAACAACGAGCCGGAAAACTATGCAAGGTGCAGACATATACTGCTGCCCAAGGATTACATCAGATTCATGCTGACGGGGGTATATGCCGCAGAGGTTTCAGACGCTTCGGGAATGCAGCTTCTGGACGTTCCCAACCGCTGCTGGAGCGAGGAGATATGCGGTCTGCTGGGCGTTGATATGTCCATGCTGCCAAAGCTCTATGAATCCTGTCAGGTAACGGGAACTGTGACCGAAAAAGCGGCGGAGCTTACGGGACTCAAAGCGGGAACTGTCGTTGCGGGAGGCGCGGGCGACAACGCAGCCGCAGCGGTCGGCACGGGAGTTGTCGCCGACGGACGGGCGTTTACCACCATAGGAACCAGCGGAGTGGTCTTTGCCCACACATCAAAGGTATCTGTTGACCCAAAGGGACGGGTGCATACCTGCTGTGCGGCTGTGCCGGATTGCTGGCATATAATGGGAGTTACACAGGGAGCGGGACTGTCCCTTAAATGGTTCAGGGACAATTTCTGCGGCTCGGAAAAGGAAACGGCAAAATATATGGGCGTTGACGAATACTATCTGATGGACAAGGAGGCGGAAACCGTGCCAATAGGCGCAAACAGGCTTCTTTATCTGCCTTATCTTATGGGAGAGAGAACTCCGCATCTTGACCCCAATGCAAGGGGAGTATTCTTCGGACTTTCCGCAATGCATACTAAAAAAGATATGCTCAGAGCGGTTATGGAGGGAGTTGCCTATTCGCTCAGAGATTGCGTGGAGATATGCCGTGAGATGGATATAAACGTTTCCGACATGATGGCGTGCGGCGGCGGGGGAACGTCCCCATTGTGGCGGCAGATGCTTGCCGACCTGTACGGCTGTCCTGTAAAGACCGCCTCGTCAAAGGAGGGACCCGCTTTGGGCGCGGCAATACTGGCTCTTGTGGCGGCAGGGGTATACGAAAGCGTTCCCAAGGCGTGCGAGGCGATCGTCGGCACGGATAAGATCCAGTATCCCATAGAGGAAAACGTGCCTGTTTACGAAAAATATTACAGATTCTATGCGGGAATTTATCCTGCGGTAAAGGATAATTTCGCCGCTTTGGCTAAGCTTGGCTGACCTGAAAACAGAGAAAAGGCAGGATCTTTCACGGATCCTGCCTTTATTGTTAAAAGCGGAGCGGCACGGATATATGTTATGACGCCGCAGTATTACCGTCATTTGCCGGTTTTTATCATTTCATATCAAGCTGCGGACTTGAGGCTTTACACGGATTGCTCAATATATTTTTACATTTGGTAAATATTTATATAAAATACCTATTGAAATTTGTGCTAAAAAGTGGTATAATTAAAAAAATGTCCTGAAATAAGGCTATATTTTAAATTTCATCGCTGTAAAGCAGAAACGGAGTTTTTTTA
>JAMPAO010000082.1 GCA_023667165.1 Ruminococcus sp. | reverse complement strand
GCGGGGCGTTGAACGGCGTTCAATTTCAATCCACACCCTCCATGCGGAGGGTGACGTTTTAACGACAGCTATTGATGATGATATTCTTATTTCAATCCACACCCTCCATGCGGAGGGTGACGCTTATCCTGCACCTCCGCCTTTGCCGCCTCGGAAATTTCAATCCACACCCTCCATGCGGAGGGTGACTTATGCATCAAAAATACACTTTGGTTAGGAGGATTTCAATCCACACCCTCCATGCGGAGGGTGACAAGTCGGAAATGATGGACGAGCTGGGTGACATGATATTTCAATCCACACCCTCCATGCGGAGGGTGACGGTGTACACCGACAGACCTGCATATGCGGATTTTATTTCAATCCACACCCTCCATGCGGAGGGTGACTAAAATAGCAGCTGAAGAGCTGACATTGTACGCCATTTCAATCCACACCCTCCATGCGGAGGGTGACTTATGCATCAAAAATACACTTTGGTTAGGAGGATTTCAATCCACACCCTCCATGCGGAGGGTGACAAGTCGGAAATGATGGACGAGCTGGGTGACATGATATTTCAATCCACACCCTCCATACGGAGGGTGACAGTATGTATTCGATAAACGATACCTCGCTTTTTGATTTCAATCCACACCCTCCATACGGAGGGTGACGGGAACAGTATAACGTCCCCTTTGGTACGGTTTATTTCAATCCACACCCTCCATACGGAGGGTGACAACACGGCAAGACGGCTTACAAACTATCTTTGTATTTCAATCCACACCCTCCATACGGAGGGTGACGGGATTTTGCATATCGGGATTTTCCTTGATCACGATTTCAATCCACACCCTCCATACGGAGGGTGACCTTGATGGACGGCGGGAACGGTAAAGAGCGTACAATTTCAATCCACACCCTCCATACGGAGGGTGACATGAGTGCCTCTGTTATATGGCGTACAGACAAACATTTCAATCCACACCCTCCATACGGAGGGTGACATTAAAGGAATTACAGGGCATTTATGATGATATAATTTCAATCCACACCCTCCATGCGGAGGGTGACATGATAATACGTACAGTATCAAATTGCACTATTATTTCAATCCACACCCTCCATGCGGAGGGTGACGTGCCGAACGGATCTGTCAGACTGTGGGACAGCATATTTCAATCCACACCCTCCATGCGGAGGGTGACCTACTATGTGAGGGAGACGTTCAAGCGGCTTGAAATTTCAATCCACACCCTCCATGCGGAGGGTGACCCTCTGGGGTGGGTTTTAGTCCCTGGGACGCTCACGATTTCAATCCACACCCTCCATGCGGAGGGTGACTTATTACACCTCCTCAACATTATTATAACAAATTATATTTCAATCCACACCCTCCATGCGGAGGGTGACGGGAATAATCCGGATCAAAACATTGGATTGCCCTTATTTCAATCCACACCCTCCATGCGGAGGGTGACGGGAATAATCCGGATCAAAACATTGGATTGCCCTTATTTCAATCCACACCCTCCATGCGGAGGGTGACTTATTACACCTCCTCAACATTATTATAACAAATTATATTTCAATCCACACCCTCCATGCGGAGGGTGACATAACCTTTACATCTAAAATTCACGATCCTAACGATTTCAATCCACACCCTCCATGCGGAGGGTGACCGTATGCATGAGCTGGATGTGTATGTAATAAACGATTATTTCAATCCACACCCTCCATGCGGAGGGTGACTTTATCATGTATAATAGAAATGCCATACGCGTTATTTCAATCCACACCCTCCATGCGGAGGGTGACATAAAGTATACTGTCAAACATTAATATACCATCAATAATTTCAATCCACACCCTCCATGCGGAGGGTGACAATATATCAGTATGGTATACGTCCGCCATACTGATTTCAATCCACACCCTCCATGCGGAGGGTGACTGCAAAATTATACAATATTTTTCTCTTAAACAGAAATACATATTGTTATTTTGCGATAAATTTTATTTTGATTTTGCATTGAGCGATCGGGAAAAAACTTGAAAACCCGATCATTTTTCAGTGCGGATCCTCCCCGAAATTTATGTGAGCTTCACATCCGCACTAAAAAATCAAAGGCTCGTCTACGCATATTGTTTCATTTGAACCTATGCATTCTATTTTGGTTTTATATTTATCCCCCAGATAATAAAATCTGAGGCTGTCTTTGCTTTTGTCGATCAATCCCTCCAGTATCGCCTTTACCTCACGGCACTTGGCAGGATCCATTACACACTCGAACACGGAATTCTGCACACGTATGCCGTAATTGACGCATTGCTTTGCGACCTTTCTCAAACGCGTCCTGCCTTCCTTGGTTTGAGTATTTACATCATATGTTATTAATACGAACATTTTCTCACTTCCATAAAAATACGGGATAATCGTCCAGATCGCCCCTTATAAATCTGCTCAGCAGCAGCGACTGTACGTACGGAAGCATACCCCACTCAACCTTTTCTTCGAGAAACGGGTGAGTAATTATCTGATTTTTCTTGTTTTGCCACGACGTGATAAAAGTTCTCCGCGCTTCGTCTGTCATAAGCACCGAACCGTTCTCGCGCTTTTCGAAGTCCTTGGCAGATATCATTTTTTTGTTGATCAGCGTAAGCACAAATCTGTCGCACATGACCGCGCGGAATTCCTCGACCATGTCAAGGGCAAGGGAGCGCCGACCCGGTCTGTCCGTATGCATGAAACCCACAAACGGATCAAGTCCCACGGCGTTCAAGGATGACGTACACATACCCGTTGCAAGGGTATACGCAAAGGAAAGCATGGCGTTGACATTATCGGTGGGAGGACGTCTGTTTCTTGTATCGAAAACAAAATCCTCCTTTTGTCCGAGTATCATATCGTCAAAAACGGAAAAATATACCGAAGCCGCCTCGCCCTCGATGCCTCTGAGCTCGTCGTGAGAGGTGCAGGAGGCGCAGTTTTTGATCGCGCTTGATAAAAATGCGGATTTTTCTTTGAATTTTTCCGCGTCGATCCTCATTGAATGATCGCGCAGGGTCCTTTCGATCACCCATTTGCCGTTATATATTTTTCCCGCAATGATATTTTTGGCGATCGAAAGGGACTTTTCCCTGTCGTCCGCGATCCTGTACTGCTGTCTTCTGAGCAGGACGTTCCCGCTTACCTCTCCTTGAACGCGGCAGATAAACCGTCCGCTTGAGCTCATAAAGCACAGATCTATGCCCATTTCGCCGCATTTGCCCATAAGCGCGGGACTTGCCCCGGTATATCCGAATGTTACAATGCGCTCCAGATTGTGCAGCGGCACTCTGCCGACAGTTTCGCCGCCGGAAGTGATAACGGCGTTTTCACCGTCCAGCGACAGATACCTGTCGGGAGAGGTTATGTAAAGCGTATTAAGAAGCTTCTTCATTCGTTGTCCTCCGCGCCGGTTCCGAAAAGATTTGTTTGCAGATAGCTCTTGACGCTTGTGTTTTTCATAATGACGGGCAAGCATATATTTTTCAGCGAACAGGCGTTGCACTCCTTTGTGCGCCTGACCTTGGGAGTGTACTGCCTGCTGTAATAGCCGTGCATTTCCTCGGCTATGGCTTTAACGCGCCGCCGCAGCTCTCCGTCGAAGACGATCCTTGTTCTTCTTTTGGTTTCGCCGTAATAAATGCAGCCCTCGTTTATTTCGCAGCAAAGCATTTCCTCAAGGCAGAGAGCCTGCGCGCATAGCTGTACGGCGTCGCATTCGTTCTCCTTTGGCTCGCCGCGCTTGTATTCTATCGGCATTACCGAGTATTTGCCCTCTCTTCCGAAGATATCTATGCCGCTGCCGCTTCGCGTAAACTCCACAACGTCGCACTCTCCGCTGAGTCCGAGCTCGCGGGAGGCGACCCGCATGGCTCTGACGGTTATCTTGTCCTTTCTCGTTTCGTTGAATGAGCTGTTATGCACGTTTTTATGCATAACAACGCCGTCAGCCGTGCGGTAGTTTTCCTCCCACTGCTGCTCGATGTGTATGAGCGCCCATTGTCTGCGGCAGAAAGTGAAATGCTGTATCCCCGAGATCATAAGGTAATCGTCCTCGTCATACCCGCTCATATAAAGTCGAGCACCTCCGGCTCAAGTCCCTCGAGATGGTCAAGAGTAATATCGTAATCGTTGATCGACATAGGCTTTTTAACGTCTTTTTTCAAGGAAATATTAAGACTGCGGTGTACCTTTGCCGAGGAATATTTGGGAGTTTTTGCGCCGTGCTTCCACCAGTACACCCTGCAAACCTCCATGCTTCCGTCGGGTCTTGCGGCAGAAGCGTCGTTCTCGAAAAGCGTTGCGAGAGCCTGTTTTATCTTTTCTGCGTCCTCGTCGGTAAATCCGGTTTTTTCCGCAAGCTGGCAGTTCATCGAGCCGCATACCTTGTACGCGCCGAATTCGACTCTGTGCTTCATTCCCATCGTATCGGAGCTTTTTCCCTCTTTTCCGCCCTCGCTGTTGACGCTTTTGGTTATCTGCATGCTTATGACGTCGACGGGGGAAACGCTCTTTGCAATGCCGATGGAAACGGGGCCTCTCACGCCTACGGAAACCTCCGAACCCTTAAATGCAAATACCTGCCCGAAGCTCCTTACGTCTATCCACTGCTCGCAGGCGGCTTTCGCGTAAGCGTCGCGGTCGGTCTTTTTGCCCTTGGAGTATTGGTTTACCTCATCGCAGCCGTCCGCTCTGCTTCGCAGACTGTCAAAGCCGTCATCGCAGCGGTCGTCGGATTTGACGAAAATATTTTCTCCCATGTCCTGCAGCCTGTTGCGTATTTTCCTTTTAATGCATACGTCGGAGATCTCTCCGAAGCCGTCGTAATCCTCTCTCGGTCTGTTTCCGTTGAGCGGGTCGCCGTTGGGATTTGCGTTTGAAGCGGTAAAAATAACCGCGAAATCTATCTTGCTTGAAAGTGTGCTCATGATCTTATTCCTCCTCGGTATTTGTATCGGTATTTGTATTTTCTTTTCTGCCTCCCGACAGCTTTTTCATCTGGCAGCTATAGGCGTGGAGATAGATGGGTTCGAGCTTTGAATTATCCTCAAAGTCATCGGCGTCGAACATATCGGTCACGGTGTTTATGAGATTGGAGTAATAATTCTCCGAATAGACCGATTTGTTCGCCTTATCATGCTTTTCAAGATACGGGCTCAGCCGTTTGCGGATAATGTTCCAGGTGCTGTAGGGGCGGTTTGAAAACGCTTCGAAATACCTTTTTGCGTTTGTTGTGCGTTTTTCATCATTGTCGTATGTGCTTGCTTCCGCAGCGTCCGCCACGGCAAGCAGTCTGCCGTACAGATAGCTTCTGTCGGCGCGTTTTTCGTCAAGTGCCATTTTACACTCCTCCTTGTTTTCTATCATTTTTTTCCTCAGCATTCCGCAGGCTGTGTTCAGCACGTTCCTCCAGTTATACGATTTGTCGTATTTGAGAGGGCATGAAGCCTTGCTTACCAGCGCGCTTACTATATTGGACGGGAGCTTTCTCCCCTCGGTAACGCACGGTATCAGCCTGCAAACATAATCGGTGCTCAATTTGGAATTGCCGCATTCTATAAATTTTCCCTGCTCCGTTCCGAAAGCGCAGTTGATAATATTTCTGAGCGAAAAGGAATCGTATACATATTCCCGCTGCTTTTCATTGTAGCAAAACCAAGCGGTGTCCTCGTGCCATTTCTTGACGTTTTCAAGAAATACCGAACTTTGCAGCTCCGAATATATGCATATGGAAAGCCGTCCCGTGGTGGCGGAATCCAGACCCATCACCATTGCCATGGGATCGTCGTCAAACCTGTTTTTGTAGCCGAATAACGATTTTTGCAGCAGATCCTTGTATGCGGCGTAGGTATCGGCATATTTGCTTTCCTCCGCTTCGTCCTCAAAAATAAATCCTTGAGAGGAATCGGTTATATTCGGCAGCTTACGCATTGCGCTTTCCCATACCACAAGGGTAAGGGAATTTTCAATGTTTATGCCCTGCTTTGCTATAAGCCATTTCAGCGCGTTGTGCATTTTCTGCGAGAAATCGTAGCTTACCGAGATAGCCTGCTCCTTATTCTGAAAACGCCCTCTGTATGCGAAGCCGCTTTCGTCGTTTGCGGAGATCAGCTTGCCTTTAGGAGCGGTTTTGATAATTCCATACGGATGCTTATATGTAACGGGCAGAACTTTTCCCGTTGCGTAGCAAAGCTGACTGTTCTGATCTCCCGAAGCGCTGTATTCGATAAAGCTGTCGTAAAGGGTCTTGTCTTTCCAGGTGCGGCTTTCGCTCAAAAAATCGGCGTAATTAATCTTAAAACGCACAAAGAGCTTTTCCGCAGCGTCTTCATTTATCTTTTTTTCGCTTAACATTATTGTATTCTCGTTTACAGTAAGAACGCCGCTGTCAATTATATCCCTTGTGATTTGTTTTTTTTCAAGATACGCCAAAACAGCTTTTACGGCTTTGTGGGAATACTCCGAAGCAGCCCATTTTTTTAATTGGCTTATATACGCTTCAAAATATTTTTTTTCCTTAGAATGCTTGCTGTTGAAATATTTGCCGTAATCTCCCGCAATATAAAGAAGACTTTCCGCAAATGGGTGCGGAATTGCTCCGGAACCCGCTTTTGCAATAGAAGCTTGCGTTACGGGAAAAACGGTTTCCGCATTATTCTTATCGACCGCATCGGCTTGCACAAAATCGCCGTTTTCATTCAGCGTTACCTCGATCTGGGCGTTGGCGGTGGAATGGGATATGGGCAGCAGCATGGGAACGTTATTCGGATTTCCGCAGTTTTTTTCGTAAACGTTGTAAAGCTCGTTAGTCCAGCTCAATTCCGCCGCCTCCTTCAAACTCGTCCGCGCCCGTAAAGTTGCCCTGCAGCTTGCCGAACGGCTTTATCTCCATTTCCCGTATACAGCGTTTGACCGTGCATTCCTCGGGACGGATAAAGCTTATTATCCCGTCTTTCATCACCGGCTGCCAGAAGCGCACCGTCATTTTTCCCTTGTCTTCGGGAAGCACAGCTTCGTCTGCGTAGGTGAACCCGTGTAAGGTCAAGGCGCAGACCTGTTCGCCGCTGCCGTCGTAATGACCCGCGCCCTCTCCGAATACGCAGTCCATGTTTGGCTGGGGCGGATTTGGCGGCTTCGGGTCGTAATACCCCGCGCCATCTCCGAATACGCAGGGTTCAACGTACCCCTGGCATTCTCTTGTCCCAAGGTAAATATCGCGCCGCCCTCCGCGCTCGATCATGCGCTTCGCTATGTTGTGGTGCTTGTGCTCGTTCCGATCCTCCGCAAGCTCCGGACGGTTCTCGTTCCACTCGAAGTGCGCCCTTACCTGATACTTTACGTCGCACAGATATGTGCAGTAAGCAAGATCGTTCCCTCCGCCGTAGTTTACGGGACGTACCCCCTTGCGCAGCGTTCGGACGGGGTTCATCACTCTCACCGCGTCTATATACCATACAAATGTAGGTTTAAAGTATACAGAGTGAAGAATGCCCTTTAAACTCTCATACGTTGGGTACGGATAACTGAATTTCTCCCCTCCCGTTCGCGTAAGCACGTCCGAAAACAAGGCGTAATCTCCGGTTACGGAAAATTCCACCGTATTGCGGTAAATCATCCTATCCGACCTCCTTTTTTTAGATATTATCTTCTGTAGTAATTAAATAATAGCATAAAATATTATCCTTGTCAACAGAATTTTGAAGATTTAACATTTTTTTAACAAATAAGCGGGCAAATGCGGGTATAATTTAAACTGTCGCTTTAGGATAACGCCCCGCAGGATATGCGCGGGGTATTATCAAAGGCGTGGATTGAAAATGTAGTAATTATATAATCATCGCTGCCGCCGCACGGATCGTTCCGTGCGGCTTTTTTTGCGGCGGATAGGTATAGCCGCATCTTAATATATCAGCACCTCATGGGAAACGTTTTTATTGTCAATGCCCAGATCCTCGCTGTAGCAGGACTTGTCCAGCGCATAGACCTCCCCGTATTTCAAAGGGTGGAGCTGCCGCTTTTCCAGCATATCCCCGAAAGCCGAGGAATAAACGCCTACGGAATATTTCTGTGCCCTGCGCAGGAGCCGAACGGCTTCATCGGCGGAAATATCCGAGTTCAGACCGAGGATTATCTCCTCAGCCTCCGCGTTGTACGGCACGATAACGTCCCGCGTGTTTTCATCTATCACCTTAAAAAGCCGTCCCGCAGTGGCAAAGGCCTGCGATCTGTAGGGGAGCTTGCTTTCGCATTTTTTGCTGCGCGCCGTGTTCTTTGACAGAAATTCAAGCAGGGAGGTATCCATGCCCTCCGCATAGTATTCAAGCTCGTCCTTATTGTCCCTGCCGCTTTGGTATTCGCTGTAGAGCTTTCGGAAATACATAGTCATGGCTTCGCTTGACATAAGGTCGCCGCGGTTTGCCGCAAGGGCGATAAAAATATCCCTGCCCCTTTTTATCTGCTCCAGACCGCTGCCGAGATGTTCGTCCTTGACGTTGATAACGTATACGGGGCGCAGCTCGTCTTTGCCGTGACGGTTGCATCTTCCCGCCGCCTGTGCTATGCTTTCCGCCCCCGCCGCCGAACGTATCACGCAGTTAAAGGATATATCCACTCCCGCCTCGATAAGCTGGGTGGTAACGCATATGACCGGCTTTTGTCCGTCAAGGAGCCTGCGGACGCGCTCCAGCTTTTCTTTCCTGTGAGCGGGACACATAAACGTGCTAAGGTGAACGGTCTCCGTTTCCCGTCCGTCCTCCGCGCATTTTTCCTTGAGCAGTCCGAAAAGTTCGGCGGCGGCTTTTTTGGTGTTCATTATCATAAGCAGATTTCCGTTTTCAAGGTATTTTTCGTAAGCGTAATCCGCCGCCTGTTCATATGTATACTGCTCCGTGCGTATGTCGGATATAAGCCGCGTGCGCTTAAAGCTGTCAAAATACTCCGAGCAATCTCCCGTCATGCTTTCCTCGCCGTCGAGGATCAGGGGATATTTTACCTGCTCGAGGGACGGCTGCGTAGCCGAGCAAAGCACGATAACGCAGCTGCATATATGCGAAAGGAAATTCATCGCAAGATTGAACATATACACGCATTTTATCGGCAGCGACTGTATTTCGTCGATGATTATGACCGCGTCCGCAAGATTGTGAAATCTTCTTACCGAGGACATTTTTCCCGAAAAAAGAGTGTTCAGGAACTGTACCGCGGTGGTCGCGATAACGGGATCGTCCCAGCGCTCGCATCTGCGTTCATATTCGTTAAGCTCCTCTCCGCAGTCGATCTCGGCGGCAATGTTCGAGTGATGTTCAAGCAGCGCGCCGTCGCCGGCAGCGGCTCTCAGCACCTCGCTGTTCTGCTCCAGAATGGACATGAACGGCGCAATGTAAATTATTCTTTTCTTTCCGAATTTTTTGCAGTAATTTACCGCAAACCTCAGCGAGGAAACGGTTTTTCCGCCGCCCGTGGGTACCGCAAGACGGCATATCTTTCTTTCCTTTTCCGCAAACTCGGCGCACCTGTCGGAAATATCCATGCGCAGCGCGGATATGCGGTCCGTCCTTTGACGGAATCCTTCGCGCATTTCCTCGATTTTATTATACATATTTTCCCAGATAAGCCGGGTATCGAATTCGCGGGGCTTTATGCCGTCCATGAACTCCGCCGTATCCGTGCGGTCGGCGTCCACAAGCACCGATTGGGCGAGCCGTTCAAGCATACCCATATAAAAGCAAAATCTTACGCTGTTCCCCCCGCAAAGGGAATACAGTCTGTTCCAAAGCTCGGTGTATTCCGCCGCTGCCGCTTTCAGCATATTTTTGAGCTCCTCGCCGCTTGCAAGGGTCTTTATCCCCTCGCATATCTCGCCGTACCGTTCGCTTTTTTCGATGCGCGTTTTAAGACAGTCATTGTATTTATCGTCTATCCAGTCGTGCAGGGCGTGATGGGAAACGATTATCCTTGCGATAAAAAGCGCCGTTTCCGATACGTTTTCCCCCTCCGTACCGCGCGAAAGCTCCGTTATGTACCTGGCTCCCGAATAGCTGTGGTCGATCTCGCCTCTTCTGAAATTTGATCCGCCCTTGATATACTCGTTAAAATCGGCGTTCATTTTTCCCGAATCGTGAAGGATCGCCGCAAGCCGCATAATGCCCGAAATTTTCAGATTTTCGGAAAACTTCACCGCAAGCTCCGCAGTACCTTTGCAGTGGGAAGCCACCGTTTGCAATTCCCCGTCCGTTTTTCTGATATGCGCGATGTACATTTAAAATTACCCTCTTTCCTTGTTAATATCTGCTGCATTTACGTAAAACCGTTACGGTAAATTATAGCATGATCGGTTCGTTTTGTCTATAATTTTTAAATATTTTGCCGAATTTCCGGCAAATTACCGGTTGTCCGGAGAGTAAAAAATAAGCGGAAGAACGTCCGCTCTTCCGCTTATTTTCCCGCCGTGGTCAGCTCTCGGTCTTTTTTCTTTTCCTGTGATATATCCCCGCCAGCTTTTTCAGCTTTCCTGCAAGCTCGGGGGTCATGCTGTTTTTGTCCGCTCTCCAGCTCCAGTTGCCGCCTCCCACCGTGGAGGGAACGTTCATTCTTGCGCCGCTTCCGAGGCAAAGTATATCCTGCATCTGTATAATGCAGATATCCGAAACGGAGGAATAGGCAAGGCGTATAAGTCCCCACACGGTCTGTTCCTCCGAGGCGCTTTTGGGAAGTCCCAGATACTTTCTCACTCTTTTCCTGCCCGCCTTGTCGAGGGAACGGTACCAGCCGAGTGCGGTATCATTGTCGTGAGTGCCTATATATACCACGCTGTTTTTAACGTAATTGTGAGGAAGATAGCCGCTGTCGTCCCCGCCGAAGCCGAACTCCAGTATGTTCATTCCCGGGTATCCCGCCGATTTGAGCATTGCTTTTACCTCGTCTGTGAGGAAACCCAGATCCTCCGCTACCAGCTTTACCTCTCCCAGCTTCGCCTTTATCGCGTCGAACAGCTTCATGGATGGACCGGGCAGCCATTCCCCGTTTTCTGCGGTCTTGTCCTCTGCGGGGACGGCGTAAAAGCTCTCAAAGCCTCTGAAATGATCTATCCTTGTAAGATCGAACAGCTTTGCGCTGTAACGCACGCGTTCTATCCACCATTTGTAACCGTTTTTATCCATATGCTCCCAATCGTACAGGGGATTGCCCCAAAGCTGACCTGTGGGAGAAAAATCATCGGGAGGGCAGCCCGCCACGCTCACCGGACGCCTGTCCGCGTCGAGCATGAACATATCGGGATCCGCCCAGATGTCGCTGCTGTCCATTGAAACGTAAATGGGCATATCGCCGTATATTTTTATCCCCTGCTTGTTTGCGTATTTTTTCAGTGCTCTGTACTGCTTGAAGAAGATGTACTGCATGAATTTCCAGCATTCTATATCGGAGGAATGCTCTTCGGAGTATTTTTCCAGAGTTTTTTCATCTCTCAGGCGGTATTCGTCCTCCCAGAGAGTCCACATAAGCTGCTTGAACGAAGCCTTAAGGGACATGAACAGCGCGTAATCGTCAAGCCAAAAGGAGTTTTTGCGGCAGAATTTGGTAAAATCGTAAAGCCTGCTGTCCGATATATCCTTCATGAACGCGGCGTGAGCCTTGGAAAGAATGAGCCGCTTGAATGAAAAAAGCTGACCGTAATCCGCGAAGCTGTCCATCTGCGAGAGCAGCAGCAGATCCTTGTCGTTTTCGCTCACAAGTCCGTCCTTGATAAGCATATCCAGATCTATGAGGAGAGGATTGCCCGCAAAGGCGGAATAGCTTTGATAGGGTGAATCGCCGAAGCCGGTAGGCCCCACGGGCAGTATCTGCCAGTAGGTCTGCCCCGCTTTTTTCAGGAAATCAACGAATTTGTACGCCTCTTTTCCGAGAGTGCCTGCGCCGTATGGCGAGGGAAGACTTGTAATATGCATCAGCACGCCGCAGCTTCTCATAATTATGACCGTCCTTTCTTTTGTGAACTGTGAATTTATATTAGACCTCCTCGGAAATCTCCGAAGCACCGCCTGACTTGCCATTTTGTTGTCATG
>JAMPAO010000081.1 GCA_023667165.1 Ruminococcus sp. | reverse complement strand
AAGAGAGTGCAGAGGGAAACCCGTAGGGGAAAAGGGGGAGGGTGACCCAGCGTCCTTGGGCTTAGCAGAGCGCCTCCCCCTTTCCCCCGAAGGGTGTCCCTTTGCATTGGCTTACGTGCTAAACTCATCCTTAAAGCTAAGACATCTTGCCAAAAATCAAACTATAGCATAAAGAGGGGTAACGTGCAAACTAAAGCAATCAACCAAAACAGAATGCCAAAAAACAAACTATTTTACATAAAGGATTACGTGCAAATCAAATAAATCAGCCGTATGCATTAACCGTCATATATAAAGAGAATTAAACGTGCCGTGCGTCAATTTCTTAAATATGCTCTTGACAAATGCGTTTTTGTGTGATATGATAAAAAAGTAAGATGTCTACTTACAAATTAAAATTAGTTTACAATATTGTGCGAAAGGAAAAATTATGTGCCATAATAAAATGAACATTAACGTTAGGGATATTACCCGCGGAGCGCTGTTTGCCGCCCTTACCGCCGTGCTGTCGCAGATATCCCTGCCAATGCCCTCGGGAGTTCCCGCTACGCTGCAAACCTTTGCCGTGGCTCTTTGCGGGTATATGCTGGGAAAAAATAAGGGCAGCCTGTCAATTATGGCGTATATTCTGCTGGGAGCGGCGGGATTGCCTGTATTTACGGGGTTCAAAGGAGGTTTTGCCGCCCTTTCCGGCATTACGGGAGGATTTATATGGGGTTTTCTTCCCATGACGTTTCTTTGCGGTCTGGGAGCAGATCTGAAAATTAAGCAGGATATTGCCGGCGGCGAAAAAAACGCCGCAAAAAGCAGGCTTCTGCCCGTACTTCTGGGTACGGCGGGAACAGCGGCGCTGCATTTTTGCGGTGTGATACAGTTTTCTCTCATAAGAGGGGGCGGCTTTTGGGAAAGCGCATTGCTGGTATCCTTTCCCTTTTTGATAAAGGATATTTTATCGGTGATACTTGCCTTTTCGCTGTCGGAAATACTTCGCAGACAGCTGAAATTTATGTGATTTTAAGTACCCGTCTGCGGCAAAGGATCTGAGGAGCCTTATTCGCTTAGCTTCAGCTTCATTGTCATGTAGATAGAGCTGTCCTCTTCAAACGCCAGCTTTTTATAAAGGGGATATCCGCAGCTTGTGGATCTTAGCTCTATGTAGGACAGATCCCATGCTCTGCCGTCGTCCACAGCCATATTGACCAGCTTTTCGGCTATACCTTGACGGCGGTATTCGGGGATCGTATACACGTTCATGAGCGTACCCGTCTTTCCCGTGATGAACAGGGGACTTGCCGGCTTGTTTATCAGCACGAAAAAAACGCAGCCGGCGGACTTTTCCCCGTCAAGTGCGAGATATACCACGCAGTCGCGGTTAAGATGCTCCTGAAAATAACCCTTTGATTTCTCGGATATCTGCTCAAACACCGCTTCGTCCAAGTCGGTGTGGGTTTCGCGCATATACCCGAGCCGCAGCTTTATTATCTCGGGTATGTCCGCCGGTTTGGCTTTTCTGTATGTTATCATACGGATAACGCTCCTTTTATTCGGTGATCTTTCTTGCTTCCACATAATACCTTTTGTCCTCGGCGTGACCCATGGAAAAGGTCTTTCTCGGAAGCGCTCCGTTTTCGATAACGGCGGGGAAAAGCCGGTCTTTCTTCATGCAGGGCAGAAGTATGCCCGCGCAGCCGGATCTTGCCGCCAGCTTTCTGACAGATCCCTCCCCGTGGATATAATCCGCCGTGCCGCCGTGTTCTTTCAGATATTTGTCTATGACCTCCTGAACGCTGCCCACCGTAAGGGAGGAAAGCGGCTTTGTGATATTATATCCCTGCTCGCCGCCCTCCGATACCCAGGTAAGCTCCGCATTGCCATTGCAGGGGACAAGTCCCAGAGAGGATATCATACTGTCAAGGAGAGCCTGCGTATCGGCGGTGGTCACTATTCTGTGGATCGCTTCAAATTCCAGAGCGACGCTGTGGAGATTTACAGCCTCCGCAAGGGCGTATCTCGCGGGGTGACGGGACATATCTTTATGGGGATCGTTCCTTTTTAGCGTTTCGTAATACTCCTTGGCGGTGGCAAGGGAATGATTGCCGTCGCCCATGGCGTAAAGCAGTCCGCCCCTGTTAAGGGCGGCCAGCGCCGCGTCGGTCTCGGCGACGGTTTGGGGATCCATAAGATACCCTCTTATACTGCCTCCGTTTTTCATAAGAGTAAAATCGTACAGCTTTTCAAGGCTGTCTTTTTTTTCGGTTATCCTTTCGATAACGGTTTTTTCCGGGTCGTCTATGAGCAGCATTATGTGGGGAAGCTCCAGGCTTGCTCCCGCGCGCACCTTCAGACGGGGAGGTATCCTTTCCGCGACGGTCGCTTCAGTCGCCCTTATCTGCGACGTGCTGCCCTTTGTAAAATCGTATTCCTCCAGATCCA
The DNA here is from genome assembly GCA_023667165.1 of Ruminococcus sp. GTDB lineage: Bacteria > Bacillota > Clostridia > Oscillospirales > Ruminococcaceae > Huintestinicola. The sequence goes on along the minus strand of JAMPAO010000081.1, from coordinate 9,719 downwards.
CCGCTCCCACTATGCCGCAGCGCAGATTTCCCGCGCTGTCGGTGCGCTCGGTATATATCATGGCGTCCTTATATTCCCTGAACACGCCTCTTTTCAGATAATCGTCCATTGCGGCGTGTATTTTTTCCGTCATTTTATCCACGTCGGGGGATTCCAGATAAGCCTCCGGAAGTATAAGGTCAAAAGCGGAATCGCTGCCCTCGGTGATTCTTTTCACGTCCTCCCAGTACTCCGGCTCGGAGGTGAACTGGTCGCAGGCTACCGCCGCCCATTTGGTCATATCGGTTTTTTCGGGGTCGGGCAGGAGAATATCCGCTGTGCCGAACGCCGTTGACGCTTTGAACATAATTTATCGGTCCTTTCCGTATGAAAATTTCAAAAGACGGTCTTGTCAAAGACGGCTAAAAGCGCATTAAAGCTCTCCGTGGGAAAGAGCCGTGAGATACGCGTTGATGAAGCCGTCAAGATCGCCGTCCATTACCGCGCCGATATTGCCGTTTTCATAATTGGTGCGGTGATCCTTTGCAAGGGTGTAAGGCATGAACACATAGGAGCGTATCTGCGCGCCCCAGGCTATCTCTTTCTTTACTCCCTTGATGTCCTCTATCTTGTCAAGGTGCTCTCTTTCCTTTATTTCAGCCAGCTTTGACACAAGCATTTTCATGGCGTAGTCCTTGTTCTGGTACTGGCTGCGCTGGGTCTGGCAGGATACCACTATGCCCGTGGGCTTGTGGGTCAGACGGACTGCGGAGCTTGTTTTGTTGACCTTTTGTCCTCCCGCTCCGCTGGCGCGGTAGAAGTCTGTTTCCAGATCCTCGGGGCGTATCTCTATGTTAAGATCCGCTCCGTCCATTTCGGGCATTACCTCCAGCGAGGCAAAGGACGTCTGCCGTCTTCCCGACGAGTCGAATGGGGATATGCGCACAAGTCTGTGGACTCCCGTTTCCGACTTGAGAAATCCGTATGCGTTCACGCCCTCCACGAGAATGGACGCGGATTTCAGTCCCGCCTCATCTCCGTCCAGATAATCGAGAGTGGTCACCTTGAAATCGTGGCGTTCCGCCCAGCGGTTGTACATTCTGAAAAGCATTTCCGCCCAATCCTGCGCCTCGGTGCCGCCCGCTCCCGCGTGGAATGTGAGAATGGCGTTTTTGCCGTCGTACTCGCCCGTCAGCAGGGTGGTGAGCTTGGTGGTCTCCAGCTCGGACTTGAATTTGTCCGCTTCGGCTTTAAGCTCCGCAACGGCAGCTTCGTCCTCCTCCTGACCCTCCTCGACGGTAAGCTCTATCATGGTGACGGCGTCCTCCAGCATTTCGTTGAGCTTGTTGTACCTTGCTACGGCAGCTTCGTTCTGCTTTATGGTCTGCATTACTTTCTGGGAATTTTCCAGATCGTCCCAGAAGCCGTCGGCGGCGGATTTTTCCTGAAGCTCCGCCGTTTCCTCCTTGAGCTTGTCTATGTTGAGTATAACATAAAGCTCTTTCATATCTTTTCTGTAGCCCTCAAGCTCCAGTTTAAGTTCGTCAAGCAATAACATAATTTTTTCCTCCGCGCTGAAATTTTTTTATTAACGGTATCAGAGCCGTCAGAATAACGCCAGCCTGTGGACTGTTGTGCAGTATCTCATATATAAAAACCTCTTTACTGTTTTTGTTTATCCCTGCGGTATTCCAAATATTTCTCCAGCGGCATTTTCACGGGCGGACTGATGTTTTCGGGGATACTGCCGATATCAAAGAACCGCAGCTCCTCCACCTCTCCCGCCTGGCACGCAAGCTCTCCGGAAAAATCCCTGCATATATAGAGGATATCTATAGTGCTCACCTCGTCGCCGTTGGGGTAGACATAGTGCAGCTCCTCTCCCGAAAAAACGCCGAAAAGCTCCAGCGAATGCGCTTTCAGTCCCGTTTCCTCCAAAAGCTCCCGTGCGGCGGCGTCCTCGACCCTTTCAAAAAGCTCCACCGCTCCGCCGCAGTAGCTCCATTCGCCGTTGTCGGTGCGCCTTTGCAGCAATATCCGTCCGTCCCTGTCCTCGGCGATGACGCTGGCGGCGGGGTGCATTATAGGCTTGCTGCCTACGTATTTTCTAAGCTCCGAAACATATCCCATATTTTTTTACTCCGTAAATGTAATTTTCCGTACAGGCAAAAGGGCGGGCAAATATCATATCAAGCCGCGGACTTGATACCTCTTGAATCCGGTCTGTTATTTCAGAAGTATCTTGATATTTCTTCAGCGGTTTTCTTGGGGGGAGTTTTCGCCTCGCCGGCGGCATATCCCATAGCTATGGCGGCAATGACCCTTTCGTTTTCGGGGATATCCAGCATTTCCGCCAGACGCGCGCCGTCGATTATGCCCAGTATCACCGTGCCGATACCCATACCGTGAGCCGCAAGGCAGAGGGTCTGTGCGGCGATACCCGCGTCGTACATCTCCCAGCCGTCCTTTTTGTCGGTGGTATAGCCGCCGTCCGGCTCGTATCCCGCAAGTCCCGTTACTACGCTCTGCACCGCAAGGCAGGTGCAGCTTTTTACGGTATTGGCGTTTTTCTCAAAACCCAGTACCGCGTTTTCGGCGATATCGGCTATCATTTTCCTGTCAGTCACCATATTCCATCTGACGGTCTGGGTGTTTTTCCACGAGGGGGACATGGCGGCGGCGGAAACAGCCTCCGCAAGAATATCCCGAGGTATCTCCCTGTCGGTGAATCTCCTTACGCTGCGCCTTGTTTTTATGCATTCCGTTGCTTCCATAATATCATTCCCTTTCCTGTTTTTTCGTTTTATGCTTCGATATCAGCTTTATCTCCCTATAGGTGCGCTGACGGGTAAACCTGCGGTGGATAAACTTGTTGTCGTAGAATTTCTGCGCGCTGTAAAGTCCCGTGTAGTCCGACAGCATATAGGATATACCTATAACAAGGGCGTAGTAGGGAAGTCCCTCCGAGCCGAAAAGCTCCACTGCCAGAACAAGAGAGGCAAAGGGGCAGTTGGTGACTCCGCAGAACACCGCCGCCAGTCCCAGCGCCGCTCCGAACGAATGGGAAAAACCCATAAGACTGCCGAAAAAGCAGCCGAAGGTCGAGCCTATGAAAAGCGACGGGACTATCTCTCCTCCCTTGAAGCCCGCGCCCAGCGTAAGAGCGGTCATGAGTATTTTCAGAATGAACGCCTCCGGTCTGCTCTGACCGATAAACGCCCTTGCTATAACGTCAGTTCCCGCGCCGTTGTAGTCGAATTTCCCCGTAATAAGGAAGATGATATAGGATAAAACGGCGACTGCCGCTCCCCCCGCAAATATCCGCAGATAGGGGTTTTTGATATATTTTTTGTAAGCCGAGCCGATACCGCTCATGGCTTTGCAGAAAATTATGCTCACCAGCGCTCCCGCAATGCCCATGAATACGGTGCGTATCACCATAAAATAGGAGTGCGAATCGAAATCGGGGATATATCTTACCATGAACGCCGTGGGTCTTACGCCGAAACGGTCCGATACCATTGCCGCCGTAAGAGCGGACAGCAGACAGGGAACTATTGCGCTGTAATGGGTTATACCCACCACCGTCACCTCAATGGCGAACACCGCCGCCGCCGCAGGCGTGCCGAAAAGCGCCCCGAAGCCTGCGGACATTCCGCACATTATCAGCATGGAGTAATCACGTTTATTTCCAAGGCGCAGCGGCTTGCTCAGCGGCGCCGCCATGCTGCCTCCGAGCTGGAGCGCGGCTCCCTCCCGTCCCGCCGAGCCTCCCAGCAGATGAGTGATAAGGGTGGCTGCGACTATAAGGGGAGCGGTCTTTACGGAAACGGTATCCTCGCTTCTGGCGCCCATTATGATACCGTTGGTGCCTTTGTCGTGATCCATGCCGCACAGCCTGTAAAGCAGTACTATCAGCAGACCGCCGAGGGGGAGCAGGAATATCATATAAGGGCGTTCCGTCCTGAACTCGGTCACACAGTCCAGCGCAATGTGAAACACCGCGCCCGCCGCGCCTATCACCGCGCCCAGGAATACCGAAAGTATCAGCCATTTTACAAATATAAAATACTGGTAAAGAACATTTTCCCTGTTTACGAAAATTTCTTTCAGCTTCATTTTCATAACGCTCCGTTTACTCCGCCCTGCATACGGAAAGCAGCAGCTCTCTGAGCAGCTTGCAGGCAATGGCTGTGGAGGCTCCGCTTTGATCGTAATGAGGGGACAGCTCGTTCAGATCCGCGCCTATTATGTCAAGCTCTCTGCCTATCGTGATGACCGCCTCCAGAAGCTGACCGAAATCCGCGCCTCCCGCTTCGGGCGTGCCTGTGCCGCAGAAATACGCGGGATCGAGCACGTCCAGATCTACGGTAAGGTATACCTTTTTGCCGCGCAGCGTTTCGACCGCCCGAGGCAGACCGTCAAAATCAACGCCTCCGATCTTTGCCCTGTACATATGGGTATGATCCCGGGCGAAGAGAAATTCCTCCCTGTCGCCGCTTCTTATGCCGAACTGGAAAATGCGCCCGTCGCCGATGATCTCGTGGCAGCGGCGGATAACGCAGGCGTGGGACAGCTTCTGTCCCAGATAATCGTCCCGCAGATCGGCGTGAGCGTCGAAGTGCAGCAGGTAAATGTCCTTGCCGTAATGCTTGGCGGCGGCTCTGAACGCTCCGAGGGTCACAAGATGCTCTCCCCCCAGCATTACGGGGAGCTTTCCCGCACGAAGTATCTCCGCCGCGCGCTCCTCTATATCATCAAGGGCGGATTCCGGAGAGCCGAAGCGCAGCTCCGGATCACCCGAATCGAATACCTTTATATCCGAAAGATCCCTGTCCTGATAGGGCGAATATGTTTCTATCCCGAAGCTCTCCGAACGTATGGCGGACGGTCCGAACCTTGCGCCCGGGCGGAAAGACGTTGTACAGTCAAAGGGTGCGCCGAATATTACGGCGTCCGCTTCCTCAAAAGGGGTATCGCAGCCGATAAAGGCCTTATTTTCCGCAAGCATTTTCCAAAAGCTCCTTTACATAATTGGGTATCGCAAAGCAGCCCTTGTGAAGCTCCGTGTTGTAATACCTTGTTTTTATTCCCAAAGCGTTCCACGCGTCCGCGTCGAAGCTCAGGGGATCGGTCTGCTTCGAGGCGAAGCCGAAAAGCCAGTGCCCCGACGGATATGTGGGGATATGCACCTGATAGACCCCGCAAATGCCGAAAAACTCCTTTATGCGCCTGTGGGCGCGCTGCATTGCCTTTGCGTCCTCCGCGTAGTAGGGACTTTCATGCTGATTTATGAGAATGCCCTTTTCGGTAAGGGCGTTATAGCAGTTTCCGTAAAACTCGCTGGTGAAAAGACCCTCCCCCGGACCGAAAGGGTCGGTGCTGTCGACTATGATCAGATCGTACATATTCTTTTTTGTGCGCACGTAACGCAGACCGTCCTCGAAATGCAGCGACACTCTCGGATCGGACAGCCTGCACGCCGTTTGGGGAAGATATTCCCTGCACACCCGCACTACATCCTCGTCTATCTCTACCATGTCGATATGCTCCACGGTACCGTATCTTGTAAGCTCTCTTACGGTGCCGCCGTCCCCCGCGCCGATGACAAGGATATTTTTTATATCCGGCTCGGAAGCCATCGCCACGTGGGTTATCATTTCGTGATAGATAAACTCGTCCTTTTCGGTGAGCATCATCAGTCCGTCAAGGGTGAGAAACCTGCCGAACTCGGGACTGTCGAAAACGTCTATCCGCTGAAATTCGCTCTGACCGCTGTAAAGCTGCTTATCTATGCGTATGGACATCTTGGCGTCCTTTGAGTGGTATTCGGTAAACCATAGCTCCATAAAAACGCGTTCCTTTCATTAGATCTCCTCGGAAACTTCCGAAGCACCGCCCGATTTGCTCTTTTGCTGTCATGCTTTGCCCGTTTTCCTTGTAATACACCAAATATTCCTGCGGAAAACGGACTTTGTCCGACAACAAAATTGCTGCGTCATTCGGCACTTCTTCGGTTTCCGAGGAGGTCTACTCTTTTATTACTTTTATCCGTTCAATGTTCATGTCCTCCGTGCCGGTCATGAAGCAGCCGTGCCGCTTGCTTTCGGCGATACTTTCCAGTATCTCCCGCGTAAGAAGCTCCCCGGGGGCGATTATGGGTATGCCCGGGGGATAGCACATCACAAACTCGCAGGATATCCGCCCCGCGCTTTCCATAATGGGCAGCACCTCCTGCTCGCCGTAAAATGCGGCTTTGGGGGACAGTACTATTTTGGGGTTTATGTATTCATGGCTGACGCCCGCGCTTTCTCCGCCGCTGCCGCCGAAACGCCGCTTTATCTCCGAAAGGGCGGAAACAAGCCGTTCTACGTCCTTCCAGCGGTCCCCCGGGGAGATTATGGCGAGAACGTTGCCCATATCCCCAAGCTCCATTTGTATGCCGTAATTGTCACGCAGCCTGTCGTACACCTCTATCCCGGCAAGACCTATATCTCTTGTATATATCGACAGCTTTGTCCTGTCAAAGGCGAAAATATCCCTGCCGTTTATCAGTTCGACGGAATAGGCGTAGTAGCCGCCTATCCTGTTTATCTCTTCCCTTGCGTATTCCGCGGAGCGTATCACCTGAGAGCAAAGCTCCCTGCCCCGCAGGGCGTAGTATTTCCTTGCTATGTCAAGGGAGGACAGCAACAGATAGGAGCCGCTGGTGGTCTGGGTCAAGTTTATCACCGAGCGCACATGACCCTCGGATATCCCTGCGTTTTTGCCTACCAGAAGAAAGCTGCTCTGGGTGAGAGAGCCGCCTGTTTTATGCATGGAAACGGCTGCCATATCCGCTCCCGCCGCCATTGCGGAAACGGGCATATTTTCCCCGAAATACAGATGAGCACCGTGAGCCTCGTCCGCCAGCACTTTCATACCCCTTGCGCGGGCAAGCTTTACAATGCCCGTAAGGTCGGAGCATATGCCGTAATAGGTGGGATTGTTCACGAATACGGCTTTGGCGTCGGGGTTTTCGTCCATTGCTTTTTTTACGTCGTTTATATCCATTCCCAAGGGAATGCCCAGTCTGCGGTCGGCTCCCGGGTTTACGTAAACGGGTATCACGCCGCTTATTATCATGGCGTTGATGGCGCTCCTGTGAACGTTTCGGGGGATTATCAGCTTATCCCCCTCCTTGCAGACGGAAAGTATCATGGACTGCACCGAGGAGGTAGTGCCGTTTACCATAAAAAAGCAATGACCTGCCCCGAAAGCGTCGGCGGCAAGTCGCTCTGCGTCACGGATCACCGATACGGGGTGACAAAGATTATCAAGGGACTTCATGGAATTTACGTCCAGATTCATGCAGGTCTGTCCCAGAAAATCCGTCAGCCAGGGGTTGCCCTTGCCGTGCTTATGCCCCGGCACGTCAAAGGGAACGATCCGTTCCTCGTTATATCTCATCAGCGCCTCGTGTATGGGCGCGCGGTTTTGCGAATGCTCCATATAAAAATTCACTTCCTTTATCAAGGAGTTTGTCCCCTTTACGGGATCGGCTTAAGAACCGCTCCTGCCGTCCTTGTACACCCGACGCAGCCTTGCAAGCGTCTTTTCATCTGAAAATCCCCGTTCGGCTTCTTCAATACCGCCGTTTTTTGCAAGGATAAAAGCCTTTGCATAATTCTGTCCCCACAGTAAGTAGTGAAAGGGATCGGAGTAAGCGTAAGAAAACCTGTCGATATCCTCTATAACGCCGCAGTCGGTTTTTGTGCGCTCGAAATACTCTTTTATAAACGGTATATTCCGCCTGCATACTGTTTCCATATGATCTCGTGCGATCTCGGCATTGTTAGTCCAGCTCGGGAGGGCGTACTTTCTTGACAGTATTATCCTTTCCATATATCTGTTATCGTTATCATAGTAAAGATCGGGATATTCGGTGTGTTTCATATAAGAATCCACTGCGTCAAGGCTGAAGGCCTTTTCCGTGCGGGCGTATTTGAACGTGCCTTTGCCTGTCGGATGAGGTATATAATTATAATTCCAGCCCCAGCAGATATTTCTCATGATTCCCTTGGGGCAGTCAACGGTGATGATCTTTCTTCTGTCACCCTCCCATTCGCCGTACCACCACCTGCCTTTATCGCAGTACTTCATATCATAAAGCTCGGACGCCATTTTGCCGACCGCTTCGATCATAAAGGGCAGAGCCGAAAATATTATGCCTTCGGAAAAATATTTCCACCATTCTTCATTTGTAAGCTCTGTATTTTTTTCCGTAAGTTCCATATTTTTACCTTCCTCCGGATCTTCGGCTGCACCGCTGCTGTGTGTATGCTCCGTGAGTACCGTTCCCCAAACGGGAGCTTTCCCGCAGCTTTAATTCACGGTCTGTCAGAAAATATTCATGCCGTTGAATATCTCTATCATTTCCCGCCTGAGCAGGTCGTTTATCTCCAGCCGCCTTTTGGGGGCAAGCTCGTAGGTATCGGTGTTGAAAAGATAATTTTGCAGGAATATCTCCCGTATCATCATTTTGGTGTGAAAAATGTTCGCCTGGTAGACGTTGACGTCGATGGCGTCGTACCTTTCAAGAGTGTCCCTGGCGATATAGTCCTGGATAGATGTGATATCGTGGTCGATAAACAGCTTCCTGCCCTTTTCGTCGCGGGTAAAGCCTCTGACCCTGTAGTCCATTATGATGATATCCGAATCGAAGCTGCCTATAAGATAATCCAGCGACTTCAGGGGGGTTATCTCCCCGCAGGTGGAAACGTCGATGTCCACTCTGAATGTGGCTATGTTGTTTTCCGGATGCACCTCGGGATAGGTATGAACGGTAAGATGGCTCTTGTCCAAATGCCCCGCAATGTCCGCCTTGGGAGGGACGCTGTGCATATTGCAGGATTTGTCTATCATATCTCCCTCGATATGCTCCTCCGAGATAAGCAGCGTGACCGAAGCTCCCTGCGGCTCGTAGTCCTGCTTGGAGATATTGAGCACGTGCGCGCCGATGGCTTCGGTAACGTCGCACAATATCTTTGTAAGCCTGTCGGAATTATACTGCTCATCAATGTATTTGATGTAATCCTGCTGCTCCCTTTGGCTTTTTGCGTAGCATATGTCGTAAATATTAAAGCTTAAGGTTTTTGTGAGGTTATTAAACCCGTAAAGCTTGAGCTTATCGTTCAACCCTAACATCACGTTCCTTTCGGATCAAGATAGCATAATCTTGTTACGTCCGGCAAAAAAGACCTGCGCACACTATTATACATTATATATAATAACCTTATTCGCCAAAAAAGTCAAGAGAATTACGGAAATTTATCGGAGCAAAGTTTCAGAACCTGTCTTCACAAGCCGCGCGCACGTATTTTTGGCAATCTTTTTATGTAAAAATCCTTTTAGTTTAATGCTCTGACTTTTGCAAATAACATCTTAAATTTCCTGTTTTAGTTTTAAGAAGTCTTTTCAAATAAATTGGTTTCCGTGCGGCTTCGGTTCCGCGCTTGCTTTTCTTCGGTTTGTTGATACTGCACAATCAAATTCGTTATTGCGGTGAAAATTATGTTATATCTCATAAATCGGAAGAATTTTCAAAAAAACTCTTGACTTTTGTTATCAAATGCAGTAAAATAAATAAGTCGGTTGGTGAACAGCAGGCGGGAAAACAAGATAAGCCCATGAGTATCGGGCGAATGGGAGCATAGCTCAGCTGGGAGAGCATCTGCCTTACAAGCAGAGGGTCATAGGTT